>NZ_JBEXLA010000021.1:0-120016 GCF_040609715.1 Streptomyces sp. NPDC004610 | reverse complement strand
ACCCACCGGCCCTGCGGTGACGCGTCCCCGGGCGGCGGCACGGAACACTCGGCTCCGCCGACCCCCTGACCGGCCCGCTCCTCGGACGCCGGGGGGGCTGAGAGACCCACCGGCCCTGCGGTGACGCGTCCCCGGGCGGCGGTACGGAACACTCGGCGCCGCCGACCCCCTGACCGGCCCGCTCCTCGGACGCCGGGGGAGCCGATAGACCCACCGGCCCCGCGAGGCCACAGCCGACGGTGGGCGCCGAGGCACTCAGGGGCGCGAGGAAGTGCGCGACCGGCCCCCACCGGCTCGCGCGCCCCCAGAAAGCCACCCCCTACCCTCACTCAGCGTGACCAAACGACCCCCCTCCCGCCCGGCGCTCCTCCCCCGGTGGAGCCGTTACGCTGGGGGACGTGGCAGTTGTCGACGTTTCCGAAGAGCTCAAGTCCCTCTCCTCGACCATGGAGTCGATCGAGGCCGTCCTGGACCTCGACAGGCTGAGGGCGGACATCGCCGTGCTTGAGGAGCAGGCGGCAGCGCCGTCCCTCTGGGACAACCCGGACGAGGCGCAGAAGATCACCAGCAAGCTGTCCCATCTCCAGGCCGAGGTCAGGAAGGCGGAGGCGCTGCGCGGGCGGATCGACGATCTCGCGGTGCTCTTCGAGATGGCCGAGGAGGAGGACGACCCGGACACCCGTGCCGAGGCCGAGTCCGAGCTGACCGCGGTGCGCAAGGCGCTGGACGAGATGGAGGTCCGTACCCTCCTGTCCGGCGAGTACGACTCCCGTGAGGCGCTGGTGAACATCCGCGCGGAGGCCGGCGGCGTGGACGCGGCCGACTTCGCCGAGAAGCTCCAGCGCATGTATCTGCGCTGGGCCGAGCAGCGCGGCTACAAGACGGAGGTCTACGAGACCTCGTACGCGGAGGAGGCCGGCATCAAGTCGACCACCTTCGCCGTGCAGTCGCCGTACGCCTACGGCACGCTCTCCGTGGAGCAGGGCACGCACCGGCTGGTGCGGATCTCGCCCTTCGACAACCAGGGCCGCCGCCAGACCTCCTTCGCGGGGGTCGAGGTGCTTCCGGTCGTGGAGCAGTCGGACCACGTCGAGATCGACGAGAGCGAGCTGCGGATCGACGTATACCGGTCCTCCGGGCCCGGCGGCCAGGGTGTCAACACCACCGACTCGGCGGTGCGCATCACCCACCTGCCGACCGGCATCGTCGTCTCCTGCCAGAACGAGCGCTCGCAGATCCAGAACAAGGCGTCCGCGATGAACGTGCTCCAGGCGAAGCTCCTCGACCGGCGACGCCAGGAGGAGCAGGCCAAGATGGACGCCCTCAAGGGCGACGGCGGCAACTCCTGGGGCAACCAGATGCGTTCCTATGTCCTGCACCCGTACCAGATGGTCAAGGATCTGCGCACGGAGTTCGAGGTGGGCAACCCCGAGGCCGTGTTCAACGGGGAGATCGACGGCTTTCTGGAGGCCGGGATTCGCTGGCGCAAGCAGCAGGACAAGTAGCCCGGCGGCCGACCGGCGCGCGATGCGACCGGAAACACCGCTTTGTCGACAAGGCAACTGCCGCCCTCCCGGTGGCAGTTGCCTTTTGTTCGCCCCCGATGTCTGGGTTTTACATCACACTCACACGCCACCCCGCCTGGCATTCACGCCGTATCGGGACATCGCGTACGCAACGGCCTTGACGTTGCTTTGAAAAATGGGAAGGGTGCACGGTGGCATGCGTTTTACCTGGGGCGCATGTGAACCGGGGGGCTTCACCATTTCTCGCGTCACCGCAGTGACCCCCGTTCGATCACCGCCCCGGAGCGCCGCCTCCCTGACGATGAGCTACTGGGGGTAGCAACCACATGACGAAGAAGACACGGATCCGTGTCGCGCGGTTGGCGGCGGGTGCCGTGATCGCCGCCGGTGCGTCGCTGACCGCCGCGGGAGCGGCCTCGGCGGCCGACACCGACGACTGCCTGCTCGGTGTGCTGTGCGCCGACGACGAGACGACTCCCTCGCCGCCGGAACCGACCGACCCCGGGATCCCGACGGATCCGAACCCGACCCCGACGCCCACACCGACCCCGACGCCGACCCCGACCCCGACCGATGTGCCCACCGATCCCACGGATGAGCCCACCGATCCCACGGATGAGCCCACCGAGCCGACGGAGGAGCCGGAGGAGCCCACCGAGGAGCCCACGGACCCGGGCCCCGGCGAGGAGCCGGGCGATGACGGCGGCACCGGCGGGGTGGGCCCCGACGGCGGCTCCGGCGAGTCCGCGCAGAACGAGGGCACCTCGTCGCTGACCGACACCGGCACCGAGACCCCGGCCGGCAGCACCACCCCGCAGGGCGGTGGCGACGAGCTGGCCGAGACCGGCGCCATGGAGACCACCTTCCTGGTGATCGGCGCCGCGACGATGATCGCCGGCGGTATCGGCTTCCGGGTGCTCCCGCGCCTGATGACCGGCCGGGGCGGCGCGGCGGCCTGATCGCCACCGAGAGTGACAGCGCAGTGACGAGAAGGGCTCGGAGCGGCGGCTCCGGGCCCTTCTCACATCGCTTCGGACGTTCAGATGTCTCGGATGTTTCGAGTGTGCCGGGTGCTTCGGGTCCTCAGGGGGCTCCCCCGGAGGGGCTACGCGGTCTGGTGCGCCAGCAGGGCCGCGGCGACGATCAGCAGCGCCAGCAGCGCGATCAGGGTCGCCGGATTGAGGCCCGCGAAAAGGTTGTCCTGCCGCAGGCGCTGGCGGCTGGCCCGGCAGACGGGACAGCGGCCCTCGCTCACGGGCGCGGCACAGTTAGCGCACACCAGCCGGTCGTACGTCATGCGCTCGCCCTCCTCACAAGTGCGTTCCACTCCGTTCAACGGCGCCCGGGCCGTGAACGTTCCCCACTCCACTGTGCCAGGTTCCGCCCGGCGCTGCGCCCCGACGCCGGGAGCGGGGTGACGGGGCCGGGCGCGGAAAAAGGCGGCGGCACGGAAAAGGCAGCCGTACAAAAAGGCACAAGCGTCACGCAACCGGGTCCGGTGACTGCGGGGGTGTGCCCCGGTCGCGTATGGTCACGCACATCTACCCCCGGCGACCCGTGGTGCATCCGTGATCCGATTCGACAATGTCTCCAAGGTCTACCCCAAGCAGACCCGCCCCGCACTCAGGGATGTGTCCCTGGAAGTGGAGAAGGGCGAGTTCGTGTTCCTCGTGGGGTCCTCCGGCTCCGGAAAGTCCACCTTCCTGCGGCTGATCCTCCGCGAGGAGCGGTGCAGCCACGGCCAGGTGCACATCCTGGGCAAGGACCTCGCCCGGCTGTCCAACTGGAAGGTCCCGCAGATGCGGCGCCAGCTCGGGACGGTCTTCCAGGACTTCCGGCTGCTGCCGAACAAGACGGTCGCCGAGAACGTGGCCTTCGCCCAGGAGGTCATCGGCAAGTCGCGCGGCGAGATCCGCAAGTCCGTCCCCCAGGTCCTGGAACTGGTCGGGCTCGGCGGCAAGGAGGACCGGATGCCGGGCGAGCTGTCCGGCGGCGAGCAGCAGCGCGTCGCCATCGCGCGGGCCTTCGTCAACCGGCCCAAGCTGCTGATCGCGGACGAGCCGACCGGCAACCTCGACCCGCAGACCTCCGTCGGCATCATGAAGCTGCTCGACCGGATCAACCGGACCGGCACCACCGTGGTGATGGCGACGCACGACCAGAACATCGTGGACCAGATGCGCAAGCGCGTCATCGAGCTGGAACAGGGTCGCCTCGTCCGCGACCAGGCCCGCGGCGTCTACGGCTACCAGCACTGACCGCCGCGGCCCCACCGGCCCGCAGTCCCGCAGACGTCCACGGAAAGGCTTAACCCGACGCCATGCGCGCCCAGTTCGTCCTGTCGGAGATCGGAGTCGGTCTCCGCCGCAATCTGACGATGACCTTCGCCGTCGTCGTCTCGGTCGCCCTGTCCCTGGCCCTCTTCGGTGGGTCGCTCCTGATGAGCGACCAGATCAACACCATGAAGGGCTACTGGTACGACAAGGTCAACGTCTCGATCTTCCTCTGCAACAAGTCCGACGCCGAGTCCGACCCCAACTGTGCCAAGGGCGCGGTCACCGAGGACCAGAAGAACCAGATCACCACCGACCTGGAGAAGATGTCGGTGGTCGACACGGTCACCCATGAGTCCCAGGACCAGGCGTACAAGCACTACAAGGAGCAGTTCGGCGACTCCCCGCTGGCCAGCTCGCTCACCCCGGACCAGATGCAGGAGTCCTACCGGATCAAGCTGGACGACCCGGAGAAGTACCAGGTGATCGCGACCGCCTTCAACGGGCGGGACGGCGTGCAGTCCGTCCAGGACCAGAAGGGCATCCTGGACAACCTGTTCGAGCTGCTCAACGGCATGAACGCGGCGGCCCTGGCGATCATGGCGCTGATGCTGGTGGTGGCGCTGATGCTGATCGTGAACACGGTCCGGGTCTCGGCGTTCAGCCGGCGGCGCGAGACCGGCATCATGCGCCTGGTCGGCGCCTCCGGCTTCTACATCCAGGCGCCGTTCATCATGGAGGCGGCCGTCGCCGGGCTCATCGGCGGTCTGGTCGCGTGCGGCTTCCTGGTGCTCGCCCGGTACTTCATCATCGATCACGGACTCGCCCTGTCCGAGAAGCTCAATCTGATCAACTTCATCGGCTGGGACGCGGTCCTCGCCAAGCTGCCGCTGATCCTCGCGACCAGTCTGCTGATGCCCGCCCTTGCCGCGTTCTTCGCGTTGCGCAAGTACCTGAAGGTGTGACACTCGCCCCGAGGGCCGTACGGTCAACCGGCCGTACGGCCCTTCGCGTTGTCCTAGACTCACCGCCATGTCAGGCCGCGACCTGTTCTGTCAGCCCCGCCGCTTCCGCCGCGGGGCCGCCCTGACATTGGTGTTCGCCGGCGTCCTGGTGGCCGGCGCCGCGACCGGCTCGCTCCCGGTCGCCGAGCCGCGCCCCGCACCCGAGCCGGGCACCACCAGCGCCGCCGCCCCCGCCGGGCGCCATGACGCCCCCGTCCCCGCCGGGCGCGAGGACATCGCCGAGGCCGCTGCCGAGGCCATGGCCGAGGGCAAGTCCCCGGTGGAGGCCGCCGAGCGGGCCGTCAGCCGCAGCGGAGAGCGCTGGGACGCCGTCTACACCGAGGGCGAGTACGCCGAGTTCGAGGAGGCCCTCGACGGCGAGTACACCGGCGTCGGGGTGTCGGCGCGGCGCGAGCGGGACGGGCGGATCGAGGTGACCGAGGTCTCCACCGGCTCGCCCGCCGCCGGAGCGGGCGTCCGCGCGGGGGACCGGCTGATGTCCGTCGACGGCCGGAGCGTCGCCGGACTCCCGGTCACCGAGGTGGTCGCCCTGCTGCGCGGCGACGCCGAGGACGCCGACGCCGGGACGAGCGTGCGCCTCGGGCTGGAACGGGGCACCCGCGCGTGGGAGCAGGTTCTGCGCCGCGCCCGGCTGTCCACCGACCCGGTCACCGTCAGCGCGCTGCCCGGCGGGGTCACGGTGATCAAGGTGATCGCCTTCACCAAGGGCTCCGGCGCCTCGGTCCGCGACGCCGTGCGCGAGGCCCCCGACGGCACCGGTGTCGTCCTCGATCTGCGCGGCAACTCCGGCGGACTGGTCACCGAGGCCGTCACCGCCGCCTCCGCCTTCCTGGACGGCGGTCTGGTCGCCACCTACGACGTCGACGGCGCCGAGCGGGCGCTGCACGCCGAGAGCGGCGGCGACACCGCCCGCCCCCTGGTCGCCCTGGTCGACGGCGGCACGATGAGCGCGGCCGAGCTGGTCACCGGCGCCCTCCAGGACCGGGGCCGGGCGGTCGTCGTCGGCTCCCGCACCTTCGGCAAGGGCTCCGTGCAGATGCCCACCCCGCTGCCGGACGGCTCGGTCGCCGAGCTGACCGTCGGCCACTACCGCACCCCGGCCGGCCGCACGGTCGACGGCGAGGGCATCACTCCCGACCTGGAGGCGGACGCCGGGGCACTGGACCGCGCGGAGACGGTCCTCACCGGGCTGGGGCGGTAGCCCCCCGGCCCGACGGGGTCCCGGACGGCGGCGGACGCGCATAATCACTTCCCGGCCACCCCCCGCGTAGTGCGAAAATGGTCCGCACTATGGCTAAGGAAAAAGGGCGCAAGCTGATCGCGCAGAACAAGAAGGCGCGGCACGACTACCACATCCTCGACACCTACGAGGCCGGACTGGTCCTCACCGGTACCGAGGTCAAGTCGCTGCGCCAGGGCCGGGCCTCGCTCGCCGACGGGTTCATCCAGCTCGACGGGCACGAGGCATGGCTCTACAACGTGCATGTCCCGGAGTACAGCCAGGGCACCTGGACCAACCACAGCGCCCGCCGCAAGCGCAAGCTGCTGCTGCACCGGGTGGAGATCGACAAGCTGGAGGCCAAGTCCGGCGAGTCCGGCTTCACCATCGTGCCGCTGGCCCTGTACTTCAAGGACGGCCGCGCCAAGGTCGAGATCGCCCTGGCGCGCGGCAAGAAGGAGTACGACAAGCGCCAGACCCTGCGCGAGAAGCAGGACCGGCGCGAGACCGAGCGGGCGGTGTCGGCGGTACGGCGGCGCCAGCGCGCGTGAGCCGTGCGGGGAGGGGCCCGGGGCGTCGCCGGGAATACGCTGGCACGTCGTCGCGCTGATCCCGTACGATGGAACAAGCGCCGGTTCACCCGGCGCGCTGATTGAAAACACCACATGGGGATGATCGGTTTCGACAGCGGTTGTCGAAGCAGGGGAAGCGTGTCGAGGAAGCGGCCATGATCTCGTAAACCACAGGCCGAAAACAATAATCGCCAATACCAAGCGCGATTCCTTCGCCCTCGCTGCCTAAGTAGCGACTTGCGAAGTGTCAGCCCGGGGGTGTTCCCGACCCGGATCCTGGCATCAGCTAGGGGACTAAACCTTGATCCCGGTCACGGGGTGAAGAGGGAAATCCAACAGTGACTGAGCCCGTCGGAGACTTGTCCGCGTGATCTCCGGGGCTGAGAAAATCGCAGCGGACTGCGCACGGAGAAGCCCTGATTCCGCACCGTTGGACGCGGGTTCGATTCCCGCCATCTCCACAATCTCCATGGCGAGGGCCCGGCAGTCACCGACTGCCGGGCCCTCGGTGTGTCCGGGCCGGGCCCGGCGCGCGCTCAGCGACGACGGGTCCGCAGGGCAAGCAGCAGGGCGAGGGCCGCCGCCGTGACCGGCAGCGCGTAGCCCACCGTGGGGGACAGCCGCTCGGCGACCCAGCCGCCGGTCGCCGCACCGCACGCGATCCCCGCGAGCAGCCCGGTCACCGCGAGGGTCATCGCCTCGTTCAGCCGGTCCGCCGGGGCCCGCCGCTGGATCAGGGTCATGCCCGTGATCATGGTCGGGGCGGTCGCCATCCCGGCGATCAGCAGCGCCACCGCCACTAGCGCAAGCGACCCGGTCAGCGCCGCGGCGAGCAGCGGCAGGGTCAGCAGGACGGCCATCGCGGCGATGCACCACGGATAGCGCCGCTCGGGCGTACCGGCCGGCCGCAGTGCCCCGTACGCCAGCCCCGCCGCGAACGAACCGGCCGCCTGGAGCCCGAGGACCGCGCCCGCCGCCGTCGGATGCCCGGCGGTGTCCGCGAAGGCCAGGGTGACCACCTCCATCGCACCGAACACCGCCCCCATGGCCAGGCAGATCACCAGCAGCGGCACCATCCCGGGCGCCCGCAGCGGCGGGGCGGACCCGGTCGCCGGGCGCGGCGGTGGCTCGGTCGCGCGCTGCGCCGTGAAGATCAGCACCCCGCTCACCAGCAGCACCACCCCGGTCAGAGTGCCCGCCTCCGGGAAGAACGTCCCGCTCAGGAACGCCGCCAGCACCGGCCCCAGCATGAAGCTCAACTCGTCGGCGGACTGCTCGAAGGAGTTCGCCGTGTGCCGGGCACCGGGGTCGTCCGCCAGCAGATACGCCCAGCGGGCCCGGGACATCCCGCCGATGTTCGGGGTGGTCGCGGTGGCGGCGTAGGAGGCGAACAGGGTCCAGGCGGGGGCGTCGTGGCGGACGCAGAGGACCAGGGCGAGGCTGCCGAGCACGGCGCACAGGGTGGCCGGTACGGCGATCCGCGCCTGGCCGTGCCGGTCGACCAGCCGGGCGATCCAGGGCGCGACGACCGCGGTGGCGGCGAGCCCGGTCGCGGAGACGGCCCCGGCGAGGGCGTACGAGTCGCGGGCCCCGGCGATCATCACCACCGCGCTCACACTGAACATGCCCATCGGCATCCGGGCCAGCAGATTGCCGGCGGTGAAGGCACGGGTGCCGGGGAGGGCGAAGAGCCGCCGGTAGGGGCCGGGCGCGGTGTGTCGCGGGGGTCGGCCGCGGGGCCGGTCGCGGGACCGGCCCCGGGGCCTGAGGTCGGCGGCGATCAGGGTGTCGGCGGTGACGGCGGGGGCGACGCCCGCTCGGGCGGGCGGCCGGTGACGTGCGTACGGGGGCTGCGGCATGGGGCCACGGTCGCCCGTGCGTGATCGTCCGGTCCAACACCTTCTGACCCTCTATTCACGCACCTGGGTTGTGAATCATGCGGTACGTTGCCGGGATGCCGGCCGACCTCGATCCCCGACTGCTCCGCTCCTTCGTCGCCGTGGCGGAGGAACTGCACTTCACCCGGGCCGCCGCCCGGCGCTATGTCTCCCAGCAGGCGCTCAGCCGGGACGTCCGGCGGCTGGAGCGGGAACTGGGGGCGGAGCTGTTCCTGCGCACCACCCGCCAGGTGACGCTCACCGCGGACGGGGAGCGGCTGCTGCCGTACGCGCGGCGGGTGCTGCGGGCGCAGGACGAACTGCTCGCGGAGTTCGGCCCGGCCCGCCCGCTGCTGGTCGATGTCAACTCACCGGGACTCGGCACCGCCCGCCGGGTCCTGCTGCGGGCCCGTGAACTCGCCCCCGACCTGGAGCTGATGGCCCGCTACGAGAGCGGGCTGACCTGGGCGGCGGGGGAGTTGCTGGCCGGGCGGCTGGACGCCTCCTTCGGCCGGTTCGCCGGACTGGACCCGGCACTGCGGGCCGGTCTCGAACAGCAGCCCGTACGTTTCGAGCCAATGGCGGTGCTGCTGCCGCTGGCCCATCCACTGGCCGAAACCGATACGGTGCCGCTCGCCGCCCTGGCGGGGGAGTCGGTGTACGCCGGGGACGGCAATCCACGGACGCCGGAGTGGACCGACCTGGCACGTCACCTGTTCGAGGGACGTGGCATCAAGGTCGCGTCACCCCATCCGCTGGCGATCGGCGAGGAGGAGTTCCAGCGGGTGATGGCGAAGACGGGCGCCCCGATCCTGGTCGTGCAGGAGTTTCCGGCCATGCCCGGGACCGTGCACCGGCCGCTGGTCGATCCGGTGCCGCTGTCGCCGGTGTCCCTGGTCTGGCGAAAAGGGCTGGTGCATCCCGGTCTCACCGCGCTCCGCCGGGCGGCGGCCCAGCTCGGAGCGGCCGAGGGATGGCTGCGGCGATCCCCGGGGGGATGGATTCCGGCCATCGACGCTCAGGTGATGAACGTCCACGATTGACACACGGCGAACACGATTCCCGCGCGTACGCTACATTCGTCGCGCGAGCACGGTGTGGTAATGGGGGCGCTGGAACCGGGAGGGGAACCGGTTCGGTCGACGAGTGCTCGGTGTCGTCCGCGCTTCCGGAACTGTCCCGTGGGGGGAAGTGCGTACGTGAACAAGTGGCGAGAAGACGCCCAACCGGAATGGCCCGCGCCCGCAACCGCGAGAGGTGATCTTTCGGCCACCGGGGGAGCGACCAGGGAGTCCGGGGGCCGCTACCAGGACCGGGACGGCGACGAGAGCGGCGATGCGGAGGCGGACTCAGGCCCCTCCACCGCCTCCCCTGCCCCCGACGGCCCCGGGAAGCCTACGGAGCCGTTCCGGGCGTTCGAGCCACGGCGCCCTAAGGGGGGACCGGGGGGCCGGGCGTTCGGCGAGCTGTCCGCCGAGGGCGGTGCCGGGGCTTTCGCCGGGGAGGGCGAGGGGCTGCCGCCCGTGGATGCCGCGCCGGAGTCTGCCTCTGCCGCCGGTCGGGCCGACGGGCCCTCTGTCGGTTCCTGGGGTGTGCCGCTTGCCGGGGAGACCGAGGTGCTGCCGATGGTGGATGCCGTCCCCGAGTCCGGGTCCGTTGCCGGTCGGGCTGACGGGCCGTCTGTTGGTTCCTGGGGTGTGCCGCTTGCCGGGGAGACCGAGATGCTGCCGACGATCGATGCCGCGCCGGAGCTCGCCTCCGCCGCCGGTCGGGCCGGTGTGACCGAGCCAGCCCCCGCGTCCGCCGCCCGTCCGGCAGAAGCGCCCGCCCCCACCCCCGGCCGGACCGGCGCACCCCCCGTCGGTTCCTGGGGCGTCCCCCTCACCGGTGCGACCGAGGTGCTGCCGCCCACCGCGGTGCGGCGGCCCGGCGTCGGGGACGGTACCGCCGTGCTCCCGCTGCGGGACCCCTGGGGGCAGCCGGATGAGGGGGAGGTCTCCGGAGCCGGTCGGGCCGCGCATGCCCATGATCCGCACGAGGTGACCGTCCAAATGGACGCGGTGCAGGTCGGGGAGAGCGGCGTGGTGCGCGCGGCGCCCGGGGACGGGCCCGACGGCGGCGGCGACGGACCCGTGTTCGTCGACGCGACCGGGCGGCGCAGCAGGCGGTACCGGCGGATCGGTATGGCGGTGGCGCTGGCCTGCGCGGTCTACGCGGTCGTCATCGTCGCCACCCTGATGTCCGGGAACTCCCACGCGCCCTGGCTGCCGGTGCCGGGACAGCAGGACGGGCAGCCCGCCGGACAGGTGGACACCACCCCCGAACCGCGGACCTCCGCCGAGTCCGCCGACCCGAGCGCGACCGCCACCGACCCGTCGCCGTCGGCGACCGAGGACACCACCCCCTCGCCCGGCGCGGACCCCACCGCGACCGACGAGGCCACCGCCTCCGCCGACCCCGGTACCTCCGAGGAACCCGAGCCCCCCGCCGGGACCGGCGGTACGGCCACCAAGCCCGGCACCGGCCCGACCGACCCCGGCACGGAGCCGTCGCCCCCGGTCACCACCTCGCCCGACCCGGGCACCCCCACCGACACGCCGTCCAGCCCGCAGAACCCCGACCCCTCCTCGACGCCTCCCGGCGAGGCGGGCGGCATCCAGGGGGACGGGGCGGCCGAGGTGCAGGGCGGTGCGGCCGACCCCGTGTCCCTGACCGCGCCCGGCACCGGGACCCGCGCGGCCCCCTCCCCGCTCCTCTCCCTCTCCCTCCCCCTTCCCCTCCCTCTCCCCGCATCCTCCCCGTCCCCGGAGTACCTCCTCTGATGGCAACCCGCTCCCGCCGCAGGGGCTCCGCCCCCTCCGGCCCACGGCGCCGCCGCGTGCCCATGCGGCTGCTGCTCCCCTCGCTCGTCCTGGTCGCCCTGATGGCGATGTTGATGCTGCGGGGATATGTGCACAGCGAGATCCTGGCCGATCACCGGGTCCAGGACCCGGTCTCCAAGAGCGAGGTCCCGCAGGACGTCCTCAAGGGCGGTCCGGTGATCGACTCCCGGGACGGCGGGCGCAGCAGTCTGCGCCTGCCCGACCATGAACTGGTCCTGACCTTCGACGACGGCCCGGACCCGGTCTGGACCCCGAGAGTGCTGGACGTCCTGAAGGAGCACGACGCGCATGCCGTCTTCTTCATCACCGGGACCATGGCCTCCCGCTATCCGAAGCTGGTGCAGCGGATCGTGGACGAGGGTCATGAGATCGGGCTGCACACCTTCAACCACCCCGATCTCTCCCTCCAGTCCAAGGGGCGCATCGACTGGGAGCTGTCCCAGAACCAGCTGGCGCTGGCGGGCGCGGCGGGGATCCGCACCTCGCTGTTCCGGCCGCCGTACTCGTCCTTCGCCTGGGCCATGGACAACGAGACCTGGCCGGTGACCGAGTACATCGGCAGCCGGGGTTACATCACCGTCGTCAACGACGCGGACAGCGAGGACTGGAAGCGGCCCGGCGTCGAGGAGATCATCCGGCGGGCGATGCCGAAGGAGGAGGACCGGGGCGCGATCGTGCTGATGCACGACTCGGGAGGCGATCGTTCGCAGACCGTGGCCGCGCTCGACCGGTACATACCGCGTCTCCAGGACAAGGGCTACCGCTTCAGCACCCTGACCAAGGCGCTGGACGCGCCCAGCGCGCACACCCGGGTCACCGGTCTGGAGGCGGCGAAGGGCGACGCCTGGGTGTTCCTGGTGCAGGCGTCCGAGCGGATCACGGATGTGCTGGTGGTCGGGCTCGCGGTGATCGGCGTCCTGGTGTTCGGGCGCTTCGGGATGATGCTGATCCTCTCCGTGGCGCATGCGCGCAAGGTCCGGCGCCACGACTTCCGCTGGGGACCGCCGATCACCGAACCGGTGACGGTGCTGGTACCGGCGTACAACGAGGCGAAGTGCATCGAACAGACTGTTCGTTCGCTGGCCGCAAGTGATCATCCGATCGAAGTGATCGTCGTGGACGATGGTTCGACCGATGGAACAGCGCGGATCGTCGAGGATCTGCGGCTGCCGGGTGTGCGGGTGGTGCGCCAGCTCAACGGCGGCAAGCCCGCCGCCCTGAACCGGGGCATCGCCAACGCGAGCCACGATCTGATCGTGATGATGGACGGCGACACGGTCTTCGAACCGGCCACCGTCCGCGAACTGGTCCAGCCGTTCGGCGACCCGCGCGTGGGCGCGGTCGCCGGCAACGCCAAGGTCGGCAACCGCGACTCGCTGATCGGCGCCTGGCAGCACATCGAGTATGTGATGGGCTTCAACCTGGACCGCCGGATGTACGACATCCTGCGCTGCATGCCGACCATCCCCGGCGCGGTCGGCGCGTTCCGCCGCTCGGCGCTGGAACGCGTCGGCGGGATGAGTGACGACACGCTCGCCGAGGACACCGACATCACCATGGCCCTGCACCGCGACGGCTGGCGGGTCGTCTACGCGGAGAACGCCCGCGCCTGGACCGAGGCCCCCGAGTCCGTCCAGCAGCTCTGGTCGCAGCGCTACCGGTGGTCGTACGGCACCATGCAGGCGATCTGGAAGCACCGCAGGGCGCTGGTGGACCGGGGCCCCTCCGGCCGTTTCGGGCGGGTCGGCCTTCCCCTGGTCTCGCTCTTCATGGTCCTCGCCCCGCTCCTCGCCCCCCTCATCGACGTCTTCCTCCTCTACGGCCTGGTGTTCGGCCCGACGGAGAAGACGGTCGGCGCGTGGGCGGGCGTCCTGCTCATCCAGGCGGTCTGCGCCGCGTACGCCTTCCGGCTGGACCGGGAGCGCATGACCCATCTGATCTCGCTGCCCCTCCAGCAGATCCTCTACCGCCAGCTCATGTACGTCGTACTGCTCCAGTCCTGGATCACGGCGCTGACCGGGGGGCGGCTGCGGTGGCAGAAGCTGCGGCGGACGGGGGCACTGGGGGCACCCGGCGGAACGGTTCCCGGGCAGCGCCCGGCGGGCAGTGGCGACCGGAGGCCGGTGTCATGACCGACCCGTATCCCTCGCCGTCCCCGTATCCCTCCTCGTCCCCGTATCCCTCCTCGTCCCCGTACTCCTCCCCGTCCCCATCTCCCGCCGTCCCGGGGGCGACGGTCCCGTCGCAGGGCGTTCCGGAGCGGCGGGACGCCGGGCCGGGACCGGCTGACGCGGCTGACGCGGTGGGCGCGCGGCCGGGCGGCCGGGACCGGTATCTGGATCTGCTGCGCTCGATCGCGCTGGTCCGGGTGGTCGTGTACCACCTCTTCGGCTGGGCCTGGCTGACCGTGCTGTTCCCGTCGATGGGCGTGATGTTCGCGCTGGCGGGCTCGCTGATGGCCCGGTCGCTGAAGCGTCCGGCCCGGGGTGTGATCCAGGGCCGGATCCGCAGGCTGCTGCCCCCGCTGTGGGCGTTCGCGGCGGTGGTGCTGGTGCTGATGTTCGCCGGTGGCTGGGATCCGGGGCGGGACGGGGACGGGGCGGTCTGGGGCTGGCTGAAGGTCCTGAACTATCTCTTCCCGTTCGGTGCGCCGCCCTTCCCCTGGCAGATCGGTTCCAAGTCCGGGCTGCTGGAGGACACCTGGGCGGTGCAGGCGGCGGGACCCCTGTGGTACCTGCGCGCCTACCTCTGGTTCGTGATCGCCTCGCCGCTGCTGCTGTGGGCCTTCCGCCGGGCGCCCTGGGCGACGCTGCTCGCCCCGCTCGCCCTCACGGCGATCCTCGGTACGGGCCTGGTGACCATCCCCGGCGAGACCGGCAACGCGGTGACCGACTTCACGGTCTACGGCGGCTGCTGGGTGCTGGGCTTCGCCCATCACGAGGGCCTGCTCAAGCGCGTCCCGCGCTACGCGGCCGTCTCCTGCGCCGCGCTGGTGATGGCGTTCGGACTGTGGTGGGCCTCGGGGCATCTCGGCCCGGACGGCTGGGACCTGAACGACATCCCCCTGGCCCAGGCCACCTGGTCCTTCGGTTTCGTGGTGCTCCTGCTCCTCTACTCGCCCTCCTGGCGGGAACTGCCGGGCCGACTGGCCCGATGGGACAAACTGGTCACCCTCTCCAACAACCGCGCGGTCACGATCTATCTGTGGCACAACATGCTGATCATGGCCACGGTCCCGCTCATCGACCTCGCCTACGACGTGCCCTTCATGCAGAACGAGGGCGCGGTCGCCGCGCTCGACTCCACCTACACGCTCTGGATGTTCGTACTGGTCTGGCCCCTGATCGGACTGGCGATCCTGGCCGTCGGCTGGGTCGAGGACATCGCCGCGAAGCGCCGGCCCCGGCTGTGGCCGAACGGGGCGCCGGGCGGGAAGCGGGGGCGGGGCGGGGGTGGTGGCGGGAGCCGAGGGGGCGGCCGAGGGGGCAGCCGGGGCGGGAGCCGGAAGCGGCTGAGGTGACCGCCGATCACGCTGATCACGTCGATCAGGACGGTTTGGTTGATCACGCCGATCACGTCGATCACGCCGGTTTGGTCGATCACGCCGATTACGCCAATCACTCCGATCACACTCCGATCGCGTTGATATCGTTGAAAGTTGACGTACATCGCCAGCCGAGGTCGGGGGAGGCCCGCGGATGCGCAAGCGCCTGGTCAGGAAGATGTTCCGGGGTATGGCCGAGGGCGGGCCCGTCCGGCTCACCGTGCGGTTCGCCGGGCTGAGGACGATGGCCCGGCTCGCCCTCCTCGCCGAGCAGTTCGGGTATCGGTACGTGGACGCCTCACAGGGGCGGGAGGAGATGTTCCTGTTCCTCCAGCCCGACCCCAGCCCGGAGGGCCTGGCGCGGGCCGCCGAGAACCGGGCGCGGTATCCGGACGCGGCCACCGGCGGTCCCCGGCCTCCGCTGGTCGACAAGGACGTGGCGCTGTTCCGGATGAGGATCGAATGGGACCTCCAGACGGGGCTGAGCGACAGGGTGCGGCTGCTGCTCTGGTGTCTGTTGATCGTCCCGACCTCCGCCGCGATCATGTTCCGGTTCCAGGACCACCCCACCGTCGTCGCCGTCACCGGGATCTCCTGCGGGGTGCTGTTCGTCGTCCCGGTGCTGTTCGGGGTGTATGTCCTGCCGGGGATGCGGGCCCGGCAGGAGGCGCGGATGGTGGCCGCCGGGTTTGTCCGGGTCACCGATCCGGACGGTCGGCCGCGGTACGTCCCGGCCGACCCGCATCTCCAGGCGCCCGGCAACCCCTTCGCCGTCGGCCGCTAGGAGGCCGCCGCCCCATCTCTCACCCACCTCCCCCCCCCCGCGTGAGAGCAACGTTCCTCCCCGGTCACCCGCCGCCACAGGGCCGAAACGACGCCTCTCTACCTTCGGATCAGCCGCTCGCAGAACCCCGAGCAGAGCCCAGGAAGAGCCAGGCAGACCCCGAGCCCCGGAGCACCGTGGAGGCGTCATGACAGCCCCGAGTACGGCAGACACCGAGCCCTCGTCCCCCACCGCCCCCGGGCGCGGCAGCCGCTGGATCCAGCGCTGGGACCCCGAGGACGAGACCTTCTGGCGGGAGGGCGGGGAGAAGGTCGCCCGGCGGAATCTGCTCTTCTCGATCCTCTCCGAGCACATCGGGTTCTCCATCTGGACCGTGTGGTCGGTGCTCGTGCTGTTCATGGGCCCCGAGTACGGGCTCACCCCCGCCGACAAGTTCTTCCTCGTCTCCATGGCCACCCTCGTCGGCGCCGTCGTCCGCGTCCCCTACACCTTCGCCGTCGCCCTCTTCGGCGGCCGGAACTGGACCATCGTCTCGGCCGCCGCGCTGCTCGTGCCGACCGTCGTCGCCTTCGCGGTGATGGAGCCGGGGACCTCGTACACCACCTTCCTGCTCTGCGCGATGCTCGCCGGGGTCGGGGGCGGGAACTTCGCCTCCTCCATGACCAACATCAACGCCTTCTTCCCGCTGCGGAGGAAGGGGTGGGCGCTCGGGCTGAACGCCGGGGGCGGGAACATCGGCGTGCCGGTGATGCAGTTGGTCGGGCTCGCCGTGATCGGGGCGGGGGGCGGGCCGCGCGTCCTGCTCGGGATCTACATCCCCTTCATCGTGCTGGCCGCCGTCCTCGCCGCGCTCCGCATGGACAATCTCGCCAGTCTGCGCAACGACACCGGCGCCGCGCGGGACGCCGTACGCGAACCGCACACCTGGATCATGTCCGTCCTCTACATCGGGACGTTCGGGTCGTTCATCGGGTACAGCTTCGCGTTCGGGCTGGTGCTCCAGACCCAGTTCGGCCGGACGCCGCTCCAGGCCGCCTACGTCACCTTCATCGGGCCGCTGCTCGGGTCCCTCATCCGGCCCCTGGGCGGGGCCCTCGCCGACAAGTACGGCGGCGCCCGGATCACCCTGTGGAACTACGTCGGCATGGCCGCCGCCACCGGGTTCGTGATCCTCGCCAGCGTCCAGGAGTCGCTGCCGCTGTTCACCGTCGCCTTCATCCTGCTGTTCGTGCTCAGCGGGCTCGGCAACGGGTCCACGTACAAGATGATCCCGGGGATCTTCCAGCGCCAGGCGCTGGGCAGGGGGCTCACCGGGGAGGCCGCCGCCGCGTACGGGCGGCGGCTGTCCGGGGCGTCCATGGGGCTCATCGGAGCCGTCGGCGCGCTCGGCGGACTCGGGATCAACCTCGCCTTCCGGCAGTCCTTCCAGAGCACCGGCACCGGCACCGGGGCGTTCGTCGCCTTCCTCGCCGTCTACGGTCTCTGCTCCGTCCTGACCTGGGCCGTATACCTTCGCCGCCCCGCCGAACGGACCGCGGACCGGACCACCGCCGAGCCGAGGACCGCGCCCCGGTACGCCGAGGTCTGACACCCCCGGTGCACCCGTAACACCGGTGACATCACCCCGATCCGAGCCTGTCACGCGCCGTTGACAGGCTCGATCGGCATGTGAACGACCGGCAGACACCACCGCGTCCCACCGAGGAGACGAGAGCAGGCCCCCCACCCGCGCCCCCGCCGGCCTTTCCCGAACAGCCCCGAGCAGCCGCTAGCCGTTCTGAGCCGTTCTGAGACGCCACGAGCCGCCCCGAGACGAACGAGAGTCGACGAGAGCCATGGACGACGACGCCCAGCGACCATCCGCAGCCCCCGGCCCCCTGTCGGGGTTCACCGTCGGCGTCACCGCCGCCCGGCGTGCCGACGAACTGGGCGCGCTGCTGCGCCGCCGCGGGGCCGCCGTCCTGCACGCCCCCGCCCTGCGGATCGTGCCGCTCGCCGACGACGGTGAACTCCTCGTCGCCACCGGGGAACTGATCCGGCGTGCCCCGGACGTCGTCGTCGCCACCACCGCCATCGGCTTCCGGGGCTGGGTCGAGGCCGCCGACGGCTGGGGGCTCGGCGAGGCGCTGCTCGACCGGCTGCGCGGGGTGGAACTCCTCGCCCGCGGCCCCAAGGTCAAGGGCGCGATCCGGGCCGCCGGGCTCACCGAGAAGTGGTCGCCGTCCAGCGAGTCCATGGCCGAGGTGCTCGACCGGCTCCTGGAGGAGGGCGTCGAGGGGCGGCTCGTCGCCGTCCAGTTGCACGGCGAGCCGCTGCCCGGGTTCGTCGAGGCGCTGCGCGCGAGCGGCGCCGAGGTCATCGGCGTCCCCGTCTACCGGTGGATGCCGCCGGAGGACATCGGACCCGTCGACCGGCTCCTGGACGCCACCCTCACCCGCGGCGTCGACGCCCTCACCTTCACCAGCGCGCCCGCCGCCGCCTCCCTGCTGTCCCGCGCCGGGGAGCGCGGCCAGCTGCCGGAGCTGCTCGCCGCCTTTCACCACGATGTCCTGCCGGTCTGCGTCGGACCGGTCACCGCGCTGCCGCTCCAGGCCCATGGCGTCGGCACCCTCCAGCCCGAACGGTTCCGGCTCGGCCCCCTCGTCCAACTGCTGTGCCAGGAACTGCCCGGCCGGGCCCGCACCCTGCCGCTGGCCGGGCACCGGGTCGAGATCCGGGGCCACGCCGTCCTGGTCGACGGCGCCCTCAAACCCGTACCGCCCGCCGGGATGTCCCTGCTGCGGGCACTGTCCCGGCGGCCCGGGTGGGTGGTCGCCCGCGCCGAACTGCTGCGCGCGCTGCCCGGCTCCGGCCGCGACGAGCACGCCGTCGAGACCGCCATGGCCCGGCTCCGCACCGCCCTCGGCGCCCCCAGGCTGATCCAGACCGTCGTCAAGCGCGGCTACCGGCTGGCCCTGGACCCGGCCGCGGACAGCAAGTACGCGGAGGCGCCGACTGCGGGGTCCTAGGGTCTGCCCTCCGGTGTTCCTGGGTTCCGTCTGCCGGTGTTCCCCGGGCTCCGCCCTCCGGTGTTCCTGGGTTCCCGTCTGCGGGTGTTCCGGGGCTCCGTCCGGTGTTCCCGGGCTCCGCCCTCCGCTGTTCCTAGGCCCCGCCCTCCGCCCTCGGGTGTTCCCGGGCCTCGCCCTCCCGTTCCCGGGTTCCAGGCGGGCGCCGTCGGTTCCCAGGACTTCCGGTCGCCGGAGCGGGCAGGCACTGTAAGAGGAACGGTTCCCCCTCTCCCGCGGCCTCCTCGCGCCGCGCTCCCCAGGGCAACCCTTAGGCGGTGACAGGCACATGGCACTCGGCACGGCCACGGCCCCGTACGAGCCGCGGTTCGACACTGGACGTCTCTCCCTCGACCTGCTCGCGACCACCCACCCCGCCGAACGGCTCGGCTCCCTCGCCGACCTGCGCGCCTGGATCACCGGCTCCGGACTGGTCCCGTCCGGCACCCCCCTCACCCATGCCGACGCCGCCTGGCCGGCGGCCTTCCGTGAACTCCGCGCCCATCTCGACGCGCTGATCCGCTCCCGCCTCACCCCCGGACCCCGGACCGCCGCCGCCTCCCTGATCAGGGTCAACGCCCTCGCCCGCGCCGCCGCGCCCCCGGCCCCGCGCGCCGTACGCGCCGCCGACGGGGATCTCGTACGGGAGCTGGCCGGGCCGCCCGAGTGCGCGGAACTGCTCGCGGCGCTGGCCCGGGACGCGGTGGAGCTGCTCACCGACCCGGTGGCGTGCGCCGGGCTGCGGCAGTGCGCGGGGGACAACTGCCCCGTCGTCTATCTGGACACCTCCCGGGGCCGCCGGCGCCGCTGGTGCTCCAGCGAGGTGTGCGGGAACCGGGAGCGGGTGGCCCGGCACCGGCGCCGGGTCGCGGCGCTGGCTCGGGCGTGAGGGTGAGGGTGAGGGTGCGGTTCTGGGACCGCCACCGGCACCGGTACCGGCACCGGCATCGGCACCGCCATGGGCACCGCCATGGGCACCGGCATTGGCACCGGGACCGGCACACCGGGGCTGAGGCGCGCGCAGGGCACCCCAACACCCCACCCACCCCTGTGAGATACGCAACACCCCGTTTCCCCACCGGAGTTCACGGGTAGTGGTGCCCCTCTTGTCACTGTGGGGGAAATGTAAAGGTCACGCGGTGAGAATGTGCGGTCATGTCCCGGTCGTCACAGCGGCGTGCGGAAACCGTGACCCCCCTTTGAACACCGGGCCCCCGGTGTCCGTACCCGGTGTCGAGCGACCGACTCGGGGGAACCCCCGGACACCGGAGGTGGGCGTGCGCAAGGATGCGGCCGTGGCCAATGAACGTGGATCGAGGGCCCGACATCGCATGTCCCAGCCCTCGGAACCGGACGAGGAGCTGATGCGCGCGCTGTACCGCGAGCACGCCGGACCGCTGCTCGCCTATGTGCTGCGGCTGGTCGCGGGCGACCGGCAGCGTGCCGAGGACGTGGTGCAGGAGACGCTCATCCGTGCCTGGAAGAACGCCGGTCAGCTCAACCGAGCGACCGGATCGGTACGCCCCTGGCTGGTGACGGTCGCGCGCCGCATCGTCATCGACGGCCACCGCAGCCGGCAGGCCCGGCCGCAGGAGGTCGATCCGTCGCCGCTGGAGGTCATCCCCGCGGAGGACGAGATCGACAAGGCGCTGTGGCTGATGACGCTGTCCGACGCCCTCGACGACCTGACCCCGGCCCACCGGGAGGTGCTTGTCGAGACGTACTTCAAGGGGCGTACCGTCAATGAGGCGGCCGAGACCCTGGGGATACCCAGCGGCACGGTGCGGTCCAGGGTGTTCTACGCCCTGCGCTCGATGAAGCTGGCACTGGAGGAGCGGGGGGTGACGGCGTGATGAACACTTACGGGGGATACGGATCAGGGGGCCCGGGTATGTCTGGCTCCATGCAGCAGGGAACAGCGGGCCCGAACGAGCACGAGACCGTCGGCGCCTACGCCCTCGGCATCCTCGACGACGCGGAGGCGACCGCGTTCGAGGCGCACCTGGCCGGCTGCGAATGGTGTGCGCAGCAACTGGACGAGCTGGCCGGGATGGAGCCCATGCTGGCCGCCCTCGCCGATCTGCCCGGCACCGGCACCCCCGCGATCGGCGAGTCGCTGTCCGCCAGGCCCTCCCCGAGGCTCGCGGAGAAGCTGGTCGACGAGGTCGCCGAACGCCGGGCGCAGAAGCGGCGCCGCTCCTTCTACATGGTGGCCGCCGCCGCCGCGCTGATCGTGGGCGGACCTTTCGTGGCCGTGGCCACCAACGGCGGGAGCGAGGGCGGCGGCTCCCCGAGCCCCACCGTCGAGGCGGCGGCGAGCCCCGCGAAGACCGCGTTCGACGCCATGCCCGACCGGGCCTCCGCGACCGACCCCACCACCGAGGTCAGCGCCACGGTCGCGATGCAGGAGAAGGCGTGGGGCACCGACGGCGTCCTGGAGCTGAAGAACGTCAAGGGCCCGCTCAAGTGCTCCCTCATCGCCGTCGGCGAGAACGGCGAGCGCGAGTCGATGAGCACCTGGTCCGTCCCCGAGTGGGGCTACGGCATCGAGGGCGCTCAGACCGAGCAGGCCAGGAATCCGCTCTACATCCAGAGCGGCGCCGCCTTCAAGCCGGGCGAGATCGACCGCTTCGAGGTCGTCACCATCGACGGCGAGAAGCTGGTGGAGATCGACGTCTGAGCAGGGGCGCTTTGAGCTGGGGCGCCCTGAGCCGGGGCACCCGGTGCGGCGCCCTGACCGGCGACCGAACCGACGTTCGAACAGACGTCCGGGCCGGTGTCCGGGCGGCGCCCGAACAGGTGCCCGGCCATCCCCTCGGAGCGCCCCTCGGAACGCCCCACGGTCCGGCCTCCGGACCGGCGCCCGCACCGCCCTCCCAACCGCCCCCGACCCGCCCCCGCCCCGCCCCCGACCCGCCCTCCGAACAGGTGACGTGGCCCCCTCCGGCCCGTCCGGTGTGATCACCCGGGCGGGCCCGTAGCCTTTCCCCGCTCGCGTCGCGTACGGTTAACGGCTGCCCAGCACGTCAGAAGGGGGCCCGGTGGCCGCTCAGGCGCAACAGGATTCCGCGCTCGACTCCCTCAGGGACCGGGAGATCGGTGTCGAACAGATCCACCTGGACCGGGTGTACCGGCGTCTGGAGGAGAAGATCCACGAGGCCGAGCTGCTGATGCGGGACGCGGGCCGCGGCGGCCAGGTCGGCACCCCCGGCGCGCTCGCCGAGCGGGACGCCCAGGTCTACCGCGCCGGAGTGCATCTGAGCAGGCTGAACAACGAGTTCGAGGACTTCCTCTTCGGCCGGATCGACCTGCTGTCCGGCAAGGACGGCAAGAAGGGCCCGGACGGTGCCTACACCGCCGTCGAGCCCGCCGAGGGCGCCATCCGCGAGGACCGCACCGCCGATATCGCCGAGACCCTGCACATCGGCCGGATCGGGGTGCTCGACGAGGACTACGCCCCGCTGGTCATCGACTGGCGGGCGCCCGCCGCCGCGCCCTTCTACCGCTCCACGCCGGTCGACCCCGGCCGGGTGGTCCGGCGCCGGGTGATCCGCTCCAAGGGCCGCAAGGTGATCGGCGTCGAGGACGATCTGATGCGCCCCGAGCTGACCGCCTTCCTGGACGGCCGGGAACTCGCGGTGATCGGCGACGGCGCCCTGATGGCCGCCCTCGGCCAGGCCCGCGGCCACACCATGCGGGACATCGTCGCCTCCATCCAGGCCGAGCAGGACCTGGTCATCCGGGCCCCCGCCGCCTCCGTGACCTATGTCGAGGGCGGCCCCGGCACCGGCAAGACCGCCGTCGCCCTGCACCGCGCGGCCTACCTCCTCTACCAGGACCGGCGCCGGTACGCGGGCGGCATCCTGATCGTCTCCCCGACCCCGCTGCTGGTGGCGTACACCGAAGGCGTGCTGCCCTCCCTCGGCGAGGAGGGCCAGGTCGCCGTCCGCGCCATCGGCTCCCTGGTCGACGGCGCCGAGGCCACCCTCTACGACTCCCCGGCCGTCGCCCGCGCCAAGGGCTCGTACCGGATGCTGAAGGTGCTGCGGAAGGCGGCCCGGGGCGCCCTGGAACAGGGCCGCGCCACAGGTCCCGCCGCCCCCGCCGAACAGCTCGCCTTCGGCGCCGACGACGACACCCCCGCCCCCTCCCGCCCCTCCGCGCCCCCCACCCGCCTGCGCGTCGTCGCCTTCGGGCGCCGGCTGGAGCTGGAGGCGGCGGCGCTGGAGCGCATCCGCCACACCGCTCTCAGCGGCACCGCCCCCGTGAACCTCCTCCGCCCCCGCGCCCGCAAACTGCTGCTGGACGCCCTCTGGGAGCGCTCCGGCGCCGGAACCCGGCACTCCGACCCGGAACTGGCCGCCGAGCTGCGCGCCTCCTTCGACGAGGACCTCCTCTCCGAGGACGCCTTCATCGCCTTCCTGGACGCCTGGTGGCCGGAGCTGACCCCGCGCGGGGTGCTCACCGCGATGGCCGACGAGCGGCGGCTCGGCCGCTGGGCCCGGCGGATCCTCAACCCCGGCGAGGTCCGCCGGGTCGCCCGCTCGCTCCAGCGCGACGGCCTGACCGTGCACGACATCGCCCTGCTGGACGAGCTCCAGGCCATCCTGGGCGCCCCGGCCCGCCCCCGGAAGCAGCGCGAGCTGGATCCGCTGGACCAGCTCACCGGCCTGGAGGAGCTGATGCCGGTGCGCGAGGAGTCCCGGCGCGAGCGCGCCGAGCGGCTCGCCCAGGAACGCACCGAGTACGCGCATGTCATCGTGGACGAGGCCCAGGACGTCACCCCGATGCAGTGGCGGATGCTGGGCCGCCGCGGCCGTACCGCCACCTGGACCGTGGTCGGCGATCCGGCCCAGTCCTCCTGGTCCGACCCGGACGAGGCCGCGCACGCCCGGGACGAGGCACTTCCCTCCACCGGCGGCACCGGCCGCTTCTCCCGGGGCCGCCGTTTCCAGCTCACCGTGAACTACCGCAACCCGGCCGAGATCGCCGAGCTGGCCGCCCGGATCCTGGCCCTGGCGATGCCCGGCGCCGAGTCCCCGACCGCGGTCCGCTCCACCGGTGTCGTCCCCCGCTTCACCGTCGTCCGCGACGGACTGGGCCGTACGGTCCGGGCGGCGGCCGAGTCGCTGCTGGAGCAGGTCGACGGCACGGTCGGGGTGGTCGTCGCGATGAACCGGCGCGAGGAGGCCCGCCGCTGGCTCGCCGGTCTCGGCGACCGGGTGGTCGCCCTCGGCAGCCTGGAGGCCAAGGGCCTGGAGTACGACGCCACGGTGGTGGTCTCCCCGGCCGAGATCGCCGACGAGTCCCCGGCCGGGCTCCGGGTGCTCTACGTGGCTCTGACCCGGGCGACCCAGCAGCTCACGATCGTTTCCCAGGACCGCGACGAGCCCGACGCCTCGGGCGTCCCGGATCTGCTGCGGGACTGACCGCGCGGCCTGCCGGTGCCGGCCTGCCCGTGCCCGACGGCCCGAGCCGGACTGCCTGTGCCGGACGGCCCGCGCCGCCCCGATCGGGACCGGCCGCCGCGCGGCCGATCGGGGCGGCGCGCGAAGGAACGCGCGGTGCGGGAATGGCCGTACGGGATCGGTTTGTTAGCCTGGACGTGACACCGGCCCGATCCAAGCCCCCGGGCCCAACCTTCGTCGCTACGAGCGACCACTTGCCGCGAGGCGAGCATGGCGGGTCGGTGTCACTGACTTGACAGAGAGGTCCACGTCCTGATGTGACGTGGACCTCCTTTGTTGTGACCGGCTCATCGGGTCACGTAGGCTTTCCCCTCTCTTCTCGTATTGTGGAAAGCATTTTCCGTTCCACTCTTCGAGGGCCCTTAGAATCGGGTCTGTCGTTCGGCCGTCCGGGTCTGATCCGGGTCTGCTGTGAACTCAATGAGCGCAACCCGGGGCGGCTGGCACGTACTCGGCGGTAGGTGCGACGATCGGACGGCACGAATCGGCGAGACCGTGAAAGCAGAGGAAGTCGGCCATGGCTACGGCGCCCAGCGTCTCCTACTCGATGACCATCCGGCTGGAGGTGCCCGCGAGCGGAACGGCCGTCTCGCAGCTCACCACCGCCGTGGAGTCCTCCGGAGGCTCGGTCACCGGCCTCGACGTCACCGCCTCCGGGCACGAGAAGCTGCGGATCGACGTCACGATCGCGGCCACCTCCACCGCGCACGCCGACCAGATCGTCCAGCAGCTGCGCGGTATCGAGGGCGTCACGCTGGGCAAGGTCTCCGACCGTACGTTCCTGATGCACCTCGGCGGCAAGATCGAGATGCAGTCCAAGCACCCCATCCGCAACCGTGACGATCTGTCGATGATCTACACCCCGGGTGTGGCCCGGGTGTGCATGGCCATCGCCGAGAACCCCGAGGACGCCCGCCGCCTCACCATCAAGCGCAACTCCGTTGCGGTCGTGACGGACGGTTCGGCGGTGCTGGGCCTCGGCAACATCGGCCCCAAGGCCGCGCTGCCGGTGATGGAGGGCAAGGCGGCCCTGTTCAAGCGGTTCGCCGGGATCGACGCCTGGCCGCTGTGCCTGGACACCCAGGACACCGACGCCATCGTGGAGATCGTCAAGGCCATCGCCCCGGGCTTCGCCGGCATCAATCTGGAGGACATCTCCGCGCCGCGCTGCTTCGAGATCGAGGCCCGGCTGCGCGAGGCCCTCGACATCCCCGTCTTCCACGACGACCAGCACGGCACCGCCATCGTCGTCCTCGCCGCGCTCACCAACGCGCTGCGCGTGGTCGGCAAGGGGATCGAGAACGTACGGGTCGTCATGTCCGGCGCGGGCGCGGCCGGTACGGCCATCCTGAAGCTGCTGCTGGCCGCCGGGGTGAAGAACGCGGTGGTCGCCGACATCCACGGCGTGGTGCACGCCGACCGCGAGGACCTGGCCGGGGCCGCCTCCGACTCCACGCTCCGCTGGATCGCCGAGAACACCAACCCCGAGCACCTCTCCGGCACCCTCAAGGAGGCCGTGCGGGGCGCGGACGTCTTCATCGGCGTCTCCGCCCCCAACGTGCTGGACGGGGACGACGTGGCGGCCATGGCGGACAACGCGATCGTGTTCGCGCTCGCGAACCCGGACCCCGAGATCGAGCCCTCGGTGGCCCGTGAGACGGCCGCGGTGGTGGCCACCGGGCGCTCGGACTTCCCCAACCAGATCAACAATGTGCTGGTCTTCCCGGGTGTCTTCCGCGGACTGCTGGACGCGCAGTCCCGGACGGTGAACACCGACATGATGCTCGCGGCGGCGAAGGCCCTCGCGGATGTCGTCACCGAGGACGAGCTGAATCCGAACTACATCGTCCCCAGCGTCTTCAACGACAAGGTCGCCTCGTCGGTGGCCGGTGCCGTACGGGAGGCCGCGAAGGCGGCTGCCGGAGCGGCGTCGTAGGCTGGCGGTGCGGAGCGGGGGCCGCGGGTGGTGCCGGACGGGCTGTGAAGGGCCTGTGCGCATCGCCGTGCGGGCCCCGGCCCCGGCGCGTCGCGGAACCGACCGGCGTCGAGGGGCATCTAGGGTGTCGCCAGGCTCAGGCCCTCTTTTCGTGTGACTCCCCAGGGTGTTCTCACGACGCGAGCGGGTGCCGGATTGGCATTCCCGCCGCAGGTAGGGGCAGGATGCGTCTCTAGGCGCGAGCGTCTGAGGGCGGACCCCGGGTCCGGGGATCGTCCGAGGGACCTGGCAGCATCGGCTTCGCTGTGCCCAATATGCGGCTCCGCCGTATGGCACGCCTCAACGGCAAGATGAACACGGGAGTAACAACATGAACCGCAGTGAGCTGGTGGCCGCCCTGGCCGACCGCGCCGAGGTGACCCGCAAGGACGCCGACGCCGTGCTGGCCGCGTTCGCCGAGGTGGTGGGCGACATCGTCTCCAAGGGCGACGAAAAGGTCACCATTCCCGGCTTCCTGACCTTCGAGCGCACCCACCGTGCGGCTCGTACCGCCCGCAACCCGCAGACCGGTGACCCGATCCAGATCCCGGCCGGGTACAGCGTGAAGGTTTCGGCGGGCTCCAAGCTCAAGGAAGCGGCCAAGGGCAAGTAGGGGCGCGCATCGCTGTGGGGGCTCGGTGCCGCTGGCGTCCGCCGACCCGTTGTGGCCGGTCGCGCCCACGCGGCGGAGCCGCCGCACATTGATACAGCCCCGCGCCCCTTCGTAGGGACGTCGCAGTAGCCGCCGATGGGCGGTCACCCCCAGCCGGGTGACCGCCCATCGGCGTACCGGGGGTCAGCCGAGTGGCTTGCCTGGGAGTTCCACTTTCGCGCCGAGTTCCATGAGCTGCTGTGTCTGCCCGGGGGATGACCCCCGGACCCCCGGCCGGGGGGTGTTGGGTCCGGCCGGGGTGCCGCGGCCGGGGGTCAGCCGAGTGGCTTGCCCGGGAGTTCCACCTTCGCGCCGAGTTCCATCAGCTTCTCCATGCTGTGTCTGCCCGGGGGATGACCCCCGGACCCCCAGCCGGGGGGGTGTTGGGTCCGGCCGGGGTGCGGCGGCCGGGGGTCAGCCGAGTGGCTTGCCCGGGAGTTCCACCTTCGCGCCGAGTTCCATCAGCTTCTCCATGAAGTTCTCGTAGCCGCGGTTGATGAGGTCGATGCCGTGGACGCGGGACGTGCCCTGGGCGGCCAGCGCGGCGATGAGATATGAGAAGCCGCCGCGCAGGTCGGGGATGACCAGGTCGCCGCCCTGGAGGGCGGTGGGGCCGGAGACGACCGCCGAGTGGAGGAAGTTGCGCTGGCCGAAGCGGCAGTCGGAGCCGCCGAGGCACTCGCGGTAGAGCTGGATGTGCGCGCCCATCTGGTTCAGCGCGGAGGTGAAGCCGAGCCGGGACTCGTAGACCGTCTCGTGGATGATGGACAGGCCGGTCGCCTGGGTCAGCGCGACCACCAGCGGCTGCTGCCAGTCGGTCTGGAAGCCGGGGTGGACATCGGTCTCCAGCGCGATGGACTTCAGCCGGCCGCCGGGGTGCCAGAAGCGGATGCCCTCGTCGTCGATCTCGAAGGCGCCGCCCACCTTCCGATAGGTGTTCAGGAACGTCATCATCGAACGCTGCTGCGCGCCGCGGACATAGATGTCGCCCTCGGTGGCCAGCGCCGCCGACGCCCAGGACGCGGCCTCCAGGCGGTCCGGGAGGGCCCGGTGGGTGTAGCCGCCGAGCTTGTCGACACCGGTGATGCGGATCGTGCGGTCGGTGTCGACGCCGATGATGGCGCCCATCTTCTGGAGGACGCAGATCAGGTCCTCGATCTCCGGTTCCACGGCCGCGTTGGAGAGTTCGGTCACGCCCTCCGCCAGCACGGCGGTGAGCAGCACCTGTTCGGTCGTGCCGACGGACGGGTACGGCAGCCGGATCTTCGTACCGCGCAGGCCCTTGGGGGCCTCCAGGTACTGGCCGTCCGCCCGCTTCTCGATCGTCGCGCCGAACTGCCGCAGCACGTCGAAGTGGAAGTCGATGGGCCGGCCGCCGATGTCGCAGCCGCCGAGGCCCGGGATGAAGGCGTGGCCGAGGCGGTGCAGCAGCGGACCGCAGAACAGGATCGGGATGCGCGAGGAACCGGCGTGGGCGTCGATGTCGGCGACATTCGCGCTCTCGACGTACGTCGGGTCGAGGACCAGCTCACCGGGCTCCTCGCCGGGCCGGACCGTCACCCCGTGCAGCTGCAACAGGCCCCGGACGACCCGGACATCACGGATGTCCGGGACATTGCGCAGCCGGCTCGGCTCACCGCCCAGCAGCGCGGCCACCATGGCCTTCGGCACGAGGTTCTTCGCACCGCGGACCCGGATCTCGCCCTGCAGCGGGGTTCCGCCGTGGACCAGCAGGACATCGTCGTTGACGGTCATGAATCTCGCGTTCCGTGGAGTGCGGGTGGGGCCGGAGACACAGACTAATCGCCGTCGGCCCCCCTGCCGTAAGCCATGGGAGGGCGCAGCCCTGTCATAGCTGTGTCACAACACGAACCGCGCCCGGCCGGGCACATGGGGTCACCACGCGGCCGGGGCGGACCCTCGGTGCCCGGCCGGGTCCGTGCGCCGGGGGCGCTTCCTTCCGCCCCGGGCCTGCTCTCTTCCGGGCGCGGCCATTGCCTCCCCACGTGACAGGAAGATGCGGGATCATGGCAGGCATGACCGAGGTGTCCTCGCTCACAGGGCGGCTGCTCGTGGCCACTCCCGCCCTGGCGGACCCGAACTTCGACCGCGCGGTCGTGCTGCTCCTCGACCACGACGAGGAGGGCTCGCTCGGTGTCGTCCTCAACCGGCCCACCCCGGTGGGGGTCGGCGACATCCTGGCGAACTGGGCGGACCTCGCGGGCGAGCCCGGTGTCGTCTTCCAGGGCGGCCCCGTCTCGCTGGACTCGGCGCTCGGGGTCGCCGTGATCCCGGGCGGCGGTTCGGCCGAACGGGCGCCGCTGGGCTGGCGCCGGGTGCACGGCGCGATCGGCCTGATCGATCTGGAGGCCCCGCCGGAGCTGCTGGCCTCCGCCCTCGGCTCGCTCCGGATCTTCGCCGGATACGCCGGCTGGGGCCCCGGCCAGCTGGAGGACGAGCTGGCCGAGGGCGCCTGGTACGTCGTCGAGTCCGAGCCCGGGGACGTCTCCTCGCCGGAGCCGGAGCGGCTGTGGCGCGAGGTGCTGCGCCGCCAGCGTAACGAGCTGGCGATGGTGGCGACGTACCCGGACGATCCGTCGCTGAACTGAGCGCGCGGCCGGTGGGTGCCCTGGGGGACGTCACCGGACCGAACGGTGTGAGCTTCAGTACTCTTGGTCTTTATGAGCACTCTTGAGCCCGAGCGCGGGACTGGTACGGGGACCCTCGTAGAGCCGACGCCGCAGACCTCCCACGGTGACGGTGACCACGAGCGCTTCGCCCACTACGTCCAGAAGGACAAGATCATGGCGAGCGCCCTCGACGGCACCCCCGTCGTGGCGCTGTGCGGCAAGGTCTGGGTGCCGGGCCGCGACCCCAAGAAGTATCCCGTCTGTCCCATGTGCAAGGAGATCTACGAGTCCATGGGCGCCGGCGGGGATGACGGCAAGGGTGGTAAGGGCGGCAAGGGCGGCGGCAAGAAGTAGCCCCCGGCCCGCCGGGCCGTACGCGGACGAACAGAGGCCCCTGAGGTGTGTTCCGGCACACTTCGGGGGCTTTTGCGCGTTCTGTCCGAGGGGCGCCCGTTGCAGGGAATGCGTCGCCCGGTCACAGAGTGGTTGAGACCTCTTGTAAGTCCGTTCATCGACTCCTTAACCTCCGGGGTGTTGTGCACAGCGAAACAGGCATTGCGCATGTTGCAACGATGCAACGCACTCCCGGAGGAGCAACTCCATGAAGCTGTCCGTCCGTATGGCCTCTCTGCTGGTCGTCCCCGCCCTGCTGGCGGGCGCCGCCTGCGCCCCCTCGACCTCCGACAACTCCGCCTCCAGCGAGGACGAGAAGACCGGCACCCTGCGGGTCTGGCTCTTCCAGGAGGTGAACAACCAGCCCAAGGAACAGGTCGTCGAATCCGTCGTCCAGGAGTTCGAGAAGACCCACGAGGGCGCGGAGGTCTCCATCGAGTACATCCCCGTCGAGACCCGCGCCCAGCGCATCAAGGCCGCCTTCAACGACCCGAAGAGCGCCCCCGATCTCATCGAGTACGGCAACACCGACACCGCCGGTTATGTGAAGGACGGCGGACTCGCCGACATCACCGAGGAGTTCGACGCCTGGGACGAGGCCAAGGACGCCGACCCGACCGCCCGCCAGTCCGTCACCGTGGACGGCAAGGTCTACGGCGCCCCCTTCTTCGTCGGCGTCCGCGCCCTCTACTACCGCACCGATGTCTTCGAGGAACTCGGCCTTGAGGCGCCGAAGACCCAGGCCGAGCTGATCACCACCGCCAAGAAGATCCGCGAGGAGAAGCCGGACCTGTACGGTCTCGCCGTCGGCGGCGCCTACACCTATGGCGCGATGCCCTTCATCTGGGCCAACGGCGGTGAGATCGCCACAGGCAAGGACGGCTCCTTCGCCTCCGCGATCGACAGCGCCGCCGCCCAGAAGGGCATCGAGGCGTACACCTCGCTGTTCGGCGACGACAACTGTCCCGCCGCCAAGTGCGCCGGCTTCGGCGGCAACGACACCGTCACCGCCTTCGCCTCCGGCAAGGCCGGCATGGCCATCGGCGGCGACTTCAGCCACCAGGCGGTGGAGGCGGGCGCGGTCAAGGGCAAGTACGCGGTGGTGCCGCTGCCCGGCGTCGAGGCCGGTTCGATCGCCCCGGCGTTCGCGGGCGGCAACAACATCGGTGTCCTGAAGAGCACCTCCAAGCGCAGCCTTGCCGTCGACCTGATGCAGGAACTGGCCTCCAAGCAGACCCAGGGCCAGCTCTTCGACGCCATGGGCTTCCTGCCGACCTACGCCGACGTCCGGGACGAGGCCGCCACCAAGGACTCCTTCATCGAGCCCTTCGTGCAGACCCTCGCCGCCGAGCCCAAGTTCGTCCCGGCCTCCCCGGCCTGGGCCGAGATCGACGCCTCCCAGGTCCTGCCGACCATGTTCCAGGAGATCGTCAGCGGCAAGAACGACGTCAAGGGCGCCGCGGCGGACGCGGCCGACAAGATGGACGCGTCGTTCGCGTCCGCGGGGTGACGTCCAGTGAGCGCACCCAGTAAGACAGGGGGCGAGCACCGCGGCCGGGTGCGGGACACCGAGAGCGTCCCGCGCCCCCGCGGCGGCCGGATCACCGGCCGTGCCCCGGGCCCCTCCGGGCGGCCGGGCGCACGCCGGACCGGCTGGACCCCCTGGCTCTATCTCGCCCCCGCCCTCGTCGTCCTCGGCGGGCTGCTCGTCTACCCGATCTACCAGCTCGGCCTGATCTCGTTCCTGGAGTACACCCAGGCCCAGGTCAGCGGCGGCGAACCGACCACCTTCAAGGGCCTCGGCAACTACTCCGAACTCTTCGGCGACGAGCAGTTCTGGACGGTGCTGGTCTCCACCCTGGTCTTCGCCGCCGCCTGTGTGGTCTCCACCCTCGCGGTCGGCTGCGCGCTGGCCGTGCTGCTCACCCGGGTACGGGCGCTGCCCCGGCTGGCGCTGATGATGGCCGCGCTCGGCGCCTGGGCGACCCCGGCGGTCACCGGCTCCACCGTCTGGCTGCTGCTGTTCGACCCGGACTTCGGCCCGGTCAACCGCATCCTCGGCCTCGGCGACCACTCCTGGACCTACGGCCGCTACAGCGCCTTCTTCCTGGTGCTCCTCGAAGTCGTCTGGTGCTCCTTCCCGTTCGTGATGGTCACCGTCTACGCCGGGATCCGCGCCATCCCCACCGAGGTGCTGGAGGCGGCCTCCCTGGACGGCGCCTCGCAGTGGCGGATCTGGCGCTCGGTGATGGCCCCGATGCTCCGCCCGATCCTGGTGATCGTCACCATCCAGTCGGTGATCTGGGACTTCAAGGTCTTCACCCAGATCTATGTCATGACCAACGGCGGCGGTATCGCGGGCCAGAACATGGTCCTGAACGTCTACGCCTACCAGCAGGCGTTCGCGTCCTCGCAGTACAGCCTCGGCTCGGCGATCGGCGTCGTGATGCTGCTGATCCTGCTGGCCGTGACCCTGGTCTATCTGCGGCTGCTGCGCCGCCAGGGGGAGGAACTGTGAGTGTCGTGCGTTCTCTGGTACGGCGGCCCCGGCGCCCCTGGCGCCTCGCCGCCGAGGCGTCCGCGCTGCTGATCGCCGTCGCCGTCGCCTTCCCGCTGTACTGGATGGTGCTGAGCGCCTTCAAACCTGCCGGTGAGATCGAGTCGACCGAGCCGCGGCCCTGGACGCTGTCCCCGTCGCTGGATTCCTTCCGGCGGGTGTTCGGGCAGCAGGAATTCGGCCGGTATTTCCTCAACAGCCTGCTCGTCGCGAGCTGTGTCGTCATCGCCTCGGCGCTCATCGCCTTTCTCGCGGCGACCGCCGTCACCCGATTCAAGTTCCGTTTCCGGACCACCGTGCTGATCATGTTCCTGGTGGCCCAGATGGTGCCGATCGAGGCGCTCACCATCCCGCTGTTCTTCCTCATGCGGGACTTCGGCCAGCTGAACACCCTGGGCGCGCTGATCCTGCCCCACATCGCCTTCTCCCTGCCCTTCGCGGTGTGGATGCTGCGGGGATTCGTGAAAGCGGTGCCGGAAGCGCTGGAGGAGGCCGCGTATCTGGACGGGGCGAGCCGCTCGCGATTCATGTGGCAGATCCTTTTCCCCCTGGTCTTCCCGGGCCTCGTGGCCACGAGTGTGTTCTCCTTCATCTCGACCTGGAACGACTTCCTGTTCGCCCGCTCCTTCATCATCAGCGACACCTCCCAGTCCACCCTTCCGATGGCCCTGCTGGTCTTCTACAAACCCGACGACCCCGACTGGGGAGGCGTGATGGCCGCGTCCACCGTGATGACGATTCCGGTGCTGGTCTTCTTCGTCCTGGTCCAGCGGCGACTGGTCTCCGGACTGGGCGGAGCGGTCAAGGACTGATCCCCTTGCTCGAACCCACCGGTACCGACGAGCCTCTCGGAGATGACTTCTGACGTGCCTTCCGACGCGATTCCCGCCGAAAATCCATCCGCGACCTTGACTTCCGCGACTTCCGCCACCCCGACTTCCATGACTTCGGCTTCCGTGACCTCGACTCCCGCGACTTCGGCTTCCGTGACTTCAACTCCAGGGACCCCGACTCCAGGGACCCCGACTCCAGGGACCCCGACTCCCGGGACCTCGGCTTCCGTGGCCTCGGCTTCCACGACCTCGACTTCTACGGAGGGGACTTCCGTGTCTGTTACTTCGCCTACGGAACTGATTCCGGCGCCCCTGCGGGTGACGGCCGACGGGGACGGCTCCCTCTCGCTGGGACCGGAGACCGCCCTGGTCGCGGGCGCGGGGACGGAGACGACGGCCCGCTGGCTGCGCGCCGAACTGGGCGCCGCGACCGGACTGCCCTTCGCCCCCGCCACCGCGGACACGGACCGCGCCACCCCCGCCGTACGGCTCTCCCTGGACCCGGAGATCGGCGGCGGACTCGGCGCCGAGGGGTACCGCCTGGACATCACCGCGGACGGCGTGGACCTGACCGGCGCCGACCCCGCCGGGCTTTTCCGCGGGGCGCAGACCCTGCGGCAACTGCTCGGCCCGGACGCCTTCCGGCGGGCCCCGCTGCCCGGCCGCGAGTGGCGGCTCCCGCTGGCCCGGATCGAGGACGCGCCGCGATTCCGCTGGCGCGGCATGATGCTGGACGTGGCCCGACACTTCATGCCCAAGGAAGGCGTGCTGCGCTATCTCGACCTGCTGGCCGCGCACAAACTCAACGTCTTCCACTTCCATCTGACGGACGACCAGGGCTGGCGCGTCGAGATCAAGCGCCATCCGAGGCTGACCGAGGTGGCCTCCTGGCGCTCACGCACCAAATGGGGGCACCGCGCCTCACCGCTGTGGGAGGACCGGCCGCACGGCGGCTTCTACACCCAGGACGACATCCGCGAGATCGTCGCCTACGCCGCCGAGCGGCATATCACCGTCGTCCCCGAAATCGACATCCCGGGGCACTCGCAGGCCGCCATCTCGGCGTATCCGGAACTCGGCAACACGGATGTCACCGACACCACCTCCCTCTCCGTCTGGGACACCTGGGGCGTCTCCAAAAACGTACTCGCCCCCACTGACAACGTCCTCCGCTTCTACGAAGGGGTGTTCGAGGAACTCCTGGAACTCTTCCCCGGCGAGTTCATCCATGTCGGCGGCGACGAATGCCCGAAGGACCAGTGGCGCGACTCCCCGCTGGCCCAGGCCCGGATCCAGGAACTCGGGGTGAAGGACGAGGACGGGCTCCAGTCCTGGTTCATCCGGCACTTCGACGGCTGGCTCGCCACGCGGGGCCGCCGCCTCGTCGGCTGGGACGAGATCCTGGAGGGCGGCCTCGCCGAGGGCGCCACGGTCTCCTCCTGGCGCGGCTACGAGGGCGGGATCGCCGCCGCGCGGGCCGGCCACGATGTCGTCATGTGCCCCGAGCAGCAGGTGTATCTGGACCACCGTCAGGACGGCGGCCCCGATGAGCCGGTGCCGATCGGATTCGTGCGCACCCTGGAGAACGTCTACCGGTTCGAGCCGGTTCCCGAGGAACTGACGGAGGACGAGGCCCGCCATGTCCTCGGCACCCAGGCCAATGTCTGGTCCGAGGTGATGGAGAACTCCGCCCGCGTCGACTACCAGGTCTTCCCCCGGCTGGCCGCCTTCGCCGAGGTGGCCTGGAGCGCCCTGCCCGCCCCGGCGGAGCGGGACTTCGCGGACTTCGAGCGCCGGATGACCGCGCACTACGGGCGGCTCGACGCGCTCGGTGTCGCCTACCGGCCGCCGACCGGCCCGAAGCCCTGGCAGCTGCGGCCCGGGGTGCTCGGGCGGCCGATCGACGGGGAGCCGCCGCGGCGATGAGACCGCGACGCGGTGACGCCGTGACGCGGGGGCACCGTGAGCCGGCGGGGCGGGGGAGGGGCGTGGCGCCGCCCCCGCCCCGCCCGTACGGCTCCTACAGGGCTCCCATAGGGCGCCTACAGGGCTCCTGGGGCGGGCTCCCGGACCCGCTCCAGCCCTTCACCCGGGCTTCCCGAACAGATAATGGAAAAAGCTCCCAAGGGTCATCGAAGAGTGCCAATTGCCGCGCGTGGGTGATGCCCTGCGAAAACCGGTCATCTCCGCGATGAGGTGGGTGAATGCCTCCTAGCGGACCCCCGCGTCCGTGCCCTGCGAAGATGTGCCAGAGTTGCCACGTCCGCCCGGTCAGCACGTACCGTACGGCGCACAGGTGGGAACAGTGGGGGCAGCGGGAAGGGGCAGCCGGTTTGACCACGCACGCACCGCAGGCGGCGCAGCCCGTCACGCTGCCCACGACGCTCGACGAGGCCGTGGCGGCCCTCACCGCGCTGCCCGCCGCCGTGCCCGTCGCGGGCGGCACCGACCTCATGACCTCGGTCAACTCCGGCCAGCTCCGCCCGGCCGCGCTGGTCGGCCTCGGCCGGATCAGCGAGATCCGTGGCTGGCAGTACCAGGACGGCCACGCGCTGCTGGGCGCCGGACTCACCCACGCGCGTATGGGCCGCCCCGACTTCGCCGCCCTCATCCCCGCGCTCGCCGCCGCCGCCCGCGCGGCCGGCCCCCCGCACATCCGCAACGCCGGCACCCTCGGCGGCAACATCGCCTCCGCCTCGCCCACCGGTGACGCGCTGCCGGTGCTCGCCGCCCTGGAGGCCACCCTCGTCATCGCCGGGCCGGACGGCGCCCGCCGCGAGATCCCGGTCTCCCATCTGCTGGCCGGGGTGGAGATGCTCCGCGCGGGCGAGCTGATCGGCTTCGTGCGCGTGCCCCTGCTGCACGCGCCCCAGGTCTTCCTCAAGGCCACCGCCCGTACCGGCCCCGGCCGGGCGGTCGCCTCCGTCGCCCTCGTCCTCGACCCCGCCCGGCGCGGGGTGCGGTGCGCCGTCGGTGCCATAGCGCCGATGCCGCTGCGCCCCCTGGACGCCGAGCAGTGGGTCGCCCGGCTCATCGACTGGGACAACGACCGCGCGCTCGTCCCCGAGGCGCTCAGCGCCTTCGGCGAGTACGTGGCCGCCGCCTGCATCCCCGACCCGGCCCCGGCCGAGGACGGCTCCGTACCGCTGCTTCCGCCCGCCGTACTGCATCTGCGGCGGTCCGTCGCCGCGCTGGCCCGACGAGCACTGGGGAGGGCGCTGTCGTGACCGACGACCAGCACGGAGAGGGCACCCCCCAGGGCGGGGGCCGCTGGGACCCGCTGCCCCAGGGCGAGTACGACGACGGCGCCACCGCCTTCGTCAAGCTCCCCGAGGGCGGTATCGACGCCCTGATGGCGTCCGCCGACAGCCCGCTCGCCGCGCCCGGCCACGGCTATGTGCCGCCCGCCATCACGGTCACCCCTGCCGCGCCCGCCGCCACCGACCCGTCCGCCACCGGCACCTGGACCACCCTCCCGGCCGCCCCCGCCGACGCCACCCAGTGGCAGAGCGCCGGGGACGACACCGGGACCGGCCACCAGGGACCCGGACAGGGACCCGGGCAGGCGCAGGCGCAGTACGGGGCCGCGCCCGGCGACGGGTTCGCGTACCACCCGGGTGCCACCGGGCAGTGGAACTTCGGGGAGGCGGTGTCGGCTCAGGCGTCGGCCGCGGCGCCGGGCCACGATGTGACCGGCCAGTGGTCGATCCCGGTGGCGGGCGGCGATCTCCCGGACGAGTCGGGCGAGTTCAGCACGTCCGCGCTGGTCGAGCAGTGGGGCGGCACCCCGCCGCCGACGCTCCCCGGAGGCGCCGCCGCGCCCTGGGCGACCGAGGGCGGCGCGGGCCAGGCGTGGGCCCCCGAGAGCGACGTACCGCCGGAGACGCCGGAGCGGCACTACGGGGAGCCCGTCCCGCACGGTGAGCCGGTGACGTCCAGTGTGTCGCGCCCGCGTCCCGCCGGGGCCGCCGGACCGGTGGAGGCACCGGAGGCGGCCGGGCAGACCGAGGTGGCCGATGCGCCCGAGGTGGCCGATGTGCCCGAGGTCTCCGGGGCGTCGGTGACCGCCGGGGCCGTCGCGGTGCCCGGGGTCGCCGAGCGGGCCGTGGAGCCCTCGGCGGAGCCCGACGCGGACTCCGGGCCGGACAGCACCTCCGAGGCGCCCGAAGAGGCCGCTGAGCCCGCCGCCGGGGCTGTCCCGGACGGCGAGGAGGCCCCCGCCGCCGCCAACCCCGCCGAACCCGAGGGCGATCCGGACACTCCGGACGCTCCGGACACCTCCGCCGACCCCGCCGACCCGCCCCCGGCCCCGCACGACGACCACCCCGTCGCCTCCTACGTGCTCCGGGTGAACGGCACCGACCGGCCCGTCACCGGCGCCTGGATCGGCGAGTCGCTGCTCTATGTGCTGCGTGAGCGGCTCGGGCTCGCGGGCGCCAAGGACGGCTGCTCGCAGGGCGAGTGCGGCGCCTGCAACGTCCAGGTCGACGGCCGTCTCGTCGCCTCCTGCCTGGTGCCCGCGGTCACCGCGGCCGGCAGCGAGGTGCGCACCGTCGAGGGCCTGGCGTCCGACGGACAGCCCTCCGACGTCCAGCGCGCGCTGGCCCGGTGTGGCGCCGTGCAGTGCGGCTTCTGCGTGCCCGGCATGGCGATGACCGTCCACGATCTGCTGGAGGGCAACCCGGCGCCCACCGCGCTGGAGACCCGCCAGGCACTGTGCGGCAACCTGTGCCGCTGTTCCGGCTACCGCGCGGTGGTCGACGCCGTGCAGGAGGTCGTCGCGGAGCGCTCCGCGGGCAGCGGTGCCGAGTCCGCCGAACACGACGGCTCCGAGCCGCGTATCCCTCATCAGGCGGGCCCCGGATCCGGCGGGGTCAACCCGTCGGCGTTCGACCCGCCCAGGAACCAGGGCCGGGCGCGTGACCAGGGCCACGGCAACGGAACCGGAACCGGACCGGGACAGGACGGAGGCCAGGCGTGAGCAACGAAGCCGCCACCGCGACCACGGCGGAGGCCGTTCCCACCGCCGAGCCGATCCCGCACGGCCTCGGCGCGTCCCTGCCCGCCGCCGACGCGCGCGCCAAGACCGAGGGCACCTTCCCCTACGCCGCCGACCTGTGGGCCGAGGGCCTGCTGTGGGCCGCCGTACTGCGCTCCCCGCACCCGCACGCGCGCATCGTGTCCATCGACACCTCCCACGCGCGCGAGATGCCCGGAGTGCGGGCCGTGGTCACCCATGAGGACGTGCCCGGCGCCGCCCTGCACGGCCGGGGCACGGCCGACCGCCCCGTCTTCGCCTCCGAGGTGGTCCGCCACCACGGCGAGCCCATCGCCGCCGTCGCCGCCGACCACCCCGACACCGCCCGGATGGCCGCCGCCGCCGTCATCGTCGAGTACGAGGTCCTCGACCCGGTCACCGACCCCGAGCGGGCGTTCGAGGCCGAGCCGCTGCACCCCGACGGCAACCTCATCCGCCACATCCCGCTGCGCCACGGCGACCCGGACGCCGACGGCGAGATCGTCGTCGAGGGCCTGTACCGGATCGGCCGCCAGGACCCCGCCCCCATCGGCGCCGAGGCGGGCCTCGCCGTCCCCCGGCCCGACGGCGGCGTGGAGCTGTACCTCGCCTCCACCGACCCCCACAACGACCGCGACACGGCCGCCGCCTGCTACGGCCTCGAACCCGACCGCGTCAAGATCGTCGTCACCGGGGTGCCCGGGGCCACCGCCGACCGCGAGGACCAGGGCTTCCAGCTCCCCCTGGGACTGCTCGCGCTCAAGACCGGCTGCCCGGTCAAACTCACCGCCACGCGCGAGGAGTCCTTCCTCGGCCACGTCCACCGCCATCCCACCCTGCTGCGCTACCGGCACCACGCCGACGCCGACGGCAGGCTGGTCAAGGTCGAGGCGCAGATCCTGCTGGACGCGGGCGCCTACGCGGACACCTCGGCGGAGGCGCTGGCCGCCGCCGTGTCCTTCGCGTGCGGCCCCTATGTGGTGCCCCACGCCTTCATCGAGGGCTGGGCGGTCCGCACCAACAACCCGCCCTCCGGCCATGTCCGGGGCGAGGGCGCCATGCAGGTGTGCGCCGCCTATGAGGCGCAGATGGACAAGCTCGCCAAGAAGCTCGGCGTCGAACCCGCCGAACTGCGGCTGCGCAATGTCCTCGCCACCGGTGACGTCCTGCCCATCGGCCAGACCGTGACCTGCCCGGCGCCGGTCGCCGAACTCCTCCAGGCGGTCCGCGACTTCCCGCTGCCCGCGCTGCCCAAGGACACGCCCGAGGACGAGTGGCTGCTGCCCGGCGGCCCCGAGGGCGCGGGCGAGCCGGGCGCGGTGCGCCGGGGCGTCGGTTACGGACTGGGCATGGTGCACATGCTGGGCGCCGAGGGCGCCGACGAGGTCTCCACGGCCACCGTCAAGGTCCAGGACGGGGTCGCCACGGTCCTGTGCGCGGCCGTCGAGTCCGGCCAGGGCTTCACCACCCTCGCCCGCCAGATCGTCCAGGAGACCCTGGGTGTCGACGAGGTCCATGTGGCCCCCGTCGACACCGACCAGCCGCCCGCGGGCGCGGGTTGCCGGGGCCGTCACACCTGGGTCTCCGGCGGCGCGGTGGAACGGGCCGCGAAGATGGTCCGCACCCAGCTCCTCCAGCCCCTGGCCCACAAGTTCGGCATGTCCACCGAACTGCTCCAGATCGCCGACGGCAAGATCACCTCGTACGACGGTGTCCTGTCCACGACGGTCAGCGAGGCGCTGGACGGCAAGGAGCTGTGGGCCACCGCGCAGTGCCGCCCGCACCCGACCGAACCGCTCGGCGAGCACGGCCAGGGCGACGCCTTCGTGGGGCTCGCCTTCTGCGCCATCCGCGCGGTGGTCGACGTGGACATCGAACTGGGCTCGGTCCGGGTGGTGGAGCTGGCGGTCGCCCAGGACGTCGGCCGGATCCTCAACCCGGCGCAGCTCGCGGCGCGGATCGAGGCCGGGGTCACCCAGGGCGTGGGCATCGCCCTCACCGAGAACCTGCGCACCCCGCGCGGCACGATCCGCCACCCCGACCTCACCGGCTACGCCCTGCCGACGGCGCTGGACGCCCCGGACATCCGGATCGTGAAGCTGGTCGAGGAGCGGGACGTGGTGGCACCGTTCGGCGCGAAGGCGGTCAGCGCGGTGCCGGTCGTCGCCTCCCCGGCGGCCATCGCCTCCGCGGTCCGCGCGGCGACCGGCCGCCCGGTGAACCGCCTCCCCATCCGCCCACAGGCCGCGGTGGTCACGTCGGGGTGAGGGGGCCGGGCGGTCGGTCTGAGCTACCGGGGCTAGTCGCCGGGGCAACCGTACGGACCGTCAGTGGGACGGCTCTCGGATCAACCGTCGTGACCATCGGCGTACGGCCCTCGGGGCAACCCGTTCGGACCGTCGGTGGGACGGCCCGTGCGGCAGCCCTCCGGACCGTCAGTGGGACGATCCCCGGGACAACCGTCGTGACCATCGGCGGGACGACTCTCGGGACAAGCGTCCGGACCGTCGACCGGACGACTCGTGCGGCAGCCGTCCGGACCGTCAGTGGGACGGCCCCGGGACAACCAACCGGGTGCTTTCGACGTCTGACCGAGTGGCCGGGTGCTGCGGGCGTCGTCGGCCGGGCGGCGCGTCCGTCGGCCGAGCGGGTGGGCCGGAGCCGGACCCGACGGCCGGAAGCGGCGGTCCACGCCCTGGCCGGGTGGGTGAACATCCGCCCCGCGAACCGCGTTTGTGCAGGTCGGAGCCCATTGTCAGTGGCAGCCCGTAGTGTTGCGGGCAGTGGGGACGGCCGCGGGATCGGGCGGACGGACCGACCCCTGACAACCATGCACGGGGGAGCTATGAGCACGACCGGCGCCGTCACAGCGGCCATCACCCTGACCGATTTCGAGCTGGATCCCTACATCACGCACGCGCCCACCCGGCACTGGCTGACGGGCCCCGGGCTGCCCCGCGTGAGCGACCTGCTGACCTTCGAGCAGCTGCGGACGAACGGGCTGCGCACGGTCGCCGACACCACCGGCGACCCCGGCTTCCTCGCGGCGGAGCTGCGCGACCGCCTGGTGATAGGCGGGCTGCTCACCCCCGGCGGCATCGCGGGCGAGTCGCTCCTGCTCGACGGCGCGACGGGCGCGATCACCACGGCGTACTTCTCCTTCGACCTCCCCGCCGGCTCGGCCACCTCGGCCGTCCCGGCACCGGCCGCCCCCGCCCCGCGCCCGCTGGCCCCTTCCCTGCGCGCACTGGTCACCTTCGCCGCGGCGACGGAGGAACTGGCCGAGCTGCGCGGCCGGTTCGCCGCCTTCGCCGGACGCCATGGCGCCAAGGCCGCGCAGGAGGCGTCCCGGCAGCTCCTGGCGGTGTTCGAGGACGGCGCGGACGGCGCGGTGGCGCCCTACTGGAAGATGGCCGCCCTGATCCGCCCGCTGGCCCTGGTCGCCGGTCCCGGCACCCGCTCCGGGCTCACCCTCGACCTCCCCGCGCGGCTGCTGGAGGGCGAGTTCGGCCCCGGCCGCCTCGCCCACTTCGAGGACGTCGACTGCCCGGCCCCGCTCACCCATGAGCCGACCCGCCGCTTCCTGCGCGAGACCGGCCTCCCGGAGGACGGCACCCTGCTCACGCTGGACACCGACGTACGGCTGCCGACCCTCGCCGAGTACTACGCCGACGAGTACGAGGGCGGGCTCCCCGCCGACGCCCTCCCGCTGCGGGCGGACTGCCTGATCCGCCTGGGCCGCCTGGTGGACGACCACGCCCTGCTGATCGACGGCGCGACCGGCGAGGTGCTGGCCTGGAGCGAGCGGGAGGCGACCCTGAGCCCGCTCAACACGGATGTGTCCACCCTCGCCTTCACCCTCTGGCTGCTGCACCGCGAGCGCGCCATCGACCGCGCGCTCTCCCACGAGCTGACCACGGACGCCTACGACCAACTCGCGGCCACCATGATCCGGGTCCTCAGATCCGTCGACCCGGCGGGCTCCCCCCACCACCCGGTGGACTGGGAGTACTGGACCCGGCTGTTCCAGGACGAGTCGGCCGGAGTCCTCTGAGGCCCGCCGGGCCGCCCCCTCAGAGCGGCACGCCGATCGCGCGGTAGGTGGTCTCTGGCGTGGGCGGTGTGTCGAAGCGGGCGTTGACCACATAGAGACGGTCGCCGTGGCGGGCGGCCGTGGTGGGCACGTCGAAGCGCGGGTCGGTGATCGTGCGGCGGAGCACGGCGGTGCGGGCCCCGGCGTCGAGATCGAGGACGCTGACCTGGTTGAGCCGGTTCTGGACGACATAGAGGGTGCGGCCGATCCGCAGCAGGCCGTCGCCGTAGGTGAGGGAGGGGGTACCGCTCAGGGCGATCTCGACCGCGGTGCCGGTGTCCAGAGGGACGCGGTAGAGCCGGCCGCCGTTGACGACGATCAGGGCCCTGCCGTCGGCCGTGCCGACCAGGCCGTTGGCGCCGATGCCGGTGGCGGGCTGCACCCAGTCGCCGCCGAGCGGCAGCGCGCGGACCGTACCGGTACGCCGCCCGCGCGGGACGCTGTGGAGGACGGCGCCGTAGGAGTCGGTGAACCAGGCCCGGTCGCCGAGGAGGGCGGCGTCGTTGATGAAGTGGCCGGTCGGGTCGGTGAGCCGGTAGTGGGCGATCAGTTCGCCGGTGCGGGAGTCCACGACCCGGGCGGCGCCTCCGGTGGACCCCGACGACAGATACAGCAGTCCGTCGCCGTCGATCTTCAGACCGTTGGTGACGGTGCCGGGTTCGCCCGCGTGGACCAGCGTGCCCCGGCCGGTGCGCAGATCCGCGCGGTACACGGCCCCGTCGGCGCGGGAGCCGAAGTAGGCGTAGGGGCCGGTGCCGATGGTGATGCCCTCGGGCAGAAAGCCGTCGGGGAGGGGGATCTCGGTGGGCTGGGTGGGGGACGGCGTCGCCGTCGAGGAGGGCGCGGCGGTGGCGGAACCGGTGCCGAGGGCAGCGGTGAGGGCGGTGAGCGCGGTACCGCCGAGAACGGCACGGCGAGAAGGAAGGGGGTGGTTCCGGGACAAGGCTCGGCCTCCGGGGCGAGTGAGGTGGGGGGCTCATCGGAGCTCCGAGACAACCACCGCACGCTGTGAGCGCTATGAGCGCTATGAGAGGAGGCAGAGGAGAAGCGGGAGGAGGGCCGCCGCTCCCCGCCGTGCTCCGCCTCTCCCGCTCGCCCCGTCGGACGACTTGGAGACCGTGGCGGGAATCGAACCCGCGTAACTGGATTTGCAGTCCAGCCCCTGAGCCTCTCGGGCACACGGTCGTGGTGAGAACGACGGTAGGGGGAGGGACACAGGGGACTCAAGGGGATCAGGGGTGCCGCAACGGGACTGCCATACGGCGTTCACATGGATCCATGGACGGGAGGTCCGGCAGATCGCGCTCTCCTCGGAGGGGTCGGCGCGGCGGTCGTAGGACAAAGGTCTCAGATCATGACGGTCCTCCGACAGGGGTAAAACTTGACTGCGGCCCTTACGCTGCTGGTCATGACGACCCCGATACCACGCGACACCGATGTCGCCCACACGACCGCACCCACACCAGGGCCGTCCGACGGGCCGAAGGAGGGTGTGCTGAGCAGGCCCTACCGGGCGCTCAGTATCGGGATCACCTCGGTGGTGCTGCTGATCGCCTTCGAGGCGACAGCGGTAGGGACGGCAATGCCGGTGGCGGCGCGGGAACTGGACGGGGTGCCGCTGTACGCGTTCGCGTTCTCGGGGTACTTCACCACGAGCCTGTTCGGGATGGTGCTCGCGGGGCAGTGGTCGGACCGGCGCGGGCCGCTGGGCCCGGTGACGGCCGGGATCGTCTCGTTCGCGGTCGGGCTGCTGCTGTCGGGGACGGCCCAGGCGATGTGGCCCTTCATCCTGGGGCGCGCGGTGCAGGGGCTGGGCGGCGGCCTGGTGATCGTGTCGCTGTACGTGGTGGTCGGCCGGGCCTACCCGGAGCATCTGCGGCCCGCGATCATGGCGGCGTTCGCGGCGAGCTGGGTGGTGCCGTCGATCGTCGGGCCGCTGGCGGCGGGCGCGGTCACCGAGCACATCGGCTGGCGCTGGGTGTTCCTCGGCATCCCCGCCCTGGTGGTGCTGCCGCTGGCCCTCGCGCTGCCCCAGATCCGGCGGCTCGCGGGCCCGGCGGACGGCGCGGGGAGCGGACAGGGCGAGGGGGCAGGGGGAGCCGGGGAAACCGGGCGGGCCGGGCGAGTCGGGGGCGGCAAGGGCGGGAAGTCCTTCGACCGGCGGCGGATCCGGCTGGCGTTCGGGATCTCGCTGGGCGCCGGGCTCCTCCAGTACGCGGCCCAGGATCTGCGCTGGCTGTCGCTGGTGCCGGGCGTTCTGGGCGCCGCGCTGCTGGTGCCGGCCGTGCTGGGGCTGCTGCCGCGCGGCACCTACCGGGCGGCGCGCGGGCTGCCGTCGGTGGTGCTGCTGCGGGGCATGGCCGCCGGGTCGTTCATCGCGGCGGAGTCGTTCGTGCCGCTGATGCTGGTGACCCAGCGGGGGCTGAGCCCGACGCTGGCCGGGTTCTCCCTGGCGGCGGGCGGGGTGACCTGGGCGCTGGGGTCGTGGGTGCAGTCCCGGCAGCGGCTGGAGCCGTACCGGGAGCGGCTGATGACGCTGGGGATGGTGCTGGTCGCGGCGGCCATCGCGGCGGCGCCGAGTGTGCTGATCGAGTCGGTGCCGGTCTGGACCCTGGCCGTGGCCTGGGCGTTCGGGTGCTTCGGGATGGGTCTGGTGATCGCCTCCAGCAGTGTGCTGCTGCTCCAGCTGTCCGCGCCCAGCGAGGCGGGCTCCAACTCGGCCGCCCTGCAGATCTCCGACGGTCTGTCCAACGTCATGCTGCTGGCCCTCGGCGGCGCCGCCTTCGCCGCCCTCGGCGGGGGCACGGTCACCCATGCCGCCACGGAGGCCTCCGGCGGTTCACCGGCCGCCTTCGCGGTGGTGTTCCTGCCGATGGCGGTGATCGCGCTGGTCGGGGCCTGGGTGACCCGCAGACTGCGGGTGCCCGACCCGGCGTAGGGGGTGCCCGCCGGATGTGACCTGGGTCCCACCCAGGGGTGACCCGGCATCGTCCGCGCGTTGACCGGGGCGGGGCGCCGGTAGGGTGGCCCGGTTGTCATACGTAGCCCAGGACAGCGCCGTACCCGCTACCGCGCCGGACGGCCGCCGCCCGACCACACACCGGAGACCGTGACTACCGCCCGCCCGTCACCCACCCCTTTGCCGATGCCTACTTCTGCTTCCGCTTCCGCCGGTCACTCCCATCACCTCTCACCCGCCTTCCCCGGCCGGGCCCCCTGGGGTACCGCGAGCAAGCTGCGGGCCTGGCAGCAGGGGGCGATGGAGAGGTATCTCCAGGAGCAGCCGCGTGACTTCCTCGCGGTCGCCACACCGGGCGCCGGGAAGACCACCTTCGCGCTGACCCTGGCGTCCTGGCTGCTGCACCACCATGTCGTGCAGCAGGTGACCGTGGTCGCGCCCACCGAGCATCTGAAGAAGCAGTGGGCGGAGGCGGCGGCCCGGATAGGGGTCCGGCTGGACCCGGAGTACAGCGCGGGCCCGCTGAGCAAGGACTACCACGGTGTCGCGGTGACCTACGCGGGCGTCGGCGTACGCCCCATGCTGCACCGCAACCGCGTGGAGCAGCGCAAGACGCTCGTCATCCTGGACGAGATCCACCACGCCGGTGACTCCAAGTCCTGGGGCGAGGCGTGCCTGGAGGCGTTCGAGCCGGCCACCCGCCGCCTCACCCTCACCGGTACACCGTTCCGCTCCGACACCAACCCGATCCCGTTCGTGACGTACGAGGAGGGCGCGGACGGCATCCGCCGCTCCTCCGCCGACTACACCTACGGCTATGGCTCGGCGCTCGCGGACGGCGTCGTGCGGCCCGTCATCTTCCTCTCCTACAGCGGCAATATGCGCTGGCGCACCAAGGCGGGCGACGAGATCGAGGCCCGGCTCGGCGAGCCGATGACCAAAGACGCGATCAGCCAGGCATGGCGTACGGCGCTGGACGCGCGCGGTGAGTGGATGCCGTCCGTGCTGCGCGCCGCCGACCAGCGGCTGACCGAGGTCCGCAAGGCGATCCCGGACGCCGGGGCGCTGGTCATCGCCACCGACCAGGACTCGGCGCGGTCCTACGCCAAGCTCATCCGGGACATCACCGGGCACAGCGCGACGGTCGTGCTGTCGGACGACTCCGGTGCCTCCGACCGGATCGACGAGTTCAGCGGCGGCACGGACCGCTGGATGGTCGCGGTGCGGATGGTGTCCGAGGGCGTCGACGTGCCCCGGCTCGCGGTCGGCGTGTACGCGACGACGATCTCGACGCCGTTGTTCTTCGCCCAGGCGGTCGGGCGTTTCGTGCGCTCGCGCAGGCGCGGTGAGACGGCGTCCGTCTTCCTGCCGACCGTGCCCGATCTGCTCGGGTTCGCCAATGAGATGGAACGCGAACGCGACCACGTCCTCGACAAGCCCAAGAAGGACGGCGAGGAGGACCCGTACGCCGAGGAGGACAAGCTCCTCGCGGAGGCCGAGCGGCAGCAGGACGAGGACACCGGCGACCAGGACATGCTGCCCTTCGAGGCGCTGGAGTCCGACGCCGTCTTCGACCGGGTGATGTACAACGGCGCCGAGTTCGGGATGCAGGCCCACCCCGGCAGCGAGGAGGAGCAGGACTACCTCGGCATCCCGGGGCTGCTGGAGCCGGACCAGGTGCAGATGCTGCTCCAGAAGCGGCAGGCCCGCCAGATCGCGCACAGCCGCAAGAAGCCCGACGACGAGGCCGACCTCCTCGAACTCCCCGCCGACCGCCGCCCGGTCGTCAGCCACAAGGAGCTGATGGAACTGCGCCGCCAGCTCAACAACATGGTCGGCGCGTACGTCCACCAGAGCGGCAAGCCGCACGGTGTCATCCACACCGAACTGCGGCGGGTCTGCGGCGGCCCGCCCAGCGCGGAGGCCACCGCCGGGCAGTTGCGGCAGCGGATCGCCAAGGTGCAGGAGTGGGCCACCCGGATGCGGTGAGGTGGGGTGCGGTCGGTGGGGTGCCGGGTGCGGTGGGCTGAGGTGCGGTGGTTGGGGTGCCGGGTGCCGGGTGCATTGGGCTGAGGTGCGGTGGTCGGGGTGCCGGGTGCCGTGCGGTGCGACTCGGCGGCGGGGTGCGGGGGTGCCTTCAGGGGCTCTTGGCGGCCCTCTGAGCGAATGCTCAACAGAGCGATAAAAGAGAGCGATGGTGCAAATGATCGCTGTTGCTCTGTGCGAACGTACGCCCTCGGACAGTCCCGCGCGTATCCGGTCAATGTGAGCAAGTCCATACCGGCCATTGACCGGATTCTGGACGGAGCCTTCCGCTGAGCGAACCGGCTCGCTACTGTCCCGCTACGCACACGCCCCGTGGCAGCGTCGCCGCGGAGCGCAGCCGTGAAGCGACTCGGGCCCGGACGCCGTCGGGCCGTCAGCCGATCGGCAGCCTCTGATGCGCGTCGCCGACCGGGACTCGGCGCCGCCCCGCCGCCCAGGAGGCCGCCGACCTCACCACTAAGGAGTGGGCGTCGTGACCGCGGAGACCTCTCAGACGCTCGACCGGGGCCTGCGGGTCCTCAAACTGCTGGCCGATACGGACCACGGGCTGACCGTCACCGAACTCTCCAACAAACTGGGCGTCAACCGGACCGTCGTCTACCGCTTGCTGGCGACGCTGGAACAGCACGCACTCGTCCGGCGCGACCTGGGCGGACGCGCCCGGGTCGGCCTCGGGGTGCTGGGCCTGGGCCGCCAGGTGCACCCACTGGTACGGGAGGCGGCGTTGCCCGCCCTGCGCTCGCTCGCCGAGGACATCGGGGCGACCGCGCATCTGACCCTGGTGGACGGCTCCGACGCGCTCGCCGTCGCCGTGGTCGAACCGACCTGGACCGACTACCACGTGGCCTACCGCGCCGGTTTCCGGCATCCGCTGGACCGGGGCGCCGCCGGGAAGGCCATCCTCGCCGCCCGGCACCAGCCGCTGGACGACCCCGGGTACACCCTCGCGCACGGGGAGCTGGAGGCCGGTGCGAGCAGCGCCGCGGCGCCGCTGCTCGGGGTCAGCGGGGTCGAGGGGAGTGTCGGGGTGGTCATGCTGTCGGACGCGGTACCGGAGCGGGTGGGGCTGCGGGTGGTGGACGCGGCCCGGGAGGTGGCGGAGGCGCTCCGCTGAGGCGGGGGTCTGTGCGGTGTCGGGGGGAGTGCCGGGGGCACCCGCGTCCCGTGCCGGGGGGAGTGCCGGGGGCACCCGCGTCCCGTGCCGGGGGAGTGCCGGGGTCGTCCGCGTCCCGTGCCGGGGGGAGGGTCGGGGCATCCGGGTCCCGTGCCAGGGGGAGTGCCGAGGTTTCCGGGTCCCGTACCGGGGGGGGAGTGTCGGGGTACCCGCGACCCGTGCTGCCGGGAGTGCCGAGGTATCCGCGTCCCCTGCCGGGGGCGGGCCCGGCGATGAGGGGTTGTCTCCCGCGCCATTAGATTGATCCCGTGCTCTCTCGCCTCACACGCCCCCAGGCCCTCGCCGTCTGTGCCGTGCCCGTCGTGGCGCTGTTCGCCACGGCCGTGCTCGCGCCGCTGCCGTTCTCGGTGGCGCAGCCCGGTCTGACCGCGAATGTGCTCGGTGAGAACCAGGGCGACCCCGTGATCACCATTTCCGGCGCCCCGACCCGTGAGACCTCCGGCCAGCTCCGGATGACCACGATCGAGGCGACCAGCCCGGACGCGAACGTCGGACTGGGCGATGTGATCGACAGCTGGTTCCGTACCGACCGGGCGGTCATGCCCCGGGCCGCGGTCTACCCGAGCGGGGACAGCGTCCGGGAGATCGAGGAGTACAACGCCGAGCAGATGGAGGAGTCCCAGGATGTCGCCACCCAGGCGGCGCTCTCGCATCTCGACCTGAGCGGCAGCGAGGTGAAGGTCACCCTGAGGCTGGCCGATGTCGGCGGCCCCAGCGCGGGTCTGCTCTTCTCTCTCGGCATCATCGACAAGCTCGACGGCGACGGCCGCGGCGGCGATCTCACCGGTGGCCGGACGATCGCCGGAACAGGAACGATCAGTGCCGACGGCAAGGTCGGCGCGGTCGGGGGTGTGGCCCTGAAGACGCAGGCCGCGCGGCGCGACGGGGCCACCGTGTTCCTGGTCCCGGAGGCGGAGTGCGGGGACGCCCAGGCGGAGCTGCCGGCGGGCCTGCGGCTGATCCCGGTGACGACCCTGGACGGGGCCGTGGACTCCCTGGTGGCGCTGGAAACGGGCTCGGGGTCCGTACCGAGCTGCTGAGGTGGTGGCCGGGGTTCGTATCAGCTGATGCGGCGGGTCCGGCGCTCGTGCCGAGCTCCTGAGGCGGGGCCCTGCGCTCCTACCGAGCCCCTGATGCCGTGGCCGGGGCTCAGTTCGGGAGTGGCGCCGGGCGGCGCGGCGGGTTCACCAGCCGCAGTCCCACCTCCACCAGGGTCCAGCCGACCCGGGTGCGCAGATCCCGTGGCCGACGGGCCGCGCGGGCGAGCCGGTGGGCGTCGGCCTCCGCGCGGAGCTCGGCGGCGCGCAGACGGTGCAGCTCTGAGTACGTCTCGGCGTGCGTCATGGTGCGGGCCTCTCGGACTCGGTGGCGATCGGGAAGGTGTGCGTGTGGACGCGCACCGCGGGGGCTCCGGGGGTCTCATGGGCCCGGTAGCGCTCCAGCAGCCGGTGCATGTCCCGGACGAGTTCGGCGGACTGCGCCGCGGTCAGCCGGAGCGTCCAGTCGCTGAGGTCGGTGCCCTCGGACCAGTCCGGCGCCCAGTCGTCGCGGGTGCCGACCCAGGTGGACACCTCACGGGCGTGCATGCTCGCGACCTCGTGCAGAAACGCCTCGGCGGCGCCGCGGGTGGCCGGATCGGCGTCCCGGAGCTGGGCGGTGTCGAGGCTGACGCCCTGAGCGACCGCACGCCACCAGCGTTCGCGCCCCCGGCCGTGCTCGGGCGCGTCCTCCACGAAGCCATGGGCGGCGAGCTGGCGCAGGTGGTAGCTGGTGGCGCCGCTGGACTCGTCGAGCCGTTCGGCGAGCATCGACGCGGTCGCGGGACCGTTCAGCCGCAGCTCCCGCAGCAGCTGCATGCGCAAGGGATGGGCCAGCCCGCGCAGCGAGCGGGCGTCCAGGGGGCGGACGTGGAAGTCCTGCGTGTCGTCGTCGGCCATCGCGTCGTCGTCCATGCGTACAAAGGTAGCGTTGCAAAGAACTCGTTGCAAGACTTTCTTTGCAACGAGTTCTTTGCAAGGGATTCTTTGTAGGGGCCCTCCTGTGGAGACCTCTTGTGGAGGGCTCTTGTAGGGGTTCCTGGCAGGGGGCTCTTTGTCAGGCCCCCGCTCCCGGCGGAGCCCCCGTCACCCCTCCTTGATGAACCCCTCCGCCTTGAGCCAGTCCAGGGCCACGTCGTGCGGGTCGTCGCCGTTCACATCCACCCGGGCGTTGAGCGTCTGCGCGACCTCGTCGGTCAGTTTCCTGGTGATCGGATCGAGTACGTCCGCGATGGCCGGCCACTTCTCCAGCGCCTTGGTGTTGATCTCGGGCGCCGCGTTGTAGATCGGGAAGAACTTCCGGTCGTCCCGCATCACCACCAGGTTCATGGACTTGATCCGCCCGTCGGTGGTGAACACCTCGCCGTAGGTGCAGGCACCCTTCGCGGTCTGGGTGTAGATGATCCCGGTGTCCATCTGGGTGATGTTCGCGACGGGGACGCGCATGCCGTACGCCTTCTGAAGGCCCGGCAGTCCGTCCGCGCGGTTGGCGAACTCGCCCTCCACGCACAGCGTCACCGCGCCCGGGTCGGACCGGGACAACTCGGCGACCTCGGAGAGCGTCCGGGTGCCGTACTTCTTGAAGTTGGCCTGGTTCATGGCGAGCGCGTAGGTGTTGTTGAGGGGGGCCGCAGGCAGCCAGGTCAGGCCGTTGTCCGCGTCCGCCGCCCGGACCGCCGCCCACTGCTTCGCCCCGTCGGGGATCGGCTCGCTGTTGCCGAGGTAGGTGATCCAGGCCGTGCCGGTGTACTCGTACATCCCGTCGGCCTCGCCGCTCCGGACGGCCTCGCGGGCGCCGATCGATCCCTGGATGCCGGTGCGGTCGAGCACCTCCGCTCCGGCCGCCTCCCAGGCGATCCCCATGATCGCGCCCAGGATGAGCTGCTCGGTGAACTCTTTCGAGGTCACGGTCAGTTGTGCGCCTTTGAGTGGTTCACCCTGTCCGATCGATCCCGGGCGAACATCGTCCACCATGGGTGAGCCGCTCGTCAGCCCGCAGCCCGGGGCCACCAGCAGCACCGCCCCGGCCAGCGCCAGACCGAGCCCGTGTCGCCGTACGGTCGTCCTCATGTGCCCGCCTCCAGCCCCTTGGGCCGCAGCAGCAGCTCAGCCAGCGAGGCCAGCCAGTCCACCAGCAGGGCGAGCGAGATGGTCAGGATCGAACCGAGCATCAGCACCGGCATCCGCTGTGTGGTGATGCCGGTGGTGATCAGCACGCCCAGGCCGCCGCCCCCGCCGAAGGTCGCCAGGGTGGCGGTGCCGACATTGAGCACCAGGGCCGTGCGCACCCCGGCCAGGATCAGCGGCACCGCGAGCGGCAGCTCCACCCGCGAGAGCACGCCCGTGGCCGACATGCCGATCCCGCGGGCCGCCTCCAGCAGCGTCGGATCGTTCGCGCGCAGACCGGCGATCGTATTGGCCAGCACCGGCAGCAGCGCGTAGATGATGATCCCGATCAGGGCCGCCCTGGTGCCGATGCCCAGCCAGATCACCAGCAGCGCGAGCAGCCCGATCGCCGGGGTGGCCTGACCGATGTTGGCGATCGTCATGGCCACCGGCTGGGCCCTGCGGAACGCCCGCCGGGTGAGCACGATGCCGCCCGGGATCGCGATGATCAGCACGAAGAACGTGGAGATCACGGTCAGCTGCACGTGCTGCCACAGTGCCTTGGAGACCGCCCCGTGCGCGAGCGCGTTCTCGGAGATCGTGTCCAGGTCCGCCTGTTCGAACCACAGCCAGGTCCCCAGCAGCAGCGCCACCAGGAACGCCGGCAGGAAGGTCAGCTTCTGCCAGGTGATCGGATGGGGCGGGGGGCGCCGCGGGGGAGGCGGCTCCTTGTCGGCGGTGACCTCGCCCTCGTCCCGGAAGGGGTGGCCCTTGACGTCGTGCTCGCCCGGCGGGCGGTTCTGGTCGGACGAGGTGGTCACGCCTTCGCCTCCGCCTCGGTGCCGCCCTCCTGCTCGGCCTGCGTCCGGTGCGCGCGGGCCTCGGCGAGGTCGTGCTGGTGCTCCATGGCGTCGAGCCGGTCGGCCTCCAGCAGTTCGTGCACGGAGTTCATGAGCGTCTCCATGTCGACCACGCCCGTGTACTCGCCGCGCCGCCCGGTCACCGCGACCCGCCCGGCGTTGTCGGTGAGCACCGCCTCCAGCGCGTCCCGCAGAGTGGCGTCCCGGGTGACCGTGTCGTGCACCAGGGTGCCCGCCCGCGCGAGTGAGCCCTTGGCCCGCATCAGATCGCCGCGCCGCAGCCATTTGTAGGGCCGGCCGCGCTTGTCGAGCAGCAGGATCTCGTTGGTCCCGCTGGAGCGCACCATGCTGAAGATGTCCTGGAGCGGGTCGTCCACGGTCACCGTCGGATAGTCGGTGATCTCCACGTCCCGCACCCGGGTCAGGTTCAGCCGCTTCAGGGCCGCGCCCGCGCCGACGAAACCGGACACGAAGTCGTCCGCCGGGTTGGTCAGGATCGCCTCGGGCGTGTCGAACTGCGCGATGTGCGAACGCTCACGCAGAACCGCGATCCGATCACCCAGCTTGATCGCTTCATCGAAGTCATGCGTGACGAACACGATGGTCTTGTGGAGTTCGTGCTGGAGCCTGATCAGCTCGTCCTGCAAGTGATCACGGGTGATCGGATCGACCGCGCCGAACGGCTCGTCCATCAGCAGCACCGGCGGATCCGCCGCCAGCGCCCGCGCCACCCCCACCCGCTGCTGCTGCCCGCCGGAGAGCTGCCGGGGATAGCGGCCGTGGAACTCGCCCGGATCGAGCCCCACCAGATCGAGCATCTCCTCGATCCGCCCCTTGATCCGCGCCTTCGACCAGCCGATCATCCGCGGCACGAGCGCGATGTTCTGCGCGACCGTCATATGGGGGAACAGCCCCGACGACTGGATCGCGTACCCGACCTTGCGGCGCAGCCTGACCGGATCGATGTCGGTCACGTCCTCACCGTTGATCCGGATACGGCCACCGGTCGGTTCGATCAACCGGTTGATCATCTTGAGCGTGGTGGATTTCCCGCAGCCCGAGGGCCCGACGAAGATGACGATCTCGCCCGCCTTGATCTCCATGGTGACGTTCTCGACGGCGGGCTGGGGAGTGCCCGGATAGCGCTTGCTGAGGTTCTCCAGCTCGATCGTGGCCCCGGTGGTGGCGTCAGGCACGGATCCCCCTGGGAATGGTCAGCCGCCCGATCAGCACATACGCCGCATCGAACAGCAGGGCGAGGACGACGATCCCGAGGGTGCCCGCGAGGACCTGGTTGAGCGCGTTCTTGCTGCCCAGGGAGGCGATCCCCCGGAAGATCTCATTGCCGAGGCCGGGACCCGAGGCATAGGCGGCGATGGCGGCGATCCCCATCAGCATCTGGGTGGACACCCGGATACCGGTCAGGATCGGCGGCCAGGCCAGCGGCAGCTCGACCCGCGCCAGCCGGGCGAACCGGGACATCCCGATGCCCTTGGCGGCGTCCACCAGGGTGGGATCGACCCCGCGCAGCCCGACGATCGCGTTCCGCACGATCGGCAGCAGCCCGTACAGGGTCAGCGCGATCACCGTCGGCGGCACGCCCAGCCCCACGACCGGGATCAGCAGACCGATCATGGCCAGCGACGGAATGGTCAGCAGGGTGGAGGTGGCGGTGGTGGCGAGCCCGGCGGCCCACTCCGTGCGGTAGGTGACCACCCCGACGAGCACCCCGATCAGCGTCGCCACCACCATGCACTGGAACACCGCGCTGGCGTGCTGATAGGCGTCGACGAGCAGTTGCTTGTGCTGATTGCTCAGGTACTCCCAGAAGTTCACCCGCGCTCTCCCCGGTCGGCCGGCCCGACTGCGTCCTCGGCGCCGGACCCCGAGGGCGGGCGTCACTCCTGGAGCGCCGCCTGTTCCACCAGCGGGATGATCCGCAGCGGAACGGGGTTCTCCATGACGATCGCCGTGGAGGCCCGGACGATGCCATCAAAACCGACAACGCGATCGATCACCCGCTGAAGATCGGCGTTGGAGCGGGCGACCAGCCGGCACATCATGTCCCCGGTGCCGGTGGTGGTGAGCAGTTCGAGCACCTCCGGCACGGTCGCCAAGTGCGCCCGCACATCGGGCCCTTGCCCCTGCCGGATCTGGAGAGTGGCGAACGCGGTGACCGGATAGCCGAGGGCCGCGGGGTCGACCTGCGGGCCGAATCCCCGGATGACGCCATTCGACTGAAGCCGGTCCAGACGGGCCTGTACGGTGCCCCGCGCCACGCCGAGCCGCCGGGACATCTCCAGCACCCCGATCCGCGGCTCCCGCGCCAGCAGCACGATGATCCGCCCGTCCAGCTGATCGATCGCCACGCCACCCTCCGCCTCCGCCGACCCTCTGCACAAGAGCCCGCCTCATCCACCCCCGTGCCGGACAGAATGCCCAGCCCCGCCCCGGAACACCGCACATCCTGCCCGACACACCGCCCCTCGTCACCCCTCCCCGCCCAGCTCCTCCGGTACGTACCCCACCCCCGGCTCGCCCAGTTCCCGCAGCGCCTTCCGGGCCGCCGGGGCGTGGAGCGGGGAGAAGTACGGATTGATCTGGAGCGCCTCCGAAAGATGCCGCCGTGCCGGACCCGATCGCTCCAATGATCGTTCGATCATCCCTCGGTGATAAGCGAACAGCGCACTGCGCACCCCGCCCCCGTCGCGGGCCTCCGTCGCGCGGGTCGCCAGTGTGAGCGCCTCCTCGTCCTCCCCGGTGCGGTGCAGGGCCCAGGCCAGCGCGTCCGCCACCACCGTCGACGGCTGGCGCCCCCACTCCGCGCGCAGCAGCCGCACCGCCTCGCGCGGGTCCCCGTGATCGGCCTCGTACCGGCCGAGCACCAGATCCTCGTCCACACCGCCCGCCGCCGCGTTCCGCGCCTGGGTGAGCAGCAGGTCGTACTGCGCCCTCGCGGTCTGGCCCAGCCCCTGCGACTCGTACAGCTCGCCCAGTTCGAGCGCCCACTCCGGGGACGGCTGCGCGGTCAGCGCCGCCCGGTACGCGCTCACCGCCTCCGAGGTGCGCCCCAGCGCGGCCAGTGCCCGCGCCCGGCCCGCCTGCGCGGCCCGCAGGTCGGGATCGGTGCGCAGCGCCTCGGCGAAGTGCCTTAGCGCCGCCTCCCGCTCACCGCGCTCCCACGCCAGTTGCCCGGCCCGCTCCCGCCAGGCCGCCCGCTCGGCCGGCTGCTCGGCGGCGAACGCCGCGTCGGCCAGCACCGCCGCCGCGTCCTCCCGCCAGCCCAGATCCCGGTAGACCCCGGCGGCCCGCGCGCTCACGGCCGGTGCCGAGCGCAGCTCCATCAGCCGGTCCAACGCCTTCTTGACCGCCTTGTGCTCACCGAGCCCGCCATAGGCGTCGATGAGCAGCGGATACGTCGTCCAGCGCCGGGTGTCGTGGCGCTGCGCCTGCTCGGCCCACTCCCGGGCCGCCGGGAAGTCCCGGCGCGCGTTGGCCAGCGCGGCGAGCCCCTGGAGCGCCGGAACGTTCCCGCGCGGGCGCTCCCGCAGCGACGTCCGCAGCGCCTGCTCCGCCGTCGGATAGTAGGAGGCGTCCCCGGCCCGCCGCCCCTGCTCGACGTACGCCGTCCCGAGCACCGCCCACGCCTGCGCGTCCTTCGGCCGCTCCCGCACCCGGCGCTCCTGCTCGGCGATCAGCACCGCCAGACCGGGCAGCGCGGCCGGCACCCCACCCGTGACCGCGGCCCGCGCCAGCGCCCCCGGACCGGGCGGTGGCGGCGGCCCCTCCACCGGCCGCCACCACCGCCAGGCCCACATCCCACCGATCACCAGACACCCGGCGAGGAAGACGACCAGCAGCCCCCTGGCCACCCTCCGCCAGCCACGCCCACGCCGGGGCCGTCCGGCCGCCACCCGCTCCGACCCACCATCGGGGTCCCCCCATCGCGCCCCCCGCGGCTGCGTCCGCAGCGGCCCGCGCTGGTCGGTCTCCCTGGTCCCGCGCTGGTCGGTGCCCTCGGTCCCGCCCGGGTTCGTCGTCCCCCAGGTCCCTCCCGGACCGGTCCCCCGGGCTCCTTCCGGATCCGTCCCCTGCGGCCCGTCCGGCCCGTCCAGCCGGTCCAGTCCGTCCAACTCCACCCACCCGTGCCCACCGGGATCGATCCCGTGCGCCCTTGAGCGATCCACCCGCTCCGACCATCCCGAGTCCATCGCCTGTGGCCCGCCCGCGTCAGCCCATCGCGCCCCACCGGGGTCCGTCCATTGCGCCTGTCCCGGGTCCGCCGCCTGCGGCCCTCCCAGGTCCGCCCCTTGCGCCGTTCCCGGGTCCGCCCCCTGTGGCCCGCCCGGGTCAGCCCGTCGCGTCCCACCGGGGTCCGCCCATTGCGCCCGTCCCGGATCCGCCCCCTGTGCCCCTCCCAGGTCCGCCTCGTGCGCCCGTCCCGGGTCCGTCCATCGCGCCCCACCGGGGTCCGTCCACCGCGCCCGTCCCGGATCCGCCCCCTGTGCCCCTCCCAGGTCCGCCCCTTGCACCCCACCCGCGTCCACCCCCCGCACCCCACCCGCGTCCCCCCACCGCAGCCCTCCGTCATCCCCCCGCGTCGGCCCAACCGGGCCAACCCCCTCCACCCGACCCAAGTCGCCCCCCTCCGCCCAACCCGGGCCCATGCCCTCCACCCGCCCCGGGCCTACCCCCTCCACCCCACCCAGGCCGACCCCCTCCACCCCACCCGGGCCCATGCCCTCCACCCGCCCCGGGCCTACCCCCTCCACCCCACCCAGGCCGACCCCCTCCGCCCAACCCGGGCCCACCCCCTCCCGCCCTCGCCGCCCCGTCCCCCGCTGCCGCCCACCCCGCTGCCGCCCTCCCCGCCGCCCACCCCGATCCGCGCTCCACTCGAAGTCCATGCCGCTCACTGTGCGCCAGACCCGCGGCAGCGGCCCGTGGTCGAAGCGGGTGCCTGCGGGGGTTCACACCGATGGCCCTCGGGTGTCACGCTGTGATCATGAGCCGTATCGAAGCCGCACCCGACGCGGTCCAGGGCAACCTCACCGACCGGTTGCTGGCGGGCCTGCCGGCCGAGGCCGTCCTGACTGACCCCGACATCACCGCCTCCTACGCCAACGACATGGCGAGCTTCTGCCCCGCCGGCACCCCGGCCGTCGTGGTGCTGCCCCGGACGGTCGAGCAGGTCCAGCACGTACTGCGCACCGCGAGCGAGCTGGGCGTCCCGGTCGTCCCCCAGGGCGCCCGCACCGGGCTCTCCGGCGGCGCCAACGCCACCGAGGGCTGCGTCGTGCTGTCCCTGATCAAGATGGACCGCATCCTGGAGATCAACCCGGTCGACCGGATCGCCGTCGTCGAACCGGGCGTCGTCAACGCCACCCTCTCCCGCGCGGTCGGCGAGCACGGCCTGTACTACCCCCCGGACCCCTCCAGCTGGGAGACCTGCACCATCGGCGGCAACATCGGCACCGCCTCCGGCGGCCTGTGCTGCGTCAAGTACGGGGTGACGGCCGAGTACGTCCTCGGACTGGACGTCGTCCTCGCCGACGGCCGGCTGATGACCACCGGCCGCCGCACCGCGAAGGGCGTCGCCGGATACGACCTCACCCGCCTCTTCGTCGGCTCCGAGGGCTCTCTCGGTGTCGTGGTCCGCGCGGTGCTCGGCCTGCGCCCCAAGCCGCCCGAGCAGCTCGTCCTGGCCGCCGAGTTCTCCTCCGTCGCCGCGGCCTGCGACGCCGTGTGCCGGATCATGGAGCGTGGCCATGTCCCGTCCCTGCTGGAACTGATGGACGGGACGACCGTCAGAGCGGTCAACGAACTGGCCCGCATGGGGCTGCCGGAGACCACCGAGGCGCTGCTGCTCTGCGCCTTCGACACCCCCGACCCCGGCCCGGACCTCGCCGCGGTCGGCGCCCTGTGCGAGGCGGCGGGCGCCACCGAGGTCGTCCCCGCCGACGACGCCGCCGAGTCCGAACTCCTCCTCCAGGCCCGCCGCCTGTCCCTGACCGCCCTGGAGGCCGTCAAGGGCACCACGATGATCGACGATGTGTGCGTGCCCCGCTCCCGCCTCGGCGACATGCTCGAAGGCGTCGAGCGGATCGCCGACAAGTACGGCCTGACCATCGGGGTCTGCGCCCACGCGGGCGACGGCAACACCCATCCCACGGTCTGCTTCGACGCGCAGGACCCCGACGAGTCCCGCCGCGCCCGCGAGTCCTTCGACGAGATCATGGCCCTCGGGCTGGAGCTCGGCGGCACGATCACCGGCGAGCACGGCGTGGGCGTCCTGAAGAAGGAGTGGCTGGCGCGCGAGATCGGCCCGGTCGGGCTGGAGATGCAGCGGGCCGTCAAACAGGTCTTCGACCCCCAGGGCATCCTGAACCCGGGCAAGCTCTTCTGACCCCACCGCGCCCCACGCCCCCGCTCACTCCCCGTCCTGGGACTCGTCTGAGGGCCACGGGTCGCGCAGCCACAGATCGTCGGCCGGGGTCGGGGCCAGCAGCTCGGCGAGGCCGTCGTCGATGCCGAGCTGCTCGGCCTCAGAGCCCGGGGGAACCACCCTCAGCGTCCGCTCCAGCCAGGCCGACACCTGCGCCGCCGGCGCCTCCAGCAGCGCGTCGCCGTCCGGCGAACTCAACGCGATCAGCACCACACTGCGCCCCTCGACCTTCGTCGGCCACACCCGCACATCCCCGTGCCCGCACGGCCGGAACACCCCCTCCACGAGCAGTTCCCGCGCGAACGTCCAGTTGACCGGATGCTCCGAGTTGATGTGGAAGGAGATGTGCACGGCGTACGGATCATCGGTGCGGTAGCTCAGCCGGGCCGGCACCGGGACGCTCCGCTCGGGCGACAGGATGAGCTTCAGCTCCAGTTCACGTTCCACGACGGTATGCATGACACACGCTTCCTCTCTGGTCGGATCTGGTCCGATCTGGTCCGAACGGGCCACGTCCACGACGGACCCGCGAGGACAGAGAGAGGCCGAACCGCGCAGCATTACGCGACTTCACCAAGTTTTTTTGAACAGCTCCCGGAAGTGATGACGAACGGCGGCGTCAACCCCGTCGGCCGGGCACGGCAGCGGCACGGGAACCGCGCGACCGGCCACGACGAAACCCGTACACGCCCCCTGCACAACCCCCACTACCCACCCCACCCCCCGGCGGAGCGCCTAGCACATTCGTCCCCTCACCACCCCCGTCCGCCCGGACCGTTCATGCCCCTTGCGCCGGTCTGATAGATGTGGAGCCCCCCTTACCCACCTCCGAGCAGATACGGGACGACGGACATGAGCGCCCCAACCCCGGCACCAGGCGACGACAGGCCCCGTGAGGGGTACTACCCGGACCCCTCCATCCCCGGATACGTCCGTTACTGGAACGGCGCCGCGTGGGTGCCCGGCACCAGCCGCCCCGCCCCGGCCGCCGGGGAACCGCTCAGCACCCCGCCGGGCGTCCAGCCCGCGCCCCCCACCGCCGCTCAGGCCGTCCCGGCCGCCCCGGTCGCCCCGGTCGAGGAGACCGGCCCGCACTTCTTCGACGAGGACCCCGAGCCGCCCCCCGCCCCCGGAGAGCAGTACGGCAGCCGCCCCGAACCGGCCGCCTCGTGGGGCGCCGACCGCAACCGCCAGTCCGGCTTCGGCGGCGACCAGGACCGCCGCGTCTCCTGGGGCTCCCCCCAGCCCGACCCCGACCCCCACCCCGACCCCCGGACCGACCCCCGAGTCGCCCGCACCGAAGAACCGGCCCCCACCGGCACTCCCACCCCCAGTCCCACCCCCACCCCGGCCCAGCCCGACGGCCACGCCGCCCGCACCGACGGCACCGCGACCATCCCGCCGCCCTCCGACGCCGAAGCACCCGGCACGGGCACGGGCACGGGCACGGGCACGGGCGAGGCCCCCGGCTCCGGCAGCACCTTCGTCTTCCGCCGCCCGGAGACCCAGATCCCCGACGACGGCACCATGACCTTCCGCCCGGTGCCTCCCCGCACCTCGGGCCCCGGCTTCGGCGCGGGCCGAGCCGCGGCGGACCGCGCGAACACCCCCCATTCCCCAGCGCAGTCCCAAGCCCAGGCCCAGGCCCCCGCGGTCCCCCCACAAGCCACCCCCGCACCAGCACCCACACCGCCGCCCACCCCCACCCCCACCCGCACACCCCCTCGCCCCGTCCCCCCGCAATCCGGCACCCCCCTCACCACCGGCCCCGGCGGCGGACAGTCCTCCTGGGCGCAGCAGGTGCACCGGCTGGCCGGGGCGTCCGGCGGAGCCGCCGGTTCCGGGGACGAACCGGTGACGCCCTGGCGGCCCCCGGTGGACGACCCCTTCCAGGCCATGGCCCGCCGTCAGTCCGCCGCCCGCCCCGCCGGGCTCGGCAAGCGGCTCGCCGCACGCCTGGTCGACACGCTCGCCGTCGTCGCGGTCACCGCCGTCGCCGCCGTACCGCTCGGGACCAGGGCCCTGGACCACGTCAACGGGAAGATCGAGGAGGCCAAGCTCTCCGGACGGACCGTCACCGTCTGGCTGCTGGACGGCACGACCTCGGTCTATCTCGCGATCATCCTCGGCGTCCTGCTCCTCTTCGGCGTGCTCTACGAGGCCCTGCCCACCGCCAAGTGGGGCCGCACCCTGGGCAAGCGGCTGCTCGGCCTCCAGGTGCGGGACATCGAGGCGCACGAGGCCCCGACCTTCGGCGCTGCGCTGCGCCGCTGGCTGGTCTACAGCGTGCCGGGGCTGCTCTGCTTCGGGCTGATCGGCGTCCTGTGGTGCCTGTTCGACAAGCCGTGGCGCCAGTGCTGGCACGACAAGGCGGCCCGGACGTTCGTAGCGGGCTGACGAGCGGCCTGGCGAACGGGCTGACGAGCGGCCTGGCCACCGAGCGGACAACCGTGCTGACAAGCGAGCGGACAACCGTGCTGACAAGCGGTCAACTGACCACCCCAGGGTGATCGGGCCGTACCCCGGACGGCCCCTCGCCGGATGCGGAGCCGGGGCGTTCGCGGTCCACTCGGGCCATGAGCACCCCACCGCCCCCCGGTTCCGGTGAGCCGCCGGACGACGACCCGTTCAGGAAGCAGCCCCCGCCCGGGGAAGGCGCGGGCTCACCGTATGACGCCCCCCAGCCGCCCCCGCCGTCCTCCGAGGGCGGCGGCCCCCCGCCCCCCGGCGGGAACCAGCCACCCCCGTACGGCGAGAACCAACCGCCCCCCCACGGCGCCGGCCAGCCACCCCCCTACGGCGGTGGCCCCTACGGCGGTCAGTCCCCCTACGGCGCACCCCCCGGCGGCTACCCGGGGGACCCGCTCGCCGGGATGCCCCCGCTCGCCGACAGCGGCCGGCGGACGCTGGCCAGGATCATCGACATGATCCTGGTCGGCATCGTGGTCTTGCTGATCACCTGGGGATTCAATGTGGACGAGTACAACGTCAACGGTGACAACGTCCAGGTCGGCCGCTCGCTCGCGCAGTCCGCGATCGCCGCCGTCCTCTACATGGCGTACGACACCTTCCTGATCTCCCGGACCGGTCAGACGCTCGGCAAGAAGTGGCTGAACCTGCGGGTGGCCAATCTGGACAACGGCAACACCCCGTCGGTACAGAGTTCGCTGATCCGCTCGGCGATCCTGTGGATCCCGTTCGCCTTCTGCTGCGCCTGTATCTGGACGGCGATCTGCGGCGGCTGGAGCTTCTTCGACAAGCCCTACAAGCAGGGTCTGCACGACAAACCGGCCAAGACGGTGGTCGTCAGCACGGCCTGAACGCCCCACCCAGCACCCCCCTCGACCGCCCGATGCGAGCGAACCGCCCCGCACAACGGAACGGCGGACCCCTGGTCCCCGGAATCCGGGAACCACGGGCCCGCCGTACACGTATTCACTTGTGGAGCGGGTGAGTGCGCGAGCCTGTGAACCGAGCCCGACACCCACCCGTCACGCCCGTCACGTCAGGAAGCCGACGGCTCCCGGACGTGCGCGCGCGGGCCAGCGGACACCGTGACCGCCACCGGCTGCTGCGGCACGGGGGGCGCCACAGTGGTGGTGGAGGGGATCCGCTTGGGGGTCTTCTTCATCGGGGCCGTGAAGGCGACGACCAGTCCAAGAGTGAGCGCCGTCACGGTGACGACCGCGATCCCCACCGGGGAACTCGTCTGTGACAACAGCAGCATGGCGAGTGTCGACAGGATCACGGTGCACGAGCCGTAGGCGAGCTGTGCGGCAGTCGGACGAGGCATGGCAATCGTGTCCTCGGAAGTGGGGGTGAGACTAGGTTGTCGGCCTGGCTTTCCGCCGACTTCCGGGCGTTCCGCCACTCGACTCTAACGGCGTGGATGCCCTAGGGGAACAAACGGTAAGCGTGACCTGACCCACCGTGCCGGTGCACGGGGGGCGCACCGATTCATCCTGTCCGGCAATTGGACACTTCCGCGCGCCCGTTGACGGCGGGGTTCCGTATGTCCGCCCAGGTGCGGGGAGGTTTGAGGGGGGATGGGCGGCGCTGCGATGTTCGCTCAGCGGGGTGAACGTACCGCATAGTGCAGTTGACCTGTCCAAGTCAAGGTCTGTCTTTTCTTCGCAACGTCTAGTCGAATGACGTCACTTGACTACACGCGTTGATCAGGAGCGCGCGGGTTCCACACCAATCCCGGACCCCCCTTCCGCGCGCCCGGACGCGGAGGAGGAACTCAAGTGACCAGTAGACCCTGGACGTTCAGAGCGGCGGCGACCACCGTCGCGCTCGCCGCGGCCACCGCCACCCTCTCCGGTTTCACCGTGGCGCAGGCGGACCCCGCCGGCGCGTCCGGCGCCCCGGCCGTCGACCGCAGGGACCCGGCGTCGGCCCAGGCGAACGAGGAGCCCCACAACCTCAAGGGACCGCTCACCGACACCCAGACCGCGCAGCGCGAGGAAGCCCTCAACCAGGTCATCTCCGGGCAGACCGAGGTCCAGGAGCGCAATGGATCGAAGGTCGTCGAGCTGGAGTCCGGGAAGGGCGACAGCAAGTACGTCGAACTCGGCCGGGAGAAGACGGACAAGATCTTCACCATTCTGGTCGAATTCGGCGACCAGATAGACAGCCGCTACGGCGGCACCCCCGGACCCCTGCACAACCAGATCGCCGAGCCCGACCGCGCCAAGGACAACAGCACCGACTGGCGGGCGGACTACAACCAGCAGCACTACCAGGACCTGTACTTCGGCGAGGGCACCGCCTCGATGAAGACCTACTACGAGAAGCAGTCCTCGGGCCGCTACTCGATCGAGGGCGAGGTCGCCGACTGGGTCACGGTCCCCTACAACGAGGCCCGCTACGGCTCCAACAGCTGCGTCCCGGACAACTGCGCCTGGTACGCGGTGCAGGACGGCGTCAACGCCTGGGCGGCCGGTCAGCAGGCGGCCGGCAAGACCGACGCCGAGATCGCCGCGAAGCTCGCCGAGTACGACCAGTGGGACCGCTACGACCACGACGGCGACGGGAACTTCAACGAGCCCGACGGCTACATCGACCACTTCCAGATCGTGCACGCCGGTGAGGACGAGTCCGCGGGCGGCGGCGCCCAGGGCACGGACGCCATCTGGGCGCACCGCTGGTACGCCTTCGGCACGGACGCCGGCGCCACCGGCCCCGAGGGCAACAAGCTCGGCGGCACCCAGATCGGCACCTCCGGCATCTGGGTCGGCGACTACACCATCCAGCCGGAGAACGGCGGCCTCGGTGTCTTCGCCCACGAGTACGGCCACGACCTCGGTCTGCCGGACCACTACGACACCCAGGGCGGCGAGAACTCCACCGGGTTCTGGACCCTGATGTCCTCCGGCTCCTGGCTCGGCACCGGCAAGAACGCCATCGGCGACCTGCCCGGCGACATGACCGCCTGGGACAAGCTCCAGCTCGGCTGGCTGGACTACGACACGGCCCAGGCCGCGACCAAGTCCAGGCACACCCTGGGCCTCGCCGAGTACAACACCAAAAACCCCCAGGCCCTGGTGGTCGAGCTGCCCGACAAGGAGGTCACCACCGAGGTGGTCACCCCCGCCGAGGGCGCGACCCAGTGGTGGAGCGGCAGCGGTGACGATCTGCGCAACACCCTGACCCGCTCGGTCGACCTGACCGGAAAGACCTCCGCGGACCTGACCTTCGACGGCTGGTACCAGATCGAGGCCGACTACGACTACCTCTACACCGAGGTCTCCACCGACGGCGGCGCCAACTGGACGTCGATCGACGGCACGGTCGACGGCCAGCCCATTCCGCGCGACGGCAGCGACAAGCCGGCCCTGACCGGCACGGTCGACGCGTACAAGAGCCTGTCGTACTCGCTGGACGCCTACGCGGGCCAGCGGATCGACCTGCGCTTCCGCTACGCCACCGACGGCGGGGTCGCCCTCAAGGGCTTCGCCGCGGACCGGATCTCGGTCGTCGCCGACGGCACCGCGCTGTTCACCGACAACGCCGAGACCGCCGACGCAGCCTGGACCGCGAACGGCTTCTCCCGGATCGGCGCCTCGTTCACCAAGGACTACGCGCAGTACTACATCGCCGAGAACCGCCAGTACGTGTCGTACGACAAGACGCTCAAGGTCGGCCCGTACAACTTCGGCTTCTCGACCACCCGTCCGGACTGGGTGGAGCACTACCCGTACCAGAACGGTCTGTTGATCTGGAAGTGGGACACCTCGCAGGCGGACAACAACACCAGCGTCCACCCGGGCACCGGTCTGCTGCTGCCCATCGACGCCCACTCCACCCCGCTGAAGTGGTCCGACGGCACCCTGATGCGCAACCGCATCCAGTCCTACGACTCGACCTTCAGCCTCTCCCGCACCGACGGCATCACCCTGCACAAGGCCGGCGTGCCGACCCGGATCCCGTCGCAGAAGGGCGTGTCGGTCTTCAACGACCGCACCAGCACCTACTACGACCCGGCGACCCCCACCGCGGGCGTCAAGATCACTGACACCAACACCAAGATCAAGATCGTCAAGGAGGCCAGGAATGGCTCCACGATCACCCTCGAAGTGGGCCGTGCCGTGAGGTAAGCCGCATATCCCCAGGTCAGACGCGTATCGGCGGGAGCCCCTTGGCGGGCTGCCGCCGATCGTGTTTAGGTGCGTGCTGTGATGCTCTTATTGACACCGGTACCGACACAGGTGCCGACGCCGGCTCGCACGGGGATGTGACGGAATGGCCGCAGGAGGCTTCTGCAAGCTGCCGAACGGCATGGTGGTGGTGGCGCTGAATCTGCCCAGCCCCGCCCCCGACCGCCCGGCGGGCGTCCGGGTGCTCGTCCACGCCCAGAACCGGGCGCGCGCCCTGACCAGGCTGCGCAATCTCGGACTGCGCGCGGTCTATCTGCGCGGCAACGCCGCCCCGCCCACCCCGGACGAGATCACCGCCGTACTGCACCACCCCGACGGCCTGATATGGCGTACGGCGCCCGACGAACTACGCGGCGTGACCGAACTCTGGCACCCGATCCGCGCCCTGCTGCGCCGCCCGGCGGCACCCGCCTAGCGGGCCCCTACGCGGCGGGTCCCTGGCCGTTCACCACCGGCTTGCCGGTCAGTTCCACCCCGGCGTCGCGCAGCTCCTCCAGGGCGCGCTCGGTGGTCTCCGCGGCCACCCCGGCGGTCAGGTCCAGCAGCACCTGGGTGCGGAAGCCCTCCCGGACGGCGTCCAGGGCGGTGGCCCGGACGCAGTGGTCGGTGGCGATACCGACCACGTCCACCTCGTCGATGTGCCGGGCGCGCAGCCAGTCGGCGAGCGGGACCCCGTTCTCGTCGGCCCCCTCGAAGCCGCTGTACGCCGCCGCGTACGCCCCCTTGTCGAAGACGGCGTCCACCGCGCCGGAGGCGACCGCGGGGGCGAAGTTCGGATGGAACCCGACGCCCTCCGTGCCCGCGACGCAGTGCGCGGGCCAGGAGTCCACGAAGTCGGGACGGTCCGAGAAGTGGCCACCGGGCGCGATGTGGTGGTCACGGGTGGCGATGACATGCCGGTACCCGGCCGGGGCCTGGGCGACCAGCTCGGTGACGGCGGCGGCCACATCGGCCCCGCCGGCCACCGCGAGACTGCCCCCTTCGCAGAAGTCGTTCTGCACATCGATGACGAGCAAGGCGCGACGCATGATCGTGTCCCTTTTCCGAGGAGGGGCCCTACAACCAGAAACCTGAACCTACGAGCCTAGAGAATCGGAACCTGATAGGGGAGGGGGGCGTAGACGCGCCCCTCAGGGGCGCGGGGAACTGCGCGACCAGCCACAACGAAACCCGCACCCCGCATCGCACCCTCAACCCCCCACCACATACTCGGTCGGAATCACCGGCTCCCCCCGAGACAACTGCGTCGCAGACAACGGCAACCCCGCCCGCACCGCCACATGCCGCTCCCGCACGACGTCCAAAGGCTCACGAGCGATCACCTGACCACCCTTGATCAGCTCGACCGGCAACTGATCATCGGCCAGCTCCCGGGGAACCGGTCCCGTGCCGACCACCTCCGCCTCCGCCACCCCCGCCCCGTCCAGCCGCCGCGCCGCCCACTTGCGCCCCCCGATGGACGTCTTCCCGCCGGTGGACTTCTTGGCGACCGGCACCAGGGCAGCGTTCGGGTCGGCCGACCCCGCGCGGGCGACCAGCTTGTAGACCATGGAGCAGGTCGGGTGCCCGGACCCGGTGACGAGCTGGGTGCCCACCCCGTACGCGTCGACCGGGGCCGCGGCGAGGGAGGCGATGGCGTACTCGTCCAGGTCGGACGTGACGATGATCCGCGTGCCGGTCGCCCCCAGCTCGTCCAGCTGCTGCCGCACCCGGTGCGCGACCAGCAGCAGATCCCCCGAGTCGATCCGTACGGCCCCCAGATCGGTTCCGGCCACCTCCACGGCCGTCCGGACCGCCTCGGCGACGTCGTAGGTGTCCACCAGCAGCGTCGTACCGCGGCCCATGGAGTCGATCTGGGCGCGGAAGGCGTCCCGCTCCCGGTCGTGCAGCAGGGTGAAGGCGTGGGCGCTGGTGCCGACGGTGGGGATGCCGTAGCGGAAGCCCGCAGCGAGGTCGGAGGTGGAGGAGAAGCCGCCGACGTAGGCGGCGCGGGCGGAGGCGACCGCGGCCAGCTCATGGGTGCGCCGGGCGCCCATCTCGATCAGCGGGCGCCCGCCGGCGGCCGAGGACATCCGGGAGGCCGCAGCGGCGATGGCGGAGTCGTGGTTGAGGATGGAGAGGATCACGGTCTCCAGGAGCACGCACTCCGCGAAGGTGCCCTCCACCCGCATGATCGGCGAGCCGGGGAAGTACACCTCGCCCTCGGGGTAGCCCCAGACGTCCCCGGCGAAGCGGTAGTCCGCGAGCCGCTTCAGGGTCGGTTCGTCCACGATCGACCGTTCCCGCAGAAAGCCGAGCACATCCGCGTCGAACCGGAAGTTCTCGACCGCGTCCAGCACCCGGCCGGTGCCCGCCACGACGCCGTAGCGGCGGCCGTGGGGCAGTCGGCGGGTGAAGACCTCGAAGACACTGCGCCGGTGCGCGGTGCCCGCCTTGAGGGCCGCCTGGAGCATCGTCAGCTCGTACTGGTCGGTGAAGAGCGCCGTCGAGGGGACGTCCACCGGCAGCCCAAGGTCTGCTGTGTTCATGACGTCTGATGCTACACCCCATTTCGTCAGTGTGACGATTTGTGGTGCACGTGGCAGCATGGGGGTTGTGACGTCAGCCGCTCCCATCGAGATCGAACGCACCGAGTCGGCGGAGGAGGTCTCTGCCGTACCCGAGCCCGACGTCCCCTGGGTCACCATCGTGCACAACGACCCGGTCAACCTCATGAGCTATGTGACGTATGTCTTCCAGACGTACTTCGGCTACTCCAAGGAGAAGGCGAACAAGCTCATGCTCGACGTCCACCACAAGGGCCGCGCGGTCGTCTCCAGCGGAAGTCGCGAGGAGATGGAGCGCGACGTGCAGGCGATGCACGGCTACGGCTTGTGGGCCACCCTCCAGCAGGACCGGAAGTAGCGACCGCCCCCATGCCAGGAACCTTCGAACGCCTCCCCGGCGGCGGCGCGGCCGTCGCCCTCGACGAGGTCGAGATCTCGATCATCCGGTCGCTGACCGTCCAGCTCCTGGAGCTGATCGGCCCCGGACCCGCCGAGGACGCCGACGCCGACCCGCTGGCCGAGCTGTTCGCCGAGGGCCCGAGCGAGCCGCCCTCCGACCCGGTCCTCAAGCGCCTCTTCCCGGACGCCTACACCCACCCCGGGCACACCCCCGCCTCCGCCGAGCAGGCCGAGGAGCAGCGGGCGCACTCCTCCGAGTTCCGCCGCTTCACCGAGAACGACCTGCGGGCCGGCAAGCGCGACAACGCCCTCGCGGTGATCCGCTCGCTGGACGAACTGGCCGCGGACGCCACCGGTTCCGGCGCGGTGCTGAAGCTGACGCCGGATCAGGCCCGGCCGTGGCTCGGCGCGCTCAACGATCTGCGCCTCGCCATCGCCGCCCGCCTCGACATCACCGACGAGGACGAGAGCGCCCTGCTCTTCCGGCTCCCGGACGACGACGAGCGCAAGCCGATGGTGATGGCGTACCTGTGGCTGGGCGGCCTCCAGGAGACGCTGGTCCAGTCACTGATGCCCTGACAGGGGCCTCCCTGGCTCCCCTTGCCTCCCTGGCTCCCCTTGCCTCCCTGGCTCCCCTTGCCTCCCTGGCTCCCCGGCCTCCCGGGCTCCCCGGGCTCCCCGGCCTCCCGGGCTCCCCGGCCTCCCGGGCTCCCCGGCCTCCCGGGCTCCCCGGCCTCCCGGCCTCCCCGGCCTCCCGGCCTCCCCGGCCTCCCGGGCTCCCCGGCCTCCCGGGCTCCCCGGCCTCCCGGCCTCCCGGGCTCCCCGGCCTCCCGGCCTCCCGGGCTCCCCGGCCTCCCGGGCTCCCCGGCCCCCTCGGCTCCCGCCCCCTCGGCTCCCGCCTCCTCACCCCCTCACCTCCCTGCCGAAGGCGGACGCCCCGTTTCCTCCTTGGGTTCGATTGTCCGGGGACCGTCACGCTTACGTTCCTCAGTCAGCCCTCAAATCGCGGTATCGATCAAGTGAATGATGCCGTCGCTTATGGCGAGGCAGCTCCCCTTTGTCCCCTTCTTCTAGTGTGCTGCGTCACACCACGCCCGGACGATCAGCGGTACCGGCGTGATAAATCTTCACCTCGCCCGGCGGACGCCACCCCTGTCCGCCCGGGTGCGCCACAGCGCCGGCCGACCGCCGGCCGGGCGACTCCATTTCCATCCGGGGGGATCGAGACCCGATCCGAAGCCGCGCGCCGGCTCGGATCGGACATGGAGAGAAGGGGCGCACCACCCATGACCTCAGCGCAGGTCGATCAGCACACGAGCGGACGCGACAACGTCCCCGAGGAAGGCTACGAGCGCGGGCTCGGCAGCCGGCAGGTCCAGATGATCGCCATCGGCGGCGCCATCGGCGTCGGCCTCTTCCTGGGCGCCGGGGCGAACATCGCCAAGGCGGGACCGAGCCTCATCCTGATGTACGCCCTCGCCGGCGTGATCATCTTCTTCATCATGCGGGCCCTGGGCGAACTGCTCCTCTACCGCCCGGTCTCCGGCTCCTTCGCCGAGTACTCGCGGGAGTTCCTGGGCCCGTTCTTCGGCTACTTCACCGGCTGGACCTACTGGCTGATGTGGGTGGTCACCGGAATGGCGGAGCTGACCGCCGCCGCGATCTACGTCAACTACTGGTGGCCGGCCGTCCCGCAGTGGGTGACCGCGCTGGTCTTCCTGATCGTTCTGTTCGGGGCGAATCTGATCTCGGTGAAGCTGTTCGGCGAGATCGAGTTCTGGTTCTCCATGGTCAAGGTCACCGCGCTGATCGGCATGATCGTGATCGGTCTGGGCGTGCTGACCTTCGGCTTCAGCGCGGCCGGCGACACCGCCGCGGTCTCCAACCTCTGGGCCTTCGACGGCTTCTTCCCGACCGGCGTCGGCTCGTCCCTGATGACCCTCCAGGGCGTGATGTTCGCCTATCTCGCGGTCGAACTGGTCGGCGTCACGGCCGGTGAGTCGGAGAACCCCGAGAAGACCCTCCCCAAGGCCATCAACACCCTGCCCTGGCGGATCGCGCTGTTCTACGTCGGCGCGCTCACCGTCATCCTGTGCGTGGTCCGGTGGACCGAGTTCGCGCCCGGGGTGAGCCCCTTCGTCGCGGCGTTCGCCCAGATCGGCATCCCGGCCGCCGCGGGCATCGTGAACTTCGTGGTGCTCACCGCCGCCCTGTCGTCCTGCAACTCCGGTATGTACTCCACCGGCCGCATGCTGCGCACCCTGGCCGACAACGGCGAGGCCCCGCGCGTCTTCAGCAGGCTGTCCGGCACCAAGACGCCCGCCTTCGGGATCACCGTCTCGGTGCTGTTCATGGGCATCGGGGTGATCCTCAACTACATCGTCCCGGAGAAGGCGTTCGGCTATGTGGTCTCGGTGGCCACCGCCGCCGGGATCTGGACCTGGCTGATGATCCTGATCAGCCATGTGCTCTACCGCCGGGGTGTGGAGGCGGGCCGGCTGCCGCGCTCGTCCTTCCCGGCCCCGGGCGGCGCGGTCTGCTCCTGGATCGCCATCGCCTTCCTGCTCTTCGTCACCTGTCTGATCGCCTACGACGCCGACGCGCGGGTGTGTCTGTATGTGATGGCGGGCTGGACGGCGGCGCTCTGGATCGGCTGGCAGATCCTCAAGACCCGCACCCCGCAGATCACCGGCGACCGGGACCGGGCGACTACCAAGACCGCCGGACCCGCCTGACCCGCCCGACCCGAAGGACCCGTCGGCATCCCCGGCGCACGCCAGCAGCCCGAAAGTCCACCATGTGGGCCGCCCCGTACCACCCCTCGGTACGGGGCGGCCCTCATGCTTATCCTGGCGACCATGCTGACCATCACGCAGGCGCTGTACGACCGTATCGTCGCCCACGCGCGCGAGGACCACCCCGACGAGGCGTGCGGTGTCGTCGCGGGCCCGGTGGGCCAGGGCCGCCCCGAGCGGTTCATCCCGATGCTGAACGCCGCCCGCTCACCCACGTTCTACGAGTTCGACTCCGGGGATCTGCTGAAGCTCTACCGCGAGCTGGACGACCGCGACGAGGAGCCGGTGATCATCTACCACTCCCACACCGCGACCGAGGCGTACCCCTCCCGCACCGACATCTCCTACGCCAATGAGCCCGGCGCCCACTACGTCCTGGTCTCCACGGCGGACGCCGACGGCGCCGGGGAGTTCCAGTTCCGCTCCTTCCGGATCCTGGAGGGGGAGGTCACGGAGGAGGAGGTCACGGTCGTCGCGGCCTACTGAGCCCGTACGAACCACCGTACGAGCCCCGTACGAGCCCCCGTGTGAGCCCGTGCGAGCCCCGTACGAACCCTTGTGATCCCGGTATTCGGGCAGAATTCATCCAGTATGCGAGATACCTCTCCGAGAGCCCGGTCGGGAATCGATACGATGACCGCATGGTTCTGAACGACGTGAGCGAGAAGACGCCGAGCACCCTGCTGCTCGTGGCGCGGCTGCACGTCGATCTGTGCAGGCTGAACAGCGCCATCTGTTGACGTTCCCAGCCGCCGTACGGCCGTGAGCCGCGGCGCGCGACCCCGCACCCCCGGCACCACTCCCGGCACCACCGCCGCCCCCGCGCTGCCGCGCGCTCACCGACCCGAACCCCATCCGACAGGAGCCGCCATCATGGCCATCGAGGTCCGCATCCCCACCATCCTGCGCCAGTACACCGACGGCCAGAAGGCCGTGGCGGGCAGTGGTGACACCCTCGCCGAGCTGTTCGCCGACCTGGAGACCCGGCATGCGGGCATCGAGGCCCGCATCGTGGACGGCGGCCAGCTCCGCCGCTTCGTCAACGTCTACCTCAACGACGAGGACGTCCGCTTCCTGGACGGCATCGGCACCAAGCTCGCCGACGGCGACAACGTGACGATCCTGCCGGCCGTGGCCGGCGGCATGGCCTGATCGGCCGCTGATCCCCGATGCGCTACGACTCCCCGCTGGCCGCGGTGGGCAACACCCCCCTGGTGCGCCTGCCGCGGCTCTCGCCGTCCCCCGAGGTGCGGATCTGGGCCAAGCTGGAGGACCGCAACCCGACCGGCTCCATCAAGGACCGTCCCGCCCTGCACATGATCGAGCAGGCCGAGAAGGACGGCCGTCTCACCCCGGGCGCCACCATCCTGGAACCCACCTCCGGCAACACCGGCATCTCCCTGGCCATGGCCGCCAAGCTCAAGGGCTACCGCATGGTGTGCGTGATGCCCGAGAACACCTCGCAGGAGCGCCGGGACCTGCTCGGCATGTGGGGCGCCGAGATCATCTCGTCCCCGGCCGCGGGCGGCTCCAACACCGCCGTACGGGTCGCCAAGGAACTCTCCGCCGAGCACCCCGACTGGGTCATGCTCTACCAGTACGGCAACCCGGAGAACGCGGGCGCCCACTACGCCGGCACCGGCCCCGAGATCCTCGCCGACCTGCCGTCGATCACCCACTTCGTGGCCGGACTCGGCACCACCGGCACCCTGATGGGCGTCGGCCGCTTCCTGCGCGAGCACAAGCCGGACGTGAAGATCGTCGCCGCCGAGCCGCGCTACGACGACCTGGTCTACGGACTGCGCAACCTCGACGAGGGCTTCGTCCCGGAGCTGTACGACGCCTCCGTGCTCACCACCCGGTTCTCGGTCGGCTCCGCCGACGCGGTCACCCGCACCCGGGAGCTGCTCCAGCAGGAGGGCATCTTCGCGGGCGTCTCCACCGGCGCCGCGCTGCACGCCGCGATCGGGGTCGGCCAGAAGGCCCTGAAGGCCGGCGAGAGCGCGGACATCGTCTTCGTCGTGGCCGACGGCGGCTGGAAGTATCTGTCGACCGGCGTCTACACCGCGGTGACGACGGAGGAAGCGATCGAGACCCTCCAGGGCCAGCTCTGGGCGTAGCCCCACCCCCGGGGACCCGGGCCGGTCACCTCGCCAGATGCCGGACCTGGTCCCACAGCGCCGGGTCCACCGCGCCCACCCGGCGGCGGAAGCCGCCCACCGGGACCCGGCGCAGCTCGTCCGTCTCCAGGAAGCTCGGGCGGCCTTGCGCGTCACCGACCGAGCCCGGCGGCAGCGGGATCACCCCGGCGCGTCCGTCCCGGTACCGGGTGGTGATCTTGGCGACCAGCGCCCGCCGCCCCCGCACCGACAGCACCAGACAGGGCCGGTCCTTGGCGCCCGGCCCGTCCTCGTAGGGCACCTCGGCCCACCAGATCTCCCCGGCCCTCGGGCCCGGTCCCGCCGCGCGCCCCGGGCGCCCCGGATGTCCGGGCGGCCGGGTGGTCCGGCCGCCCGGCCTGCTGCCGCGGCCCCAGCCGTCCACCAGCGCCGCGACCAGCGCGAGCAGGACGACCGCCGCCAGCGCGAGCCACCATGACGTGTCCATACCGACGACGGTACCGGCCCCGCCCGCCCGCCGGCACGACCCCCACGACCGGGTCCCCGACGCGCCCGGCGGCCGGACCCGGTCCGTCCAGCCGAACCGGTGACACCACAGGTGAGTTCGCCCACAACAGACCTTGCCGGAGGAGCGACCGGACGTTTTGCGCCTTACGCTCGACAAACCGCACGACCCCCGTCTCTCCATATCCGCCAGCGGAGGTTTCTGTTTCATGAAGCTCACCGTCGTCGGCTGCTCGGGGTCGTTCCCGTCCGCGGAATCGGCCTGTTCGAGCTACCTCGTCGAGGCCGACGGCTACCGGCTGCTTCTCGACATGGGCAACGGTGCCCTGGGTGAGTTGCAGCGCCACTGCGGTCTCTACGACCTCGACGCGATCTTCCTGAGCCATCTGCACGCCGACCACTGCATCGACATGTGCGCCTATTTCGTGGCGCGGTACTACCGGCACGACGGCGGCCGGTGCGATCCGATCCCGGTCTTCGGACCGGAGGGCACGGAACACCGGCTGACCACCGCCTACGCGGACACCCCCACCGCCTCCTCCATGAGCGAGGTCTTCGACTTCCACACCGTCAAGCCCTCCACCTTCGAGATCGGCCCCTTCACGGTCCACACCGACCGGGTCGCCCATCCGGTGGAGGCGTACGGCATCCGGGTGGAGCACGGCGGGCGGTCCCTGACCTACTCCGGTGACACCGGGGTCACCCCGGCGCTGGACGAACTCGCCCGGGACGCGGACCTGTTCCTGTGCGAGGCCGCGTTCACCCATGGCAAGGAGTCCATCCCGGATCTGCACCTCAACGGGCGCGAGGCGGGCGAGACCGCGAACCGGGCCGGCGCCCGGCGCCTGGTCCTCACCCACATCCCCCCGTGGACCGACCCCCAGCACAATCTGGCCGACGCCCGCGCGGTGTACGACGGCCCGGCGGAACTGGCGGCGCCGAGGGTGACGTACGAGATCTGAGCGGACCCGCAGGCAGGAGAAAGGCCCCGGCATCGTGATGATGCCGGGGCCTTTGTCAGGGGCGTATGGGGGAGGCACCCCGGGAGGGTGGGGTTTACGCCCCTGCGGGGGTTACGCCTTGGTGAGGTCCTCGATCTCCTCCTCGGGCTCGCGGCCCGGGGTGGTGAGGTTGAACTTCACGATCGCGAACCGGAAGACCGTGTAGTAGATCACGGCGAAGACCAGACCGATCGGGATGATCAGCCATGGCCTGGTGGCCAGGTTCCAGTTCAGCGCGTAGTCGATGAAGCCCGCGGAGAAGTTGAAGCCCGCGTGGACGCCGAGGGCCCAGGTGATCGCCATGGACAGCGCGGTCAGCACCGCGTGGATGACGTACAGCAGCGGCGCGATGAACATGAACGAGAACTCGATCGGCTCGGTGACACCGGTGACGAACGAGGTCAGCGCCAGCGAGACCATCATGCCCATCACGGCCTTGCGGCGCTCGGGGCGGGCGGCGTGCGCGATGGCGATGGCGGCGGCGGGCAGACCGAACATCATGATCGGGAAGAAGCCGGACATGAACATACCGGCCTCGGGGTCACCCGCGAGGAAGCGGCTGTAGTCGCCGTGGACGACCTCGCCGGCGGCGTTGGTGAAGTCACCGAGCTGGAACCAGGCCACGGTGTTCACGAACTGGTGCATGCCGATCGGGATGAGCGCGCGGTTGATGGCACCGAAGAGCGCGGCGCCGAAGGAGCCCAGACCGGTCATCCACTCGCCGAAGTTGCTGATGCCCTCACCGATCGGCTCCCAGACCAGCCCGAAGAAGACACCGACGGCGACACCGACGAACGCCATGATGATCGGGACGAGCCGCCGTCCGTTGAAGAAGCCGAGCCAGTCCACCAGCTTCTTGCGGTGGTACCGCTGCCACAGGACCGCCGAGAGCAGACCCATGATGATGCCGCCGAGCACACCGGGATTGTTGTAGGTGGCGGCGGCGTCGGCACCGTCCTGGACGACGGCCTCGGTGACCGGGAAGGACTCCAGGACCTTGCTGTAGACCAGGAAGCCGACCAGGGCGGCGAGAGCGGTGGAGCCGTCGGACTTCTTGGCGAAGCCGATGGCCACGCCTATACAGAAGAGCATGGGCAGAGAGCCGGTGATGGCACTGCCGGCGTTGGCGAACACCGACGCGACCTTGTCCCAGCCCAGGCCGTCCTTGCCGAAGACGTCGTCCTGGCCGAGCCGGACCAGCAGGCCCGCCGCGGGCAGCACGGCGATCGGCAGCTGAAGGCTGCGGCCGACTTTCTGGAGGCCCTGGAACAGACCGGATCCCCGCTTCTTCGCGGGGGCCGCCGTGGTGGTGGCGGAGCTCATACTTCCTCCAACGGGTGGTGGTCTACACCACTCAGTGGTGTAGACCTGTTGTAGCAGATGAGCTGCGCATAAGGAACCCACCTTTCATAACGTCCTGGGATGCCGTTCCGGATCAATCCGCGGGCCATCGGGGGCATGCCGAAAGGCCCTCGGACGCGGGGTCCAAGGGCCCTGGGGCGGACGCTAGTTGAGGCGGCTGTGAAGGGGGTTACACCTTGGTCACGTCTTCCACCTCGTCCTCCGGTTCACGGCCCGGCGTCTTCAGATCGAACGCGGTGATCGCGAACCGGAAGATCACGTAGTAGACCGCGGCGAAGGCCAGGCCGATCGGGATGATCAGCCAGGGTCTGGTGGCCAGGTTCCAGTTGATGGCGTAGTCGATCAGTCCGGCCGAGAAACTGAAGCCGTCCTTCACCCCCAGCCCCCAGGTCACCGCCATCGACACCCCGGTCAGCACCGCGTGCACCGCGTACAGCACGGGCGCGACGAACAGGAACGAGTACTCGATCGGCTCGGTGATGCCGGTGACGAACGAGGTCAGCGCCACCGACAGCATCAGACCCCCGACCTCCTTGCGGCGGCCCGGCCGCGCGGTGTGGGTGATGGCCAGCGCCGCGGCCGGCAGGGCGAACATCATGATCGGGAAGAACCCGGTGGTGAACTGCCCCGCGCCCGGGTCGCCGGCCAGGAACATATTGATGTCACCGTGCACCACCGTGCCGTCCGGCTTGGTGTACGAGCCGAACTGGAACCAGATGGGCACGTTCAGGAACTGGTGCAGCCCGATCACCAGCAGCGCCCGGTTGGCGAGGCCGAAGAGGCCCGAGCCCCAGGCGCCGAGGCCGTCCAGCCAGTTGCTGAAGCTCTCCAGCCCGCTGCCGATCGGCGGCCAGATCCACAGGCACAGCGAGGCGAACGCGATGGCCACGAACGCCATGATGATCGGGACGAGCCGGCGCCCGTTGAAGAAGCCCAGCCAGTCGACCAGCCGGGTGCGGTGGAACCGGGCCCAGAAGTAGGCGGCCAGCAGGCCCATGATGATCCCGCCGAAGACCCCGGGGTTCTGGTAGGTGATGGGCCCGACCGTGCCGTCCTCCTCCTGGCAGCCCGCCGGCACCACCCACGCCCCCTCCGGACAGGCCGCCGGGAACTGGCGCAGCACCGAGTAGTAGACGAGGAACCCGGCGACCGCCGCCAGCGCGGTCGAGCCGTCCGCCTTCTTCGCCATCCCGATGGCCACCCCGACGCAGAACAGCAGCGGCAGCCCCAGCGCGGGATCCAGCAGCGCACCGCCCGCGCCCTTCATCACCCGGGAGACATTGGTCCAGCCGAGCCCGTCGGCGCCGAACACGTCCGGTTCCCCGAGCCGGTTGAGGATGCCCGCGGCGGGCAGGACGGCGATGGGCAGTTGAAGGCTTCGGCCCATTTTCTGGAGCCCCTGGAACAGACTGTTCCAGCGGGCCCGTCCGGGACTGACGGCGTTCCCGGCGCTCTCGGCGCTCATCGGGCTCCTCTCGGACTCCGCCCGGTGGGGCCGGGTTTGGCGGCGGTCGATGCGGTGGTGTAGACCAGTTGACAGAGGGTTCCGCTGTCGTGTCGCCATCATTCGGTACGGACGGCATGACCGCTCGCGAAGTTGGGCCAACTGTGGGTTACTGCGACAAAGCGGTTCGGATCAGGGAGAAGGAACATGGCCAGCAAGGCTGAGAAGATCGTCGCCGGGCTCGGTGGCTTGGAGAACATCGAGGAGATCGAGGGCTGCATCACCCGCCTGCGGGTCGAGGTCGCCGACGCGTCCCTGGTCGATGACGCCGCTCTCAAGGGCGCCGGTGCCCACGGTGTGGTCAAGATGGGCACGGCCATCCAGGTCGTCGTCGGCACCGACGCCGATCCGATCGCCGCGGACATCGAAGACATGATGTGACCCCCCGCCTCGGGTGAGGTGATCACGAGGTGAGGTGAGAGGGTCCCTCCGGCATCGCGCCGGAGGGGCCCCCTTCGTGTGCCCCCTTCCCGTGCCCCTTTCCTGTGCCCCTTTCCTGTGCCCCGGTCCGCCGCCCTGGCCGACGCCGTACCTGCCGGTAAGGGGCCTCCCCGCAGGGGGCTAGGCTCAGCGCATGTCACGAATCGACGGCCGCACCCCCCAGCAGCTCCGCCCGGTCACCATCGAACGCGGCTGGAGCAAGCACGCCGAGGGCTCCGTCCTCGTCTCCTTCGGGGACACCAAGGTCTTCTGCACCGCCTCCGTCACCGAGGGCGTCCCGCGCTGGCGCAAGGGCAGCGGCGAGGGCTGGGTCACCGCCGAGTACGCGATGCTGCCTCGCGCCACCAACACCCGCGGCGACCGCGAATCGGTCCGGGGCCGCATCGGCGGCCGTACGCACGAGATCTCCCGGCTGATCGGCCGCTCCCTGCGCGCGGTCATCGACTACAAGGCACTCGGCGAGAACACCGTCGTGCTCGACTGCGATGTCCTCCAGGCCGACGGCGGCACCCGCACCGCCGCCATCACCGGCGCCTATGTCGCCCTCGCCGACGCCATCACCTGGGCCCACGGCAAGAAGCTGATCCGCGCCAGCCGCCAGCCCCTCACCGGCACGGTCGCCGCGGTCTCGGTCGGCATCGTCGACGGGGTCCCGCTGCTGGACCTGCGCTACGAGGAGGACGTACGCGCCGAGACCGATATGAACGTGGTCTGCACCGGTGACGGACGCTTCGTGGAGGTGCAGGGCACCGCCGAGGCCGAGCCGTTCGCCCGCGAGGAGCTGAACGCCCTGCTGGACCTGGCCGTGGCCGGATGCGGGGAACTGGCCGCCGCGCAGCGCGCCGCACTTGATACGGTCCTCGAAAAGTAATCGGCAAGTAAAGGGCGCACCAAAGGAGCCGGTCGGCACGGGCAACCGTGGCCGCCCGTCCCGGCGTCACTACGGGTACGGGCGCATGGCTGATCCCTGTGCGCCCGGCCAGCAGTTCAGGGCACCGGCAGCCGGGGCGGACACCGTCCGGGGCGCCGGGCCCGACCGGGTCCCGGGCCACCGCCCGGGGCCGGGAGTGGAGGGCACAGGGGGCGGCAACGGGCCGCGTCCCGGCCCGCATCCGAGGGAGGGGACCGTTCCATGGCCGCGAGCCGCCGTCGCCGCACCGCAGCCGTCGCCGCCACATTGGCGGCCGTCGCGCTCACCGCCGGCCTGACCACCGGCTGCGACGCCGTCAGCACGGCGCTGGACTGCGTCCAGACCGCCGACGCGATCGCCGACAGTGTCACCGACCTCCAGCAGGCCGTCGACGCGGCGGCGAACGACCCGACCCAGCTCAGCGAGTCCCTCCAGTCCATCGAGGACAACCTGAACGAGATCGGGGACACCACCGACAACACCGATGTCTCCCAGGCGGTCGACGACCTCCAGCAGGCCGTCGAGAACGTCAACACCGCGGTGGAGAACGGGGACACCACCCCGGACATCAGCCCGGTCACCGACGCCGCCGGTGAGCTGACCAAGGTCTGCACCCCGTAGGGACCCGACCTGACCCGACCAGACCCGATCTGACCGGCGCTGCGGGCGGCCCGCGATACTTGAGGGCATGACCCGCCTGATCCTCGCCACCCGCAACGCCGGGAAGCTCATCGAACTCAAGGCCATCCTCGCCGACGCCGGACTCTCCCATGAGCTGGTCGGCGCGGACGCCTACCCGGAGATCCCGGATGTCAAGGAGACCGGCGTCACCTTCGCCGAGAACGCCCTGCTGAAGGCGCACGCCCTCGCCCGGGCCACCGGCCTGCCCGCCGTCGCCGACGACTCGGGCCTGTGCGTCGATGTGCTGGGCGGCGCCCCCGGCATCTTCTCCGCCCGCTGGGCCGGACGGCACGGCGACGACCGGGCCAATCTCGATCTGCTGCTCGCCCAGCTCTCCGACATCGGCGACGAGCACCGCGCCGCCCACTTCGCCTGCGCCGCCGCCCTCGCCCTGCCGGACGGCACCGAGCGGGTGGTCGAGGGCCGACTGCGCGGCACCCTGCGCCACACACCCGCCGGGACCAACGGCTTCGGCTACGACCCGGTCCTTCAGCCCGACGGCTACGACCGGACCTGTGCGGAGCTGAGCCCCGAGGAGAAGAACGCGATCAGCCACCGCGGCAAGGCGTTCCGCGCGCTGGTGCCCGTCGTCCGGGAGCTGATCTAGAAGAAGAGAGGTGTGGTGCGGCCGGAGGGACTCGAACCCTCACGGGAGTTACCCCACTGGGACCTAAACCCAGCGTGACTGCCAATTCCACCACGGCCGCCTGCTGCTGCCCGGCCATGCTACTGGCCGGGCAGGGGCGTCAGATGCCCAGATCCTTGATGATCTTCGCCACGTGGCCCGTCGCCCGGACGTTGTAGAACGCGCGCTCGACCTTGCCCTCCTCGTCCACCACGACCGTGGAGCGGATGACGCCCAGATAGGTCTTGCCGTAGTTCTTCTTCTCGCCGTACGCCCCGTACGGCTCGATCACGCTCTTGTCCGGGTCCCCGGCCAGCACCACCCTGAGGTGCTCCTTCTCGCGGAACTTCGCGAGCTTCTCCGGGGCGTCCGGCGAAATACCGATCACGTCGTACCCGGCGGCGGCCAGCACGTCCAGGTTGTCGGTGAAGTCGCAGGCCTGCTTGGTGCAGCCCGGTGTCAGGGCCGCCGGGTAGAAATAGACGATGACCTTGCGGCCCTTGTGGTCCGCCAGGGCCACATCGTTGCCGTCGGCGTCGGGCAGGGTGAAGGCGGGGGCCACGTCCCCGGGCTGGAGTCGCTCACTCATGGGATCGAGCGTAACCGGGGGCGCTGACAGTGCGGTCCGCCGGGAAGCTGACAGACTGTCCGGAACAGTGCATCAGCAGAACTTCGGAGGCCGTACGGTGGCGGACACGTCGGACACCAGAACCCCGGCGCAGATCGAGGCGGACATCCAGCGCCGCCGCGAGGTGCTGGCCGAGACCCTCGACGAGATCGGGGTCCGGGTCCACCCCAGGACGATCGTGGGCGACGCCAAGGCCAAGGCCGCGGCCCAGGTCGACCACACACTCGGCAAGGCGTATGTGCAGGTCAACAAGGCCGTGACCGAGGTGCGGCAGCGGTTCGTCACCGACGAGGGCGCCCCCCGCCTGGAACGGATCGTGCCGCTCGCCCTGGTCACCGTCGGTGTGGTGGGCCTGCTGGCCCTGTCCACCCGGCGCCGCAAGGGCTGACCCGGGGACGGAGGACGGTGGTGAAGGCAGGTAGGTTCGAGCCGTGAGCGCCAACACGAACGACTCCAGCACCCACCCGGACAAGCTGCCCATCCGCATGCTGCACGACCGGGTCCTGGTCCGCCAGGACACCGCCGAGGGCGAGCGGCGGTCCGGCGGCGGCATCCTGATCCCGGCCACCGCGGCCGTCGGCCGCCGGCTGGCCTGGGCCGAGGTCGTCGCGGTGGGGCAGAACGTACGGACCGTGGAGCCGGGCGACCGGGTGCTGTACGACCCCGAGGACCGCGCCGAGGTCGAGGTGCGCGGGGTGGCGTATGTGCTGATGCGCGAGCGGGATCTGCACGCCGTCGCCGCCGACCGCTTCGAGGGCTCCGAGGACTCGACGGGGCTGTATCTCTAGATCGCCGGGCCGCCAGCCGGACAGCGGCGACCTGTGAAGTAGCGGTTCTGAAGGGCTGGTGACCATCGTCACCAGCCCTTTTCCCTGTCGTTTGCTATGTTTGGAAGGCATCCCGACGAGACGCGCCGTACCGGGCCGAAACGCAAAGACGACGCACCCCCGTTCAGTGATCAAGACGTGACACGACGTCTCGGAGGTGCCTGACATGGCCTGGATTCTGCTGCTCATCGCCGGTCTGCTCGAAGTCGGCTGGTCGATCGGGATGAAGTACACCGAGGGCTTCACCAAGCTCTGGCCCAGTGTGTTCACCGGGATCGGCATCGCCGCCAGCATGATTCTGCTGGCGCAGGCCGCCAAGACCCTGCCCATCGGCACCGCCTACGGCGTCTGGGTCGGTATCGGGGCGGCCGGTGCGGCGATTCTCGGGATGGCCATCCTGGGTGAGCCGGTGACCGCCGCCCGGATCTTCTTCATCTCCCTGCTGCTGGTCGCCGTCGTCGGCCTGAAGGCGACCTCCGGTCACTGACCGGAGGCCGCCCCGCCCGGGGACCGGTCACTGCCGGCGTGTCGTCGGCAGTCCGCCGGTCCCCGTCGTCGTTCCCGCGTCGGTCCCGCCGCCGCTGTCGGCGCCGCCGCTCGGGGTCTCGCCCGTGGTCCCCCCGGTGCCGGTCTCCCCGCCGGTCGCCCCTCCGTCGGCCGTACCGCCGCTCCCGGTGGTCTCGCCGGTGGTGCCCCCGTCGGCCGTACTGCCGGTCGCGCCGCCGGTGGCCGCCGCTCCGCCGTCCGTCGTACCGGTGCTCGGCCCGCTCGGGGTCTCGGAGCCACCGGTGCCGTTGTCCGGCTCCCCGGTGGGCGGCTCCGCCACCTCGGACGGGTTCTCCGGGTCCGGGTCGCCGCTGCTCGGCGGCGTCGACGGATACACCCAGTCCTCGGCGCCGTCCTGCACCTGGAGATCGAAGTCGGTCACCTCGACCCCCTTGAGGGCGTCCTCGGTGTACTGCGCCCAGATCTCCGCGGGCGGCCCGCTGCCGCTCACCCGCTCCAGGCCCATGGCCCCGTACAGCGGCTCCTGCGCGGCGGTCTCCGGGTTCTGGCCCATCACCGCGACCACCGTCACCAGCTCCGGGGTGAAACCGGCGAACCAGGCCGCCTTGTCCTTCTCCGCGGTACCCGTCTTGCCCGCCGCCGGACGGCCCGCCGCCTGCGCCGCGACCCCGCTGCCGTTGTCGACCACGCTCTGGAGCACCGAGGTGGTGGTGTCGGCGGCCTCACGGCTGATCACCCGGCTGGTCTTGCGCTTCGGCACCGGGATGTCCTCCGCGCCCTCCTTGGTGATCTTCTTCACCAGGGTGTACGCCCCGTACCGGCCGTGGTCGGCGAGGGTGGCGTACGCCTGCGCCATGTCGAGCGGGCTCGCGGTGGCCACCCCGAGCGCGACCGCCGGGACCGCGTCCAGCGACGGGGTGCCCTCCGGCAGCCCGAGGCCCCGCGCGGTCTCCACCACCTTGTCGGGGCCGACGTCCACCGCCATCTGGGCGTAGACCGAGTTCACCGACTTGTCGGTGGCCTCGCGCACGGACAAGTCGCCGTAGTCGACCTGGTCCTGGTTCTCCGGGGCGTAGGGGCCGCCGCTCCAGCCCTCCACCGGGCGCTCGCTGCTGCCGTCGTACACCGTGTTGGGGGTGATGGTCCGGCCGCTCTGGGTGCTGGCGGAGTGGTCGACCGCCGAGGTGAACACGAACGGCTTGAAGGTGGACCCCACCTGGTAGTCCCGGCGGGTGGCGCCATTGGTGTACTGCTGGACGTAGTCGATGCCGCCGTACATCGCGACGACCTCGCCCGACTTCGGGTCGATGGAGGCGCCGCCCGCGCGGACAAAGGTGTCCACCTTGCGGTCCTTCTTGTCCAGCTCCGACATCAGCTGGTCGTCGACGGCCTTCACGAAGGCGTCCTGCTTGGGCTTCTGGAGGGTGGTGGTGATCCGGTAGCCGCCGGCCTCCAACTGCTCCGGGGTGAGGATCTCCCGCTCGGTCAGATACTGCTTGACCGCCTCCACCAGATAGCCGCGCTGCCCGGACATCCCGGTCGACAGCGTCGCCTCCCTCGGCACCGGGAACTTCAGCCCGGCCCGCTCCGACTCCTCCAGCCAGCCCTTCTTGACCATGCCGTCCAGCACATAGTCCCAGCGGGCCTCTGCCGCCCCGCGGTTCTGCGGGTTGGCGATCACGTCGTACTCGCTCGGCGCGTTCAGCAACGACGCGAGATAGGCGCCCTGCGCCGCGTCCAGGTCCTTGGCGTCGACGCCGTAGTACGCCTGGGCCGCGGCCTGCATCCCGTAGGCGTTGCGGCCGAAGAAGCTGGTGTTGAGATAGCCCTCCAGGATCTGGTCCTTGCTCTTCTCCCGGTCCAGCTTGATCGAGATGAAGAACTCCTTCACCTTGCGGGTGACGGTCTGCTCCTGCGCCAGGTAGTAGTTCTTCACATACTGCTGGGTGATCGTGGACCCGGACTGCTTGCCCTCGCCCGTCGCCGTCTTCCAGGCCGCCCGGACCATCGCCTTCGGGTCGATCGCCGACTGGGTGTAGAACTCGCGGTCCTCCGCCGCCAGCACCGCGTTGCGGGCGTCCTTGGAGATCGCCGACAGCGGAACGTTCTCCCGGTTCACCTCGCCGTCCCGGGCCAGCTGCGAGCCGTCCGCGTAGAGATACACATTGCTCTGCTTGGTCGCCAGCGCGTTCGCCGGCGGGATCTTCACCAGGGAGTAGCCCAGGAAGAACAGCCCGCCGAGCAGCAGCAGGCCGATCACACCGGTGGCCAGCGTGATCCGCCAGGTCGGGATCAGCCGCCGCCAGCCCGTCCGTTTCGGCCGGTTCTTCCTGCCGCCCTCCGGCGGCGCCCCCTCAGGCGGTGGCTGCGGTGCCGAGCCCTCGGTCGGCTGCTGCGGCTGCGGCTGGTCGCTCATCTCGTGCACGGACTCCTGTTTCGCGTCGTACGTGATTCCCCGTACGCCCTCAGTAACGCTTCACGCCCCCAGTGGAAGACTCTCGCACCGCCCGAACCGTTCCCGGTCGGCGGCACGCGACCGGCCCGAAAATGCGGTGGCGTGCGTCACGGCCCGCTCGCTAGGCTCCTGCGCTTGGCTGTCTTGGCCGGTCGCCGACGAAGGAGAGGCTGGTGAACGTGGGCTCGGGACGGTTGTACCTCGCCGTCGCCGCGAGCGGAGTACGACGGTACGCGACCTACCGGGTGGCCACCGCCGCCGGTGTCTTCACCAACACCGTCTTCGGCATCATCCTCGTCTACACCTATCTGGCCCTGTGGGACCAGCGCCCCCACCTCGGCGGCTACGACCAGGCCCAGGCCGTCACCTATGTGTGGCTGGGCCAGGCCCTGCTGTCGACCATGGCCATCGGGGGCGGCGGCTTCGAGGACGAGCTGATGGACCGCATCCGCACCGGCGACATCGCCATCGACCTCTACCGGCCCGCCGACCTCCAGCTCTGGTGGCTCGCCACCGATCTGGGCCGGGCCCTCTTCCAGCTCCTCGCGCGCGGGGTGCTGCCCTTCGTCTTCGGCGCCCTGGCCTTCGACGCCGCGCTGCCCTCGGACACCGGGACCTGGGCCGCCTTCGTGATCGCCGTGGCCCTCGGCATGCTGGTCAGCTTCGGCATCCGCTATCTGGTGGCGCTCAGCACGTTCTGGCTGCTGGACGGCGTCGGCATGAGCCAGCTCGCCTGGCTGCTCGGCTTCTTCTGCTCCGGCATGCTGCTGCCGCTCAATGTCTTCCCCGGCGCGCTCGGCGAGATCGTCCGCGCCCTGCCCTGGTCGGCCCTGCTCCAGGCCCCGGCCGACGTCCTCCTCGGCCGTGCCGACCTCGGCACCACGTTCGCCTTCCAGGCGGCCTGGGCGGCGGCGCTGCTCACGGCCGGCCGCCTGCTCCAGTCGGCGGCTACGCGACGGGTGGTGGTCCAAGGTGGGTGACACCTCCGGTGGGGGGCTGGGTGGGGAGGGGGTGGTGGCCGGTGGGGTGTCGGGTGGTGACGGGGTGGTGGCCGGTGGGGTGTCAGGTGGCGAGGGGTCGGATGCCGGGCATCCGGGTGCCGGGTCGGCGGGTGCCGGGTCGGCGGGTGCCGGGGCGATGGGTGCCGGGGCGATGGGTGGGGGTGGGGTGGTGACTGGTGAGGTGTCGGGGGCTGGAGGGCCAGGTGCTGGGTCGGCTGGTGGGGAGGGGGTGGTGGCTGGTGGGGGTGCCGTGGCCGGTGGGGTGTCGGGTGACGGGGGGCCGGATGTCGGGCTCCCACGTGCCGGGCGGTCGGATGCCGGGCCCCCATGTGCCGGGCAGCCGGATGCGGGGCTCCCGCGTGCCGGGCGGCCGGATGCCGGGCCTCCGCGTGCCGGGTCGGTGGGTGGGGGCGGGCTGGCGGGTGATGGGCGGGAGGTGGTGGTCGGTGGGCGGCTGCGGGAAGGGCTGCGCGTGTACGTCCTCATCGTCGCCATGTGGATCCGCTCCACCATGGCCTACCGCGTCTCCTTCGTGATGACGACCCTCGGCAGCTTCCTCGCCACCGGGCTGGACTTCATCGCGATCCTGCTGATGTTCTCCCGCGTCGACGCCCTCGGCGGCTACGCGCTGCCCGAGATCGCCCTGCTCTACGGTCTGTCCAGCATCTCCTTCGGCCTGGCCGACCTGGCCATCGGCTCCATGGACCGGCTCGGCCGCCGGGTCCGGGACGGCACCCTGGACTCCCTGCTGGTGCGCCCCGCGCCGGTGCTCGCACAGGTCGCCGCCGACCGCTTCGCCCTGCGCCGCCTCGGCCGGGTCGTCCAGGGCTCGCTGGTCCTCGGCTACGCGCTGCTCCATCTCGACCTCGACTGGACGGCCGGGCGGCTGCTGCTGATGCCGGTGATGATCCTCAGCGGGGGGCTGATCTTCTGCGCGGTGTTCGTCGCCGGGGCGGCGTTCCAGTTCGTCGCCCAGGACGCCTCCGAGGTGCAGAACGCGTTCACCTACGGCGGGACGACGCTGCTCCAGTACCCGCCGACCGTCTTCGGCACGGACCTGGTGCGCGGGGTGACCTTCGTCCTGCCGCTCGCCTTCGTCAACTGGGTGCCCGCGACCTACGTCCTGGGCCGCCCCTACCCGCTGGACCTGCCCGCGTGGACGGCGTTCGCCACGCCGCTGGTCGCCGCCGGATGCTGCGCGCTGGCGGGACTGGCCTGGCGGGCGGGACTGCGGACGTACCGGAGCACGGGAAGTTAGAGAAGCCAGAGAGGCCAGAGAAGCCAGAGAGGGGTGCTGGAGAACATGGCGGAGCAGGGGCAGGGGCGGGAGCGGGAGCGGGGGCCGCAGGGGGGCGGCTTCATCGAACTCGACCGTGTCGAGAAGGTCTTCGACGTCCGGAAGCGGACCGGCTTCCTCAAGCGGGAGCGCCGGGAGGTGCGGGCGGTCGACTCGATCTCCTTCACCGTGGCGCGCGGCGAGATGGTCGGCTACATCGGGCCGAACGGCGCCGGGAAGTCCACCACCATCAAGATGCTGACCGGCATCCTCACCCCGAGCGCGGGCCGGCTGCGGGTGGCCGGGATCGACCCGTCCCGCGAGCGCGGGCGCCTCGCCCGGCGGATCGGGGTCGTCTTCGGTCAGCGCACCACCCTGTGGTGGGACCTCCCGCTGATCGACTCCTACCGGCTGATGCACCGCATGTACCGCATCCCGGAGGCCCGTTACCGCGCCAATCTCGACCGCTGTGTCGAACTCCTCGAACTCGGCGAGCTGCTGGACGTCCCGGTCCGTCAGCTCTCCCTCGGCCAGCGGATGCGCGGCGACATCGCCGCCGCCCTCCTCCACGACCCCGAGGTCCTCTACCTCGACGAACCGACCATCGGCCTGGACGTCATCTCCAAGGCCAGGGTCCGGGAGTTCCTGCGCGACCTCAACGCCGAACAGGGCACCACGGTCCTGCTCACCACCCATGACCTCCAGGACATCGAACAGCTCTGCTCCCGTGTGATGGTGATCGACCACGGCCGCCTCATGTACGACGGCCCGCTCGCCGGGCTGCACGAGGCGGGCGAGAGCGAACGGACCCTGGTGGTCGACCTGGAGCGCGAGCTGCCGCCGATCGACGTCCCGCCCGCCCGGGTCGTCCGGGTGGACGGCCCCCGCCAGTGGCTCGCCTTCCCGGCCGCGCAGTCGGCGGCGCCGCTGGTGGCGCGGGTGGCGGCGGAGTACCCGCTGGTGGACCTGTCGGTACGGGAGCCGGACATCGAGGCCGTCATCGCGCGGATGTACGCGGACCGGGCGGGAGCCGCGTAGTGCCGGGCGTTCGAAACTCGTAGGCTGCTGATATGACCGACGATGCCCCGGAGCTGCGTGCCTCCGACGCCGATCGTGAGCGAGTCGCCGAGATCCTGCGGGACGCCCTCGCGGAGGGGCGGCTGGACATGACGGAGTTCGAGGAGCGGCTCGACCAGACGTACCAGGCCCGGACGTACGGCGAACTCGCGCCGATCACCCGCGATCTGCCCGGCGCCGGGGTGGCCGCGCCGTCGGTGTCCCTGGTCAAGGGGCCGGAGGAGGGGCCGGGTTGGGTGGACCGCGTCACCGGGGCGCCCGGCTCGTCGACCTGGGGCGTGGCGGTGCTGGCGGCGTTCCAGCGCAAGGGGCGCTGGACGGTGCCGAAGCAGTTCAACTGCGTGGCGTTCTGGGGCGGCGGCGAGATCGATCTGCGCGAGGCGGACTTCGCGGAGCGCGAGGTCGTCATCAACTGCGTGGCCGTCATGGGCGGGGTGACGGTGATCGTGCCGCCGGGGGTGGAGGTGGTGGTGCGCGGGATCGGGGTCATGGGCGGTTTCGACCACCGCGAGGACGGAGTGCCGGGGGACCCCGGCGCCCCGCGGGTCGTCGTCACCGGCTTCGCCTTCTGGGGCGGCGTCCAGATCGAACGCAAGGTGACGCGGGCGGAGCGGCAGCGCCTGAAGGAGGAGCGGCGCCAGGCCCGCCTGGAGCGGCGGCAGGCCCTGCGGGAACGGCACCAGGAGTACCGCGACGAGATCTACGACGCCCACCGCCGCATGCTGGACGACCACCGGGAGCGCCGGCGGGAGGAGTGACGACGGCGTTCCGCCGCGAGCAGGTGGGCCGGGCGGGGCGTTGCCGCTTGTCGCGCCGGCGGGTGCCGCTGCGGGAGTGGGGTGGGAGTGGGCCGGGCAGGGTGGGCCACAAGGGCCTAAGGGCGTTTCAGGGGCGCGAGGAACCGCGCGATCGGCCGGTGACCGGCCGCAGCCTGCGTACCGGATCAACCCCTACGGCGAGCGTCAGAGCCGGGCCGGAGCGGAACCCCGGAGGGCCGGGAGAGGAAACGCCGCGCCCATCCGCGCATACCCCCGGTCACTCGGATGCAGATGGTCCCCCGAGTCGTACTCCCCGGCCAGGCGCCGCAGGTCATACGCGTCGCGCACCGCCCGGTCGAAATCGGCGACCGCGTCGAACACCCCCCCCGCCCGGATCTCCGCGTTGATCCGCTGCCGTACCCCCTCCCGCGCCTCCGTGTACCCCCGGTGGCCATGGAACGGCATCAGGGTCGCCCCCACCACCTTCATGCCCCGCGCGTGCGCCCGGTCGGTCAGGGTGCGCAGACCGTCGAGGATCCGCTCGGGATCGGCGGTCCCCGGATGCCGCAGGATGTCGTTGACGCCGAGGGCGATCACCACCACCCGGACCCCGGTGCGGTCCAGGACGTCACGGTCGAAGCGGTTCAGCCCGCTGGGATTGTCCGCGGGGCGCCCCAGCCCGTCGGCGAGGATCCGGTTCCCGCTGATGCCCTGGTTGACCACGCTGTAGCGCGGGACATCGGCCGAGCCGGAGGCCACCGCCTCGCGGACGCGGTCGGACAGGACATCGGTCCAGCGCCGGTTCTCGCCCACGGACGAGGTCACCCCGTCGGTCAGCGAGTCCCCGAGCACCACCACCGTCCCGTCGGACTCATGGCTGAGGACGTCCAGCGCGGTCAGATACCGCCAGGCGTCCCCCCGCGCCGCGTACCCGGCGCCGCTCGCCCGCGCGGCCTGGTCGCCCTGGGCGGCGTAGGAGATCTGGCGGGCCCGCGGATGGTAGGTGACCGGCCCGGCGCCGGTGGGGGAGTACGTCGTGACCAGGATGTCGCTGTCGTGCGGGATCCGCAGCTCCACCGGGTCGCTGACGAGCTGCTCCCCGGCCGGGACGACGATCCGGGTGCCCCCGGCGAAGGTCAGCCGCCGCATGCTGCCGGGCACCGCCGCGGCCGTGCCCTCCCCGGCGGCCAGGGCGATCGTGGCGTGGGTGACGGTCAGCGGCTGCCGGCCGTACAGGTTGGAGAGGGTGATCCGCGCGCGGGTGCCGCCCGCACCGGTGTGCACCACATGGCGTAGCGACAGGCCCGCGAGACCGTCCGTCTCGGTGCCGGGCTCGGCGCCCGCCGGGGACGCGGACCAGGAGCCCACCCAGACCCCCGTGGAGGCGGGCTCGGCCGACTGCCCGGCGGCCCGCTCGGTCACCGGGCCCGCCGTCCGCGCCGGGCCGGTGGAGACCCCGACGTATATGCCGGCCGACACGGCGACGACCAGCGCGAGCAGCGCGGTCAGCAGCAGGTGGTCGTGGCGCCTGGTCATGGCGGTGCTGGATCTCCTCTCCGGCGGCGGACAGGCCCTCGATCCGTCGCGCCGTCCCGACCGGACAGACGCCGGGAACTCTTGTTCCGTTCCGGGAGTCGGTCAGGAAGGGACAATGGCGCTGTGGGGGATCGCGAACGGGTGGAGCGGATGGATCGTACGGAAGTCGATGAGAAGCCGGTCAAGTCGGGTATAGACGCGGCTGAGGTGACTGGGGCAACTGCCGCGCAGGAGAAGAATGCCCGTTCGGGCGCCCCCGGCAACCGTGCCGGGGCGCGCGCGATGACCACCTTCTCCGCCGCCGATCAGGAGAAACAGCGCGGCGTACGGCGGATGAAACTCACCGCGACCGGGCTGCTGCTCCTGGTGGCCGTGATCTACGTCCTGGCGAAATGGGCGTCGAGCGCGGGCGCCGGCCCCTGGGCGGGCTATGTGGCCGCCGCCGCCGAGGCGGGCATGGTCGGCGCGCTCGCCGACTGGTTCGCGGTCACCGCCCTCTTCCGGCACCCCCTCGGCATCCCGATCCCGCACACGGCGATCATCCCCCGGAAGAAGGACCAGCTGGGCGTCGCGCTCGGTGACTTCGTCGGCGAGAACTTCCTCTCCGAGACCGTCGTACGGCAGCGGCTGCGCGCCGTCGGCATCGGCAGCCGGCTCGGTGCCTGGCTCGCCGAGCCGGCCAACGCCGACCGGGTCACGGCGGAGCTGGCGACCGCGCTGCGCGGGGCGCTGACCGTGCTGCGGGACTCCGATGTCCAGGCGGTGGTGGGGGAGGCCATCACCCGGCGGGCGAACGCCCAGGAGATCGCCCCCGGCATCGGCAAACTCCTGGAGAAGGTCGTCGCCGACGGCGGGCACACCCGGATCGTGGACATGGTGGTCACCCGGGCGCACGACTGGCTGGTGCTGCACGGCGACTCCGTGATGGACGCGGTGCAGGGCGGGGCGCCCGGCTGGACCCCCCGGTTCGTGGACCGCAGGATCGGCGACCGGGTCTACAAGGAGCTGCTGCGGTTCTGCGCCGAGATGCGGGACATGCCCTCGCACCCGGCCCGCGGCGCCCTGGACCGCTTCCTCACCGACTTCGCCTCCGACCTCCAGTCCGACACCGAGACCCGGACCAAGGTGGAGCGGCTCAAGGGCGAGGTGCTGGGCCGCGGCGAGGTCCAGGATCTGATCGCGTCCGCCTGGACGGCCGTACGCACCATGATCGTCTCGGCGGCCGACGACGAGCGCAGTGAGCTGCGGCTGCGGGTGCGGTCCTCGCTGCTGTCGCTGGGTGCCCGGATGGCCACCGAACCCAGCCTCCAGGAGAAGGTCGACAGCTGGGTGGAGGACGCGGCGGTCCATGTCGTGACCACGTACCGCGACGAGATCACCTCGCTGATCACCGACACCGTGGCGAGCTGGGATCCGGAGCACACCACCCGCAAGATCGAGGCGCACATCGGCCGTGACCTCCAGTTCATCCGGATCAACGGCACGGTCGTCGGCTCGCTCGCCGGGCTGCTGATCTACACGGTCTCGCGCATGCTGGGGGCATGACCTCCGGGCCGCGGGCCACCCCGCTCCGGTCCCGGGCACCCGGCAAGGGTCGCCTCGACGCAGAGGGAGCGGGCCATGACAGCAGCGGAGTCGGAATCGTCGCCGGAGTCGTCACCGAAGTCGTCGTCGGGGTCGCCGTTGGAGCCGTCGCCGGAGCCGTCGTCGGAGCCGTCCTGGCGGTCGCGGTCGTCGGCGCAGGTGCCGGGGCCGGGGACTGGGGCGCCTGATCAGGGGCTCCTGGGGCTATCGGCGCCTTCGGGGCCACCGGGGCCATCGGGGACTTCGGAGCCCCCGAAACCACCGGGGTCCCAGCAACCCCCGAAACCCCCGAAACGGTCGAAACCACCGGGACCTCCGGGTCCTCCGGGTCCTCCGGGTCCTCCGGGTCCACCCGTACCCGGCGTCCAGGGGCCCGGCACCGCGCCCCTCGGCAAGGGCTCCGCACCCGGCGCCAAGGGGACCGCACCCGGCGCCAAGGGGACCGCACCCGGCGCCCAAGGCGCCGCCCCCGTCCTCCGGGAGACCGGTACCGTCACCACCGCCGTCCCCGCCCGGCTGGACCGGCTGCCCTGGTCGCGCTGGCACTGGATGATCGTCATCGGCCTGGGGACCGTCTGGATCCTGGACGGTCTGGAGGTGACGATCGTCGGCAATGTGGCCGGACGGCTCGCCGAGGACGGCAGTGGGCTGGCCATCTCCTCCGCCCAGGTCACCGGGGTCGCCGCCGCGCTCTATGTGGCCGGTGCCTGCACGGGCGCGCTGTTCTTCGGCTGGCTCACCGACCGCCATGGCCGCAAAAAACTGTTCATGATCACCCTGGTGGTCTATCTGAGCGCCACCGCGATGACCGCGCTGTCCTTCGAGTCCTGGTGGTTCTTCCTCTTCCGCTTTCTGACCGGTTTCGGCATCGGCGGCGAGTACGCGGCGATCAACTCCGCCATCGACGAACTGATCCCCTCCCTGTACCGGGGCCGGGTCGATCTGATCATCAACGGCAGCTACTGGCTCGGTGCGATCGGCGGGGCCCTGCTGTCGATCGTCATGCTGGACACCGACATCTTCCCGAAGGACCTGGGCTGGCGGCTCAGCTTCGCCCTCGGGGTCGTTCTCGGTCTGGTGATCCTGCTGGTGCGCAGGCATGTGCCGGAGAGTCCGCGATGGCAGTTCATCCACGGCCAGGGCGACCGGGCGGAGGAACTCGTCTCCTCGGTCGAACACGAGATCGAGCTGGAGAAGGGGGAGCCGCTGCCGCCGCCCGCCGGTGAGCTCACCATCCACCAGCGCAAGAGCATCGGCTTCGGGCTGGTCGCCCGGACCGTCTTCCAGCGCTATCCGCGCCGCGCGGTCCTCGGCCTCTCCCTCTTCATCGGCCAGGCGTTCCTCTACAACGCCATCACCTTCGGCTTCGGCTCCATCCTGATCACCTTCTTCGATGTGCCGACCGGCCACACCGGCTACTACTTCGCCGTCATCGCCGCGGGCAACTTCCTCGGCCCGCTGCTGCTCGGCAAGCTCTTCGACACGGTCGGCCGCCGGATCATGATCTCCTCGACCTATCTGCTCTCCGGCATCCTGCTGTTCGGCACGGCCTGGCTGTTCGACCGCGGCTCGCTCACCGCGAACACCATGACCGCCTGCTGGTGCGTGGTGCTGTTCTTCGCCTCGGCGGGCGCCTCCAGCGCCTATCTCACCGTCTCCGAGATCTTCCCGATGGAGACCCGGGCCATGGCCATCGCCTTCTTCTACGCCCTCGGCACCGCCGCCGGCGGGATCAGCGGGCCGCTGCTCTTCGCCGACCTCACCGCCTCGGGCGTGGTCGGCGACACCGCGCTCGCCTTCCGGATCGGCGCGGCGCTGATGTGCGCGGCGGGCCTGGTGGCGGCGTTCCTGGCGGTGAAGGCGGAACGCCGGTCGCTGGAGGACATCGCGACCCCGTTGTCAGTGGTGTCGGGCACGATGAAGTGAGTGCGGAGACATGAGCGCGCGTGGCGACACGAGTGCGGCGACATGAGCGCGTGCGACGACATTGAAGCGCGTGCAGCGAAATGACTGCGACGACATGAGCGCGTGCCGCGAAATGAGTGCGACGCGAAGGGGGAGGGGCCGATGACCGTGCGCAGGGTGGTGCCGGATGTGCAGGTCAGCTCGGCGGCGGAGCTGCGCGCCCAGCGCGAGTTCTACGGGCTGCTGGGGCTGCGCGAGGTGATGAACATGGGCTGGGTGATGACGCTGGCCTCGCCCACCGACCCCGCCGCCCAGATCAGCTTCTTCACCGAGGAGCGCACCGCGCCCGTCGTCCCCGATCTGAGCGTGGAGGTCGAGGATGTCGACGCGGTGTACGCACAGGTGAGAGCGGCGGGCGCGGAGATCGTCCGGGAGATCCGGGACGAGGAGTGGGGTGTGCGGCGCTTCTTCGTCCGGGCGCCGCACGGATGGGTGGTGAACGTACTGGCCCACCGCTGAGGGTGGGCCGGCCGGGTCAGCGCAGATGGGTGCGGAAGAAGGCCCCCAGGGTCGGGAAGCTCAGCGCCGGTGAGGTGCTGGTCCGGGTCGGGCGGCAGCCCCGGGTGGTCTCCACGGTCTGCTCGGGGTACGGGGCGGAGAGCGCGCCGGAGAACGGGAAGAAGTGGTCCTGGCCCTTCAGGGTGTAGAGGGCGGCGGTGCCGCAGTCCTCCTTCAGCGCGGAGTAGAGCAGCCGGCTCTGCGCGAGGGGGACGAGCGGGTCGGCGTCACCATGGCCGAGGAGGAACGCCGGGGGGCGGCGGGGGGACGACGACAGATAGGTGATCGGGTTGGCCCGCTCCAGCACCTCGGGGGAGCAGGACGCCAGCCCGGCCGGGCAGCCGAGGTAGTTCGCGGCGGCCGGGTCCAGCGCCGGATGGCCGGTCAGTGAGGCGAGGTCGTTCGGCCCGGAGAGATCGACCACGGCATCGACGCAGCTGGACGGCCCGGTCGTCCCGATGGACCCTTCGAGCGCGGGCACCCGGCAGCTGGTGCCGACCAGCGCGGCGATCTGCCCGCCGGCCGATCCGCCCCACAGACCGATCTTCCCGTTGAGCCCGTAGGAGGCGGCGTTGGCGCGCAGATGACGGATGGCGGCCTTCACCTCGTGGATCTGCTGGGGGAAGCGGGCGCCGGGCACCAGGGTGTAGTTGACGGAGGCGACGGCGAAGCCCTGGCCGAGCAGGGAGTCCCAGGCGGGGACGCGCTGGAGTTCGGTCTTGTCACCGGCGAACCAGCCGCCGCCGTGCACATAGATCACCAGCGGCAGCTTCTTGCGGGCGCCCTCGGGGACATACAGATCGAGGACCTGGCCGGGGGCGGAGGCGTAGGGGACATCGAGCCGGCTGGTGTAGGCGGGGGTGGTCGTGGAGGGCGTGGTGGGGCGCTCGGCGCTGCTCGCCTGTGCCGTCCCGGCGAGGAGGCCGAAGCAGGCGGCGGCCGAGGCCACCGCGGCGGTCAGGCGGCGTCTGGCGCGGTGTCCCGACCGGGACAGAAGGGCGAGCGGCATGGGGTGACTCCTCGGGCATCGGCGGTGCGGGGAGCGGCAGTGCGCGAGAGTCGAAAGTAAAGTGGAGATTACTTCTCCACAAGGGGTGTGACGTCGTTTCCCGGCGATCTGCCCGAAACCCGGCTGTCACTTGGGCCCCTCGCGCCCCGCTACGCACCCGTGGTGGACCCCGGTCGCACGATCATCAGCACCGTCACGGTCGCCCACAGCAGATTGAAGATCCCGGTGAACATGGCGAGCCGTACGGTCGTCTCCCGCGTCCCCCGCCCCTCGGTCAGCGCGCTCTGCCGGGGCAGCACCAGCAGCATCAGCACGGCCGCGGCCAGCACCGTCAGCACGATCGAGGTGATCAGCCAGGCGTCCCCGAGCACCCCCATGGCGCTTCCGGTGGCCAGCCCGAAGACCGGGACGACCACGCCGATGGCCGCGTACACCTGGCAGATCCGGTGCAGCAGCGCCACGGTGGCGGTGGCGCCGGGGTCGTCCGGCGCCTCCAGGGCCTTGCGGGCGGCGGGCGGGAACATGCTGGCCGCGACCGTGACGGGCCCGATGGCGACGATCGCGGCGATGACATGGACGGAGAGCAGGAACTTGGTCACGGGCGTCGAGACTAGGCACCCGTGGGGCGGCGGAGAAGTGGCGGAAATGCCAGCCATCAACGGATTCTCGCCAGCGAGCTGAGGAGGGATGATGGCGGCCTGATGCACCGGCCTGATGCCCTGATGGGCCGCTGAGCGCGCTGCTGGGCCGCTTGGCGGAAACCCGTCGCACCCCTACCATCCAGCCATGCACACCGTGGCCGTACTCGCCCTGGACGGGGTCATTCCGTTCGATCTCTCGGCGCCCGTCGACGCGTTCGGCTGGGCGCGGCTGCCCGATGGGCGGGAGGCGTACCGGGTGCGGGTCTGCTCGGTGGGCGGGGAGGTGACCGCGGGCCCCTTCACCCTGCGCGCGCCCCACGGTCTCGAACTGCTCGCGGAGGCCGACACCATCGTGCTGCCCGGCGTGGAGAACCCGCCCGAGGTGCTGCCGCCGGGGGTCGCCGAGGCACTGCGCGCGGCGGCGGCGAACGGCACCCGGATCGCCTCGGTGTGCGTCGGGGCGTTCCTGTTCGCGGCGACCGGACTGCTGGACGGGCTGCGCGCCACCACCCACTGGTTCGCCGCGCCGGATCTGGCCGCCCGCTATCCGAAAGTGACCGTCGATCCCCATGTGCTGTACGTCGACAACGGCCAGTTCCTGACGTCGGCGGGCGCGGCGGCGGCGCTCGACATGTGTCTGCACATGATCCGCAAGGACCATGGCTCGGCGGTGGCCGCGCACACCGCCCGGATGTCGGTGATGCCGCTGGAACGGGAGGGCGGCCAGGCCCAGTTCATCGTCACCGACCCGCCCCCGGCACCGGCCGGGGCGACCATGGAACCGCTGCTCGGCTGGCTGGAGGACCAACTGGACCGGGATCTCACCCTGGAGGAGATCGCCGCCCACGCCGGGATGAGCACCCGCACCCTCAACCGCCGCTTCCGCGAGCAGACCGGTACGACGCCGGTGCAGTGGCTGCACCGGGCGCGGGTGCGGCGGGCCCAGCATCTGCTGGAGACGACCGCGTACCCGGTGGAACGGATCGCCGCGCAGACCGGGTTCGGGTCCCCGACGGCGTTCCGAGAGCGATTCCGAAAGGTGGTGGGAACGAGCCCGCAGGGGTACCGGAGGGCGTTCCGGGGGTGAGGTCGGGGTGACGTGGGGGGTGGCGGGTCACATGGGGAGTGGCGGGGCCACATGGGGGGCGCGGGGTCACCTGGGGGGTGGCGGGGCCGCCACCCGGGCGGGTGTGGGGTCACGTTGGCTGAGGCCGGGGCCTCCTGGGATGTGGCGGGGTCGGCTGGGTTGAGGCCGGGGCCTTCCGGGCGGTGGCGGGGGCACCTGTGCTGAGACGGGGCCGTCTGGGGGGCACGTTGGCTGAGGTCGGGGCTTCCCGGGCGGTGGCGGGGTCGGCTGGGTTGAGGCCGGGGCCTCCCGGGCGGTGGCCGGGTCACCTGGTTGAGGCGGGGTCACCTGGGAGGTGGCGGGGCCGCTACCCGGGCGGGTGTGGGGTCACCTTGGCTGAGGCCGGGGCCTTCCGGGCGGTGGCGGGGGCACCTGTGCTGAGACGGGGCCGCCACCCGGGCGGGTGCGGGATCACGTTGGCTGAGGCCGGGGCCTTCTGGGCGGCGGCGGGGCCGTCTAGGCGGGTGTGGGGTCACGTTGGCTGAGGCCGGGGCCTCCCAGGTGGCGGCGGGGTCACCTTGGTTGAGGCCGGGGTCTCCCGGGCGGTGGCCGGGTCACCTGGTTGAGGCGGGGTCACCTGGGAGGTGGCGGGCGTTGGGTCACCTGGGCTGAGGCGGAGCCACCCGCGCCGTAGCGGGGCCGTCCGGTCGGTGGCCCGGGGCTCACGCCTTGCGGTCGGCCACCGCCCACGACGCGAGGGCGACGGCCCCGGCGACCCCGAACACCGCCGGCCAGGCGCCGACCTTCTTGGCCAGCGGATGCGACGCCCCGAACGCGGCGACATACCCGGCGGTCAGCGCACCCGCCGCCGTCCCCCCGGCGCGGGCCCGCCACTGCGTGGCGGCGGCGGCTCCGGCGACGGCCAGCACGGCCCCGCCCAGCTCGCGCCGCTTGGTCCAGCGGGCGACGCCGTACCCGCCGACGAGTCCGCTCGCGGCGACCAGCGCGGTGGGGACCTTGGCCATCGTTGCCTCCTGAGTACCGGGATCGATGCATCGATCACTTCGAGGTTAACCCCGGGCACGGGACGGGCCGACGGGCGGGATCGCCTACGGGCGCCAGCTCACGAAGTCCGACCAGACCGCCACCGTCGTCTCCTGGTCCCACGGCCCGCCGTCGTCCAGCCCGGCGAACTCCCGCTCGACGTAGTCCACCAGGTGATCGCTGTGGCACCGGATGGCCGTGCCCCACATCGACAGCACGGGATGCCCGTACGACCCGCCCCCCGCCGGCAGGAAACGGTGGCCGTAGACCGGGACCATCGCCGGGGCCTGGGCCAGCTTGCGCTGGGCCATGTCGACGGCCGCCCGCGTCCCACGGGGCCGGGCGCCGAGGGCCCGCTGGTGCCAGCCGCCCAGCTCCACCTCCCGCAGGACCTCCCGTACCGGCCACTCCAGCCGGTACCGCAGATCCTCCGGGTCGCCGTGGCGCCAGTCCGGCCAGGGCTGCTCCCAGGCCGCGCCGCGTTTGGGCGGGGAGGCGACGGGCAGCCCCTCGGCCAGGAAGGCCCGGTGGTCGGCGGCGAAGACGAAGCCGTAGGTGTGCTCGATGCGGGTGAGTTCGGCCTCGCTCAGTCCGGCCGTGATCTCGCACCCGGGGAGCGCCGCGAGCCGCCGGGCGGCTTCCTTCCCCAACCGGGTGCCGTCGGTGGCGCCGGTGCCGTCCGCGCGCCCTACGTTCCCCGTGCTCCCCGCGCTCTCCGTGTTCACCGTGCCCTCCGCGCTCCCGGTGCCCTCCGTGTCCTCCGTGTCCTCCGTGTCCTTCGTGCCCTCCGTGCCCTCGGTGTCAGCCGTGTCAGCCATTCGGGCAAGGTACACAGGGAGCGGCCGTTCGACCGCCGGAATCGGCCAGCGCGCGGAAAACCCCCGGTCCCGACGGGGGTCGACCTGACGCTAGAGCAGCGCCTCCGGACGGATCGGCAGGTCCGTCACCCGCCGCCCGGTCGCGTTGAACACCGCGTTGCCGATCGCCGCCGGGACGCCGACGATGGTGATCTCGCCGAGCCCCTTGACGCCGATGGGGTCGGCCTGCGGATCGTCGGTGTCGATGAACGCGGCGTCCAGTTCCGGGACATCGGCGTTGACCGGCACCAGATAGTCGGCCAGGCTCGCGTTGACGATCCGGCCGTCCCGGTGATCGGTGACGGTGCCCTCCAGCAGGGCCATGCCGATGCCGCCGACCATGCCGCCGATGGCCTGGCTGTGGGCGAGCTTGGGACTGATCACCCGGCCGACATCGAACGCGGCGAACATCCGGCGCAGCCGGACCAGCCCCAGCAGCGGGTCCACGGACACCTCCGCGAAGACCGCCCCGTAGCCATAGGTCGAGATCCGGGTGTCGATGTCCCCGGGGCCCCAGGTGGAGGTGGCCTCCAGACCGGGCAGCCCGGCGCGGCGCAGCAGTGCGCGGTAGGTGTCGCGGGCCGCCGGACCGGAGGTCGTCTCCAGCCTCCCGTCCCGCGCCCGCACCCGCTCCGGCTCGACCCCGTGCAGCGGGGATCCGGGGTCGGCGACGGCCATGGCGATGAATCGGTCCTTGAGCGCGGTGCAGGTCACGAACGCGGCGGAGCCGACGCTCGCCATGGTGGTGGCACCGGCGTGCGGGGGCGCGGTGGGGTAGGTCGAGTCGCCGAGGCGGAAGGTGACCGAGCGGGCGGGCAGCCCGAGGGCGTCGGCGGCGACCTGCATCACGGAGGTGGTGGTGCCGACGCCCATGTCGCTGGTGGCGGTGAAGACGGTGGCCGTGCCGTCGGCGTCGACGCGGGCCCGGGAGCCCACGTCCCGCCGGTTGTTGTGGTAGCAGGCGGTGGCCATGCCCATGCCGATCAGCAGATCGCCGTCGGTGCGGGAGCGCGGCTCGGCGCTGCGCCGGGACCAGCCGAAGCGGCGGGCGCCGAGGGTGTAGCACTCGCGGAGCTTGCGGGTGGAGAAGGGCAGGCCCAGCACCTCGTCCCGGGTGGGTTCGTTGCGCAGCCGCAGTTCGACCGGGTCGACGCCGACCTCGTGGGCGAGGGCGTCCATGGCGGTCTCCAGGGCGAAGGCGCTGGTGACGACGCCGGGCCCGCGCATGGAGGACGGCGACTGCGTGTCGATGGCGGTGAGCCGGTAGACCGCGCTGGTGTTCGGAATCCCGTACAGGAACTTCGGCAGATCGGTGAGCCCCTCTACATACGCCTCGTACCGCGAGGTCTCGGTGCGGGCCTCGTAGATCAGGCTGCTGATCCGGCCGCTGGCGTTGCTGCCGAGGGCGAGGCGCTGGCGGCTGGCGGGCCGGTAGCCGGTGCCGTAGTAGCACTGGCGCCTGGTCAGTACGACCTTGACGGGCCGTCCGGTCTCGCGGGCGGCGAGGGCGGCCAGTACGACATGGTCGTAGGTCCGGATGACCTGGCCGAAGCCGCCGCCGACGAACTCGCACAGCACCCGGACATCGGCGACCGGCACCCCGAAAGCGCTCGCCACCGTGCGCATCGAGCCCTGCACCCACTGGGACTTGCTCCACAGGGTGAGCCGGCCGCCGTCCCACTGGGCGACGGTGGTCGGCAGCTCGATGGGGTTGTGGTTCTCCCGGCTGACGGTGAGATCGAGATCGATCCGTACGGGCGCGGCCCGGAAGGTGCCGTCCGGGTCGCCCCGCCGGTAGTCGGGGTTGTTGGGGGCGGTGGTGGTGGTGAGGCGGGGGTCGTCGTAGTCGGTGACGGCGTCCTGCCGGTCGTACGACACCGTCACGAGCGAGGCGCCGTGTGTGGCGGCCTCCAGGGTGTCGGCGATGACGATCGCGACCGGCTGGCCGTAGAAGACGAGCTGGTCGACGCGGTGGGCGAGGGTGAGCCCGCTGAAGTCGCTGAGCACCTGGCGGACCCCGGGGTGGGCGAGCGCGCGCTCGGCGTCCACGCCGGTGACGGTGCCGCGGGCGACGGTGCTGTTGACGATGACGCCGTGCAGCAGCCCTTCGAAGCGCTGCTCGCCGGAGTAGAGGGCGGCGCCGGTGACCTTGCGGCGGGCGTCGACCCGGGAGAGCGCCTGCCCGGTGACGGAGGGGACGAAGGGGGTGACGGGGGTGGTGGTGGGCGCGGGACTGGGGACGGGGGTGGTCATCGCCTACTGCCCTCCTACGGTGGTGAGTTGGCGGCGGACGGTGCGTTCGGCGAGCTGCACCTTGAAGCCGTTGTGCGCGAGGGGTACGGCCCCCTCGGCGGTGAGGGCGGCGGCATCGGCCCAGGTCCGGCGCCCGGGACGCTGCCCGATCAGCGCCCGCTCGACGCGCGGCAGCCGCCAGGGAACGGTGGCGACCCCGCCGACGGCGACCCGGGCGCCCCGGATGACCCCGCCCCGGATGTCCAGCGCGACGGCGGCGGAGGCGAGCGCGAACTCGTACGACTGCCGGTCGCGCACCTTGAGATACCCGGACCGCCGGGTGTGCGCCCCGGCGGGCACGGTGATGCCGGTGATCAACTCACCCGGCGACAGGGCCTGTTCCCGCTGCGGGGTGTCCCCGGGCCGCAGAAAGAACTCCTGCACGGGAATTTCCCGGGCCCCGTCCAGCCCCCGCACATGGATGACGGCATCGAGCGCGACGAGGGCGACGGCGAGATCGGAGGGGTGGGTGGCCACACAGCTCTCGCTCGTCCCGAGGATGGCCTGCATCCGGTTGTCGCCGTCCCGCGCGTCGCACCCGCTTCCCGGGGTGCGGCGGTTGCAGGCCGAGTGGACATCCCGGAAGTACGGGCAGCGGGGCCGCTGCATCAGATTCCCGCCGATGGACGCCATGTTGCGCAGTTGCGCGGAGGCGCCCAGCTCCAGCGCCTGGCTGAGGACGGGGTAGGTGGACCGTACGGCGGGATGGGCGGCGAGATCGCTCATCCGCACCAGCGCCCCGACCCGCAGTCCGAGCGCTCCGCTCTCGATCCGGCGGTAGGGCAGGGCGTTGATGTCGACGACGTGCTCGGGCCGCTCGACGGTCTCCCGCATGAGGTCGACGAGGGTGGTCCCGCCGGCGATGTACCGCCCACCCTGGGCACCGGCGCTGAGCGCGGCACGCTCGCTGCTGACCTTGCTGAACGCGAAGGGATGCATGGTCGCGTCACTCACCCTTCCTTGGAGGTCTGCTCGATGGCGGCCACGATGTTGGTGTACGCCCCGCAGCGGCAGATGTTCCCGCTCATCCACTCCCGGATCTCGGCGCGGGACCGGGTGTGCCCCTCGGCGATACACGCGATGCCGGAGAGGATCTGCCCCGGCGTGCAGTACCCGCACTGCAACCCGTCATGATCGATGAACGCCTGCTGCAACGGATGCAGCTCATCCCCATCGGCGACGCCCTCGATAGTGGTGACCTCGGCGCCCTCGTGCATCACGGCGAGCGTCAGACAGGCGTTGACGCGCCGCTCCCCGACCAGCACGGTGCAGGCTCCGCAGGCGCCCTGGTCACAGCCCTTTTTCGTCCCACCGAGGTTGAGATGCTCACGGAGCAGGTCGAGGAGGGAGGTACGGGTGTCGACGCCGGCGGTCCGCGACCGGCCGTTGACGGTGAGGGTGACGGGGGTGGGCCGGCCGGCGGGGAGGGGTGCGGTGGCGGGGGCCGCGGTGGCCGGTCCGGCGCCGGCGAGGGGGAGTCCGGCGACGGCGGTGACGGTCGCGGTGGCGGCGACGAAGGAGCGGCGGTTGAGGGGGTGGGTGGGTTGTTCAAGGGTGAGTGGTGGCTCTGGAGATGGCTCAGGCGATGGCTTTGGAGATGGCTCTGGAGACATGGGTGTGCCCTTCCTGCCCGCGAGGGCCATTTAGTGGAGGGGATCTCTCCAGATAGGTTATCGACAGCAAAGGTAGGGGTGGCGTACGTATGACGGGCGTAATGAAGAGGCGACGGAACACAGGAACCCCGCCCGGCGCGCCGCGACCGGACGGGGTTCTGGGGAGTGCCTAGCGGAGGTCGGCTTCGCGGGCGAGGGTGAGCAGTCCGGCGAAGGCCGAGAGGGAGAGTATGAGGACCGGGCCGTCGGGGCGCTTGCTGTCGCGGAGGGGGACGACGCCGGTGGCCGTGGCGCGGTCGGGGGCCCACTCGATGCACTGACCGCCGCCACCGCTGTAGGAAGACTTGATCCAGTTGAGAGGCTCGCTCATCACAGGGTGCCCTTTCGCAAAACCCGCCCGGGGTGGTGCTGCCGGGCGGGGTTCAGGGGGTGGATGCGATCAGCCGAGGTCGGCGTTGCGGGCGAGTGCCACGAGATCGGTGAACGCCGCGAGGGAGAACATCAGGACCGGGCCGTCGGGGCGCTTGCTGTCCCGGACGGGGACGACGCCGGTAGTGGTCGCGTGCGAGGGGGCCCATTCGACGCAGGAACCGCCGTTGCCGCTGTACGAGGATCTGACCCAATGGAGAGAGTGAGAGTCGGTCGTCACGGGGTGCCCTTTCGTGCCTGAGTGATCATGTCTACAGAGGCCGCTTGGGAGAGTGAGTGTGCCTGCATCTGATGGTAGGCCCTCAACAGGGGTACCACCGAGGTGGTTTCGCGGACCGTGAACCCGTGCGTCTGTGACTCTACGTAGGAGATCACCGAGCGATCAGACAGAGTCAGTAGATTGACCAGTCTGTTGAACGGCCTTGCCTCACCAATCGAGTAGGGCGCGATCTGGAGCACTGTGTTCGACTCCTCGGCGAACTCGACCAAGTGCGCCAACTGCCTGTCCATGACCTCAAGTCCGCCGATAGGCCGACGAATACAGCTCTCGTCCAGCACCGCGAACAGCAGCGGAGGCAAGGGCCGAGCCAGGGCGGCCTGCCGCTCTATCAGGAATGTGACCCGCTCTTCGGCCTGATCCGCGGTGATCGAGCCTCGCTTGACGTTGCTCGCCTCCAGGGCCGCCGCGTACTCCTGGGTCTGGAGCAGTCCGGGAATCAGTCCCGACTCGAACAGCCGGATCTCCGTGGCCCGCGCCTCGTGCTTCACATACTCCGGGAAGCCTTCCAGATGCGCCCCGTTGCGGATCTCGTCCGCGGCACGCTCGAAGGTGTCCGTCTTCCCTTCCAGACCGAAGGCGATATCCATACTCCGCGAAAAGCGCCGGGTCGGAGGCTTGCGACCAGTTTCAACCGCCGAAATATGCTGACTGGAATATTCCGTGAGGGCGGCAAGCTCGTCCTGCGTCCAGCCACGCGACTCCCGTGAGCTGCGTAAACGGGCGCCGTATGCAGCTTCGGGGCTGCTCTCTGGGTTCAACTCCTTGCGGTTCAAGGCGCGATGACCAACCCTTCCTTCACCTCTGCCAGCTTGAATGGTCACCCACTCTAGACCACGCTGACTCCCATCGGTAGCGGAATGGCTACGGAGAGGAGTGGTGTACGTGACCGAGGTAGCCACCCGAGTAGGGGGTGTGGTGTGGTCTCGCTGATCAAACAACCCCGGCGCCGACCCCGGATCTGCGGCGCCATGGCGATGATGCCGGTCGATCTCATCGCCATCATGTTCGCGTCGATCCAGGACTCCAGCGACCCAACCAACGTACGGCCCCTGCTGCGCTGCCACCTCGCGCAGCACCCCGCCGGCCACCACCACGACCTGGTCTGGGAGTTGGACGACCCGAGCGAGGGCGAGGTGTGGGCGCAGTGGGCGGACGGCCACCGCCCCGACGCCTTCCGGATCGTGCCCGACTGCAACGCGATGTCCGGCCCGACCCCGAGAGACGAGGCGTGCACGCTGTACGTCGGTCATCCGGGCTGCCATACGTGGCAGTACAGCGACCCCGAGGCCATCCAGCAGGGCGGCGACCCGCGCTGCGCGTGCCCCTGCCACCGGCCGGACGGCGAGGGCGCGCGGTGAACGCCGGGACGCCGCCCGCGGCGGGGACCTCGCGGATGACGATCGAGACGTATCGGGTGCGGGCGAATGGTGAACGGGTGGGGCGGACCCGGCGGCGTACTTATCGGGCGGGGCCTGGCCCGCTGACGCTGCTGGATGCGCATCGGTGGCCGCCGTGTGGGTGTGCGCGGTGCCGGAACGACGAGGGGCCGCCTGGGAGCTGGTGACGTGGGCGGCTGCTCAGGCCGGCCCGCTCAAGCGCTGCCGAAGGGAGGACGGCGTACGCCAGGATTCCCCCGGAAGGCTTCTGTGGCACATGCGATGGCAGTTGGCGCACAGGCAGGCGAGGTCGTCGAGGCGGGTTTCCCTGATCCCGGCGACGTGGAGGGGCGTGACATGGTGCACTTCGATGTACCCCTCGCCCAGATCTGCGCCGTAGGTGCGGGCGAAATCGAAGTCGCAGACCTCGCACCGAAGGGGCTGTCCACTGGCCAGCACCTGCTTGATTTTTCGTGCGCGCAGCTTCGGGTCCCTTTCCCGGGCCAGTGCCCGGCGGACCAGGAGACGGCCCTCGATGGCTGTGGCGCCGGAGGCATCGACTTCGTCGGGCTGCGGGGCGAGCAGGTGAAGCTCCCCGGAGCTGATGCCCTCTTCGATGGCCTGGGCGGCCTGGAGCATTTCTGCTTCGCGCTCGGTGAAAGCCTTGATCATCAGGAGTGTGGGCTCGCCGCACCGAGTGGCCCCGCCGGAGTGCCCGCTGTGGTTTGTCGCAAAGTCCGTCGTCTTGCGGCTGACGCTGCCGGTGGACCGGAACTTGGGCTGCGAGCGTGCCTCCGGGCTGTGGATCGGCAGCGAGCGAAGGAGTTCGGACAGCTCTTGGACCTCCGGATCCCCCTCGCGAAGCTCGCGCCAGCCGTTCTTCACGACCAAGGCTCCGGCCAGCACCAACTCGTCTTCAGTCCAGATAGGAATCCGCATATGCAATATCGTACGTATGTTCGGCGTGTCGGAGGCGTGTGCAGTGAACTGGGGTGCGTGCTGCACACTTGGCAGGTCGTTGTCAGTGGGGTCTGTCACCCTCAGTGATGGTGGATTGCTGAATGAGTCTGCCACGGTTCGGCTGCAAGGAGGGGGCAATGACCCGCATCAAGGAAACTGAGGGCGCCAGCGAGGCGGAGGAGCCTGAGTTCACATCGATCGAGATCTGCGCTGGCGCCGGGGGACAGGCGATCGGCCTGCATCAGGCCGGCTTCCGTCACGTGGCACTCGTTGAGGTCGACCCGCACGCTGCTGAGACGCTTCGGCAGAACATCGAGGTGCGCAAGCTCTGGGGCTCCGAGGTCAGGTACTGCGACCCGATTCAACCGATGGATGTCAGGGACTTCGATCCCGACCGGGAAGCCAGGAAGGGCGCCGGGCTGCTGAGGCAGCGGGACTGGCTTGACCTCCTGGCGGGCGGCGTGCCATGTCCCCCCTTCTCACATGCAGGCAAGCAGCTGGGCAAGGCCGACGAGCGGGATCTCTTTCCCAACATGCTGGCACTGGTCGAGAAGCTCACACCGCGAGCGGTGATGATCGAGAACGTCCGCGGGATCATGGACCCGAAGTTCTCGGACTACCGCGACTGGATCGAGGCGAGGCTCCAGAGCGGTTGGTATGTGGCGGAAGACGGTCAGAAGGTCTTCGACGAGGGCCTTGGCTACAAAGTCGCCCGGTGGGGGGTCCTTGAGGCGAGTGACTTCGGAGTTCCGCAGCTACGGCCCCGTGCCATTCTTGTGGCGTTCCGTAAGGACATTCTTGAGGACCTCAAGTATGAGTGGCCCACGGCGACGCATGAGGACCCGGTAAGCGTTGCCGAGGCCCTGGAGCCGTCCATGCGTGAGCGGTTCCAGCGGTACTCGGAAGGCAAGCTCGCCAAGCGGGCGCAGGCAGCCTTCGAGCGCTGGCGGACGACGGCACGCGACCGTGACGCTGAACTCAAGAGCAAGGGCGGAGGCATTGCACCCACGCTCGTTGGCGGATCGAAGAAGCATGGCGGTGCGGATCTAGGTCCCAGCCGGGCGAAGACCGCATGGAAGCAGCTGGGGATTTCAGGGATGGGTGTCGCCAACGACATCGATACCTGCGTAGAGAAGAAGACCGAGGATCGTGACCTGTTCGGCCCTGACGGGCCGATGCTCACTGTGCGGCAGGCAGCTACGATTCAGGGATTTCCTGATGACTGGCAATTCTCGGGCGGGAAGACGGCCCAGTACCGCCAGGTCGGCAATGCTTTCCCGCCACCTGTTGCCAGGGCAGTCGGTGAATCGATCATCGACGTACTCCGGGCAGCGCGGGAGCGGGATCAGAACGGGAAGTGATCAGCGTCCCGGCTCCTCCTTCTGAAGGGCCCCGCGCTGCTTCTCCACCTCGGCCGCAATGCGTGCTGCACAGTCCTCGGACGGCTCGTGTTCCCAGAACCGGAGCACCGTCCAACCAGCCTCGATGAGGCGCTGGTCGGTGTCCCGATCGCGGGCGACATTCCGGGTGACCTTCTCGGACCAGTAGCCCGAGTTTGTCCTGGGCGGGACATAGTGCTCCGGGCATCCATGCCAGTAGCAGCCATCGATGAAGACGGCGACCTTCGCCGGACGGAACACCATGTCGGCCGTGCGGCGAAGGCCAGGCAGGGGCTTGGCCGCGACCCGGTAGCGGAGGCCCTGAGCATGAACGAGCCGCCGGATAAGCCACTCCGGTTTGGTATCGCGGTTTCTGATGGCCTGCATATTCCGCCGACGGGCGGCGGAGGACGCCCAGGAACCGGTCGGCGGCTGCCACCCGGCATCCGCCGCACCCGCCACTTCCTTGTCCTCGCTCATAGGATGTCGCCACTGGTGTGCAGATCCTCGACCAGTTTATCGAGGCCGTTCAGAGTCATGGCCCGCGCTCGCACTACACCGTCACGGCGGAGAGATGCCAGATCAGGCCACTGGTCCTTGGGAGAGGCTCCTGGCGGGAGTTCATTGACCAGTGCCCATGCCCCCACCCACGTCGGGCACAGATGGTAGGTGCGGTCCTCCACGCTTTCCTGTGCCACGCTCCCAGCACGGGGGAACTCGGCAGTGGCAAGCGCGTACGGGACATCAGGGCGGTAACGGGTCAGGGGCACCATCTGAGCGGCCTCGGTTCCCCGGTCCGAGCGCCAGGACCACTTGGAGGAGAGCGCAGCGATCAGGCGGTCGCCTTCATCAATGATGAGGATGTCGCTCTTCCTGCGCCCGACGTCCCTGCGCATATGGAGCCCCCGGATATGGGTGAGGGGGACTTCATGCCGGACCTTCCATCCATCAGGAAGGCTGCGCTGAAGAAAGTAGATCAAGAAATCCCGGAACCGGGCTCCCCTGGTGTTGGGGCTCAGAATGGCTGGTCTTTCCAGGACGATACCCCGGCTTGCCGTAGCTTGCTGCCACAACGCGAGCACCGCGAGTTCCGCCGAAACTCTTCGCCGCAGTTTATGTCCTGCCGCCGTATCGGGAACCTTGTCATCAAAGCGGAAGGTTCTTATAGATGGCGTCCAGTGCATTGGGCCTGCGGCGGCGGCAGCGGCAGTAATTTCCGTTCCATTGGCGTCATACGGAGTAAATCCGGCGTCCGTAAGCCAGGTCGGATTCCAGCCCAAGCCATGCCTGTGAGCCGCTTGGTCGAGGGTTTCTCCAGCATGCAGATTGATATCCGCTGCACTGGCGAGTGCGGAGTCACTCCAGCAGAACCCGAGAACCACGGCGCTGATCGCTTCAGCGTCCGTGAGGTGGCCCTCGATCAGATCCTGCTGCTCGGTCGTCAGGGGCATAAAGTGTTATCCAAGCTGGTGAATCGGCTGGCGGCGGAGTGGCTAGGCTGCTGCCTGAGTGCGGGGCAACTGTGGGCCTGTTTCCGGCGGGTCGGTCTCCTCCGCCACGGCCCACCGCTGGCCGTCAAGTTCCACCTGAGGCACGGCAGCGTGACGCGCCCCAGCGCGTACTACGCGGACGCTGACGAATTCCCCCTCCTCCGGCACCGGCACGTTCAGCGCCCGCGCCACTCTGCGGTGGCTTTCGTAGTCGCCGATGATGAGTATTCCCTGGGGCCTGAGATTCGACCGGGACCCGCCGTTGCCCCGCACCCGCTTCATGTAGTCCTTCTGCTGGGCAACCGTGCGCACGGCATTCCTTCCGATGCGCTGCTGCTGCACCCGCCGGAACAGCTCGTTGAGGCGCTGCTGCCCGGACGGCTGGGTGAATACGGCAGTGCGGTCGGCCGGGTCCATGTGCAGCAGAATATTTCTCGGCAGCGGCGCATCCTGCCAGAGCCAGGAAATCTTGTTCCGGTGCTCAGCTTTGATGGTGAGCTTGAGATCGCGGTTGTTTCCCTGGTTCAGTATGCCGCGGCGAATGCGTACCAGCCCTGCGCTCCAGCGACTCTGGTAGTCGTCAGCCCATGCGAGCAGACAGAGATGACCGATGGCTTCCGGAGGGATCATCCAGCCGCCGAAGCGCTGAGAGTACTTGCAGTCCACCTCGATGCCGGCGATCCGGTAGTCCATGGTGAGACCGTCGTCGAAGGTGAACTCCCGCTGGAGATTGATCTCTACGAGAGTTCCCGCATGGGTCTTCTCCGTCTTGAACAGTTCCTCCCAGTCATAGCGACCCGTGACCTCGCCATTGAGCAACTGGTCGATCGTGTTGCGAAGGACAGCAGCGAACCGTCTTCCTGACGGGTCCATGGAGCGGATCTTGTCACGGACCGTGAAGAGCTCGGAATCATCCTCGGCCGGACCCTGCTGGGCGATGCGGACGGCGGCCTGGATGTCGTCTTCGAAGGGGAGCAACTGCGCTTCCTGTCTGCGGAGTTATCCGGTGGTGATTCGAGGCCCTAGCGGGCGGCTCTGGGGGCAGGGCGTACCCAGCCTTGAAAGATCCGCCGTCAGTGAGCGGTGGCCCCATGACACTCCCCATAACTCCTCCCAGGCCCACACCAACACCCCACCCCCACCTCCGGAGGCCACCCCACCGCCCGCCCCCGCGCCGCGAGCGTCGTCGCGTACTGGGGGAGGAGGGACGGGTCGGACGGGGACGTGGACTCGGAGGCGGCGAACGCCTCGTAGGAGGGGACCGTGCCCGTGACGATGCCCAGGTTCGGTGTGCCGGAGGCGGACAGTTCGCGCAGGTCGGACTCTATGGTCGCGAGGTGCTCCTCGTGGGACGGGTACTCCGCCGCCAGCGCCGGGTACGCGGTCAGGAGTTCCGTCAGTTCGGAGGCCGGCCAGTGCAGGACCGCCACAGGGTACGGGCGGGACAGGGCCTCCCGGTACGCGCCCAGTTCCGCGCGGAGGCGGCTGATCTCGGCCTCCAACTCCGCCGGGTTGTCCGAACCCAGGGACCACACCCGCTTCGGGTCGTGCAGTTCGTCCAGGGAGATCGGCATCGAGTGCAGGGTGTCCGCCAGGGTGTCCCAGTCGTCGTGCGTCAGACCCAGCATCCGCCGCACCCGGTGCCGGCCGAAGAGCAGCGGGTGCGCCGCCGCCGGAGGCGTCTCCGCGGCGCCGATCAGCAGCCGCGCGCCCTGGGTGAAGGTGTCCTGCGCCGCCTCCAACTCGTCGTGCGACTCCAGGGACTCGGCCACGATCACCCAGGCCGCCGGGTCCCTCGGCGCCGCCGCCCGCAGGCCCTCGATGATCGCCCTGGCCTCCGCCTCATGCCCGTACTCCCACAGGTTCGACGCCTTCAGCGCGCGGATCAGGTGCGGGCTGTCCAGCGTGAGATCGGAGGTGAGCAGGCGGTCGTAGAGCGTGGTCGCGGCGGGGCGGTCGCCGGACAGTTCGCGGTGGGCGGCGGCCCGCAGCAGCAGGGCCTCCGCGTCCTCCGGGTACAGGCCGGCGGTTCGCTCCAGGCGGGCCGCCTCGGCGGGGTGGTCGACGTTTTCGGCAGGCGTGTCGGGGCGCATGGGGGACACCGTACTGCCGAGGGGTGACAGCGGGGTGGCCAAGGGCCGGGATCCGACCCATTGGGCATTCCGGGCCGCCCCACTCTCTCCCGAGGGCCCAGGGGCCCCAATGAGTCTCGCGCTCTCATGGCCCCGGGCCCCAATGAGTCTCGCGCTCTCATGGCCCCCGGGCCCCACGGGCCTCACGCTCTCATGGCCCCCGGGCCCCACGGGCCTCACGCCCTCGTGGCCCCCGGGCCCCACGCCCTCACGGCCCCCGGCCCCCCACGAGCCGCCCCCACCCCACCTCACCCCACCCCACATCACCCCCCTCACTTCGCCAGCGCCACCCCCACCGCCCCCAACCCCGCCAGCCCCGCCGACACCAGCAGCGCGAGGTCCGTGCCGCCGCCCGGCGTCGTCGCCAGCGCGATCGTCAGGGCCACGCCCGCGCAGGAACCGACATAGCGGAACGTCTGCTGCGCCCCCGAGCCCATCGCCGCGCGCGTCGCCGGGACCGACTCCACCGCCAGCAGCGGGAGCGCCGCGTTGAGCAGACCGCTGCCGATGCCGCCCAGGATCAGACCGGGCAGCAGCCGGGGCCAGGAGCCCGCGTCGATCGCGCCCAGCATGGTCAGGACGCCGACCAGGTGCAGGGCGAAGCCCAGGGTGAGTTGATGGCGGGGCGGCACCCGGCCGTTCAGCCGCCTCGCCTGGAGGGCGACCGCGAACGACAGGCCGGACCAGACCAGGAACAGCCACGCTGTGGCCAGCGGAGCCAGACCCAGCGAGCGTTGCAGCACCGTCGGCAGGAAACTGAACAGCCCGATCACCGCCAGCCCCATGAACAGCCCACCCGCCGACGACGCCAGGAAGCTCGGCCTGCGGAGGAGTGAGAGGTCGATCATCGGGGCCTTCACCCGGCGCTCCACCCCGCCGAAGAGCCCGACGAGTATCACCGCCGCCAGCAGCAGCCACCCCACCGGCGCCCGCAGCCAGCCGTCCCGGCCCAGGGTCAGCGCCGCGACCAGCGCCACCAGCGCCAGTCCGAAGGTGACCGCCCCCAGCAGATCCGGCCGCGCCCCCCTCGGCGAACGGGACTCCGTGAGCGTACGGAACCCCACTGCCGTCACCACCAGCGCCGCCGCGCCCAGCAGCACGTACACCCAGCGCCAGCCGGGCAGCGCGCCGCTCAGCAGGGGGCCCACCGCGATACCGCCGCTCACGAACGCGCCCCAGACGCCGGTCGCCCGTACCCGGCCCCGCGCGTCCGGAAACGCGTGCACGATCAGGCCCAGCGCACTGGCCAGCAGTGCCGCGCTCGCCGCGCCCTGGGCCACCCGAGCCAGGGTGAACTGCCAGGTCGTGGTGGTGAGCGCGCCGAGCGCCGTGGTCAGACCTAGGGCGAGGGTGCCGAGCAGGAAGATCCGGCGGCGGCCGTAGTCGTCGGCGAGGGTGCCGGAGACCAGGAGCAGCGCCGCCAGTCCGAGCGGGGTGCCGTTGAGGAGCCATGCCTGTGCGGTGGGCGCGGTGTGCAGCGCGGCGGCGGTGTCGGCGAGGGTCACCATCGGTGCGATGTAGGTCATCAGCGCCAGGGCGGTGGCGGCGCTGGTGACGGCGAGTGTGGCTCGGGGGTTGGGGGCGGGTGCCTCGGGTGCCTCGGGTGCCTCGGGTGCCTCGGGTGCCTCGGGTGCCTCGGGTGCCTCGGGTGCCTCGGGTGCCTCGGGTGCCTCGGGTGCCGCTGCCGACACCGCTGCCGACACCGGTGCGGGTGCCGTGGCCTTGGTCCCGGCCTTGATCCCGGCCTTCGTCCCGGCCTTGGTCCCGGCCTTCGGCCCCGACCCCGCTTCGACCTCTAGGGTTCGTTCACTGAACCTATCCATGACGGCACCGTAGCATCGCTAGGTTCATTCATTGAACCAACAACGGGAAAATTGATTACAGTGGATGCCATGGCTCTCGGCAAGGACTACGCCACCCAGCAGTGCTCGATCGCCCGCGCCCTGGAGGTGGTCGGCGAGCGCTGGACCCTCCTGGTGATCCGCGACGCCCTCTACGGCGTCCGGCGCTACAACGACTTCCTCGTCCATCTCGGCATCCCGCGCGCGGTGCTCGCCGCCCGGCTCCAGACCCTCACCACCGAGGGCATCCTGGAGAAGCGCCGGTACCAGGAGTCACCGCCGCGCGACGAGTACGTCCTCACCGAGCGCGGTATCGCCCTGTGGCCGGTCGTCCGCTCGCTCGGCCGCTGGGCCACCGACCACTACGACCAGCAGACCCTGCGCCGCTTCCGGCACGCGGTCTGCGGCACCGAGATCGGTTCCTACGGCGAATGCGCCACCTGTGGAACGATCGTGCCGGTGCCGGACGTTGAGATGGTGCCCGGCCCGGGTCTCGACCCGGATCCGGCGGACCCGGTGGGTCGTGCGCTCCTCAAGCCCAAGCGGCTCCTGGCGCCGATCGAGACCGACTGACCAGCAGGAGAGGGAGGGGGGAGGGGGAGTTGTGGGGGCGGTGATGATCGGTACGGCGGCCGTCGGCGGCCTTCGCGGCGGCTTCCGTGGTGATGGTTACACGCGGTCCGGCCCGCGTACGCGGCTCCCCCACGGCTCCGCCACCCTCGCGCTGCTCGCTCTCCTCCTGCCCCTCCTGCCCCTCCTCCAGTTCGCCCCGCTCGACGCGGGCGGGCTCTACGCCACCGTCGCGCTCGCCGCGACCGCCGCCGCCGGGTCCGCGCTCATGCTGTGCGCCCTCCTCGGCTCCCGCTCCGCGCCCGCCGTACCGCCGACCCGGGTGCGTACGGCGATCCGGGACCGCAGACGCCGTACGGCGTTTCTGCCCCAGCGCGATCCCGACGCCCGGGGCAGAACGCGCCCCAGAGCACCCGGGCACGCCCTCCCGGCGACCGTCGCGTAGGGCACCCCTCTCTCACCCCCTTCCCTTCCGGTGACCCCGCGCGGGTCGTCATGCCGTCCATCCGCCCTGCCCACGAGGCAGAGGCACTTCCGGCACGACGAGACCCCCGGAGGGCTCACCCATGTCCGTCTTCGCCACCCTGGTCGAACGCCTCACCGACCTGCTGCACCCCCTCTTCGCCGCCTCCGCCGCGGCGGCGGCCATCGTCCTGTTCACCATGGCCGTACGGCTGCTGGTGCTGCCGCTGTCCCGGGCCTCCGCGCGCGGCCAGAAGGCGCGGCAGCGGCTCCAGCCGAAGATCGCCGAGCTGCGCAAGAAGCACCGCCGCAACCCCGAGCGGCTCCAGCGGGCCGTCATGGAACTGCACGCCAAGGAAAAGGTCTCCCCGCTGGCCGGCTGTCTGCCGGGGCTGTTCCAGCTGCCCGCCTTCTTCCTCCTCTACTACCTCTTCTCCAGCCCCACCATCGGCGGCCGGACCAATGAACTCCTCGGCCACCGGCTCGGCGCCGCCCCGCTCGGCGACCGCTGGCTGGACGCGCTCTCCGAGGGCGGCCCGTTCGGCGCGGCCGGGCTGGTGTACGTCGGGCTGTTCGTCCTCGTCGCCGGGGTCGCCACCTTCAGCTACACCCTGACCAAGCGGATGATGGCCGCCCAGCAGCCGGGCGGCGCCCTCGCCCTCGGCGCGGGGGACCAGCCGCTGCCGGGGCTGGCCGCGATGACCAAGGTGATGCCGTTCCTGTCCTTCTTCACCCTGGTCACCGTCGCCGTGGTGCCGCTCGCCGCCGCGCTGTATGTCGTCACCAGTACGACCTGGACCGCGGTCGAGCGCGCGGTGCTGTACCGCTGACGCGGGCTCACCCCGGGTCCGGGCGCCGCCCGGTCCACTGGGTGAACCGGGTATTGCGGGAGGGGACCTTGAGCTTGGAGGATCGACCAGTCCTCCGATGACCGCACACATCGGCGGATGCCGCGATCGAGGGAGACAGAACCATGAAGCTGCTGCGAGTCGGTACGGCCGGGGCGGAGCGGCCCGCGCTGCTCGACACCGGGGGAGTGCTGCGGGATCTGTCGGCGCTGGTGCCGGACATCGATGGGACACTGCTCGCGGACGAGGCCGCGCTCGACCGGGTCCGGGCCGCCGCCGACGCCGGTGACCTGCCGGTACTGGACCCGGAGGGGCTGCGGATCGGGCCGCCGCTGGGCCGGATCGGCAAGATCGTGTGCATCGGGCTGAACTACCACGACCATGCCCGGGAGACCGGCGCCCAGCCGCCGACCGAGCCGGTGCTGTTCTTCAAGGCGCCGGACACGGTGGTCGGTCCCTATGACACCGTGCTGGTGCCGCGCCGGTCGGTGAAGACCGACTGGGAGGTCGAACTGGCCGTGGTCATCGGACGTACGGCCCGCTATCTGGAGTCCGCGGAGGAGGCGCTCACCCATGTCGCCGGGTACGCGGTGGCGCACGATGTGTCCGAGCGGGAGTTCCAGATCGAGCGCGGCGGCACCTGGGACAAGGGCAAGAACTGCGAGACGTTCAACCCGCTCGGGCCGTGGCTGGTGACCGCGGACGAGGTGCCGGATCCGCAGGCGCTCGATCTGCGGCTCTGGGTCAACGGGGAGTTGCAGCAGGACGGGACGACGGCGGAGCAGATCTTTCCGGTCGCGGAGGTCGTGCGGTATCTCAGTCACTTCATGACGCTGTATCCCGGGGATGTGATCAATACGGGGACGCCCGCGGGGGTGGCGTTGGGGCGGCCCGACCCCAAGCCGTATCTGCGGGGTGGGGATGTGGTGGAGCTGGAGGTCGGGGGGTTGGGGAGGCAGCGGCAGGTTTTCGCCGACGCGTAGGGCTCCGCCGGGGGAGGGGGGTGGGTGGGTGCGGGTGCGTTGTGGCTGGTCGCGCAGTTCCTCCCCCAGAGGGGGTACCCCCAGCGCCCCTAAAAGCCTTTACGCCACCAGCGTTGCCAGCTCCCGCCATGCCTGCCTCGGTAGCGCGGTGTCCGTCGTCCGGGGGAAGACCTGGACGGCCACATGGTCCGCGCCTGCCTTGTGGAAGGTTTCGAGGCGGGTGTGGATGCGGGTCTCGTCGCCCCAGGCGAAGAGCGCGTCGATGAGGCGGTCGCTGCCGCCGTCCGTCAGGTCGTCCTCCGTGAAACCGTGGCGGAGGAAGTTGTTGGTGTAGTTGGGGAGTGTCAGGTAGGGCTCCAGCTGGGCTCTGGCCAGGGCCCGTGCCTCGGCCGGGTCCGCGCTGAGGATGACGCCCACCTCGGGGGCCAGCAGGGGTTCGGGGCCCAGGATGTCCCGGGCGTACGCCGTGTGGTCCGGGGTGACCAGGTACGGGATCGCGCCCGCCGCCCGCTCCCCGGCCAGCCGGAGCGTCTTCGGGCCCAGGGCCGCGAGCAGTCGGCGTCCGGTGGGGAAGCCGTCCGAGTCCAGGCCGTCCAGATAGGTGACCAGGGCGGAGTAGGGGCGGCGGTACTGCTCCACCAGCCCGGCGTGGCCGACACCGAGGCCCAGCAGGAAGCGGCCGGGGTGGGTGGCCTCCAGCGAGGCGAAGGCGGCGGCGGTCTCGGCGGGGCCGTCCAGCCAGATGTTCTGGACGCTGGTGCCGACGGCGAGGGTGCGGGTCGCGCCGATCAGCGGGGCCGCGAGGTCGAGGGAGGTGTTGCCGCCCAGCCAGAGGGCGCCGAAGCCGAGTTCCTCCAGTTCGGCGGCCGACTCGTCCAGTTCGGTCCGCTGGGTGGCGCCCTCCGCGCGGAAGGCGCCGCTCCATATGCCGTACCGTCCGAGCCGCTGCTTGAGGTCGTCCGCCGTCTTGTCGCTCATCTGTTCCGATCCCTCCGGTTGGCCGCCTCGGTGCTGTGAGGGTCAACCGGAGAGATGGTCCGGATCATTCCGGGGGCGGGGCGGTGTCCGCCGTACAGGTCCGCACAGATTCCGAGCAGGTTCCGTACGGGTCCCGTACAAATCCGCATAGGACCGATCAGAGGGTGTCGCCGCAGGTCGGGTCAGAGAGTGTCGCCCAGAAAGCGTTCCAGGGCCTCCACCACGAAACGGTGGTCCTCCAGTTGCGGCAGGCCCGACACCGTCACCGCGCCGATCACCCCGACCTCCGCCACCGTGATCGGGAAGGAGCCGCCATGGGCCGCGTACCGGTCCGGGTCCAGGCGGGACGACTCCTCGAACGTGGTGCCCCTGGCCCGGCATCGCGCCCCCACCAGGTACGACGCCGAACCGTACCGCTCCACCACCCGCCGTTTGCGGGCGATCCAGGCGTCGTTGTCCGGGGCCGAGCCCGGCAGCGCGGCGTGGAAGAGCTGCTGACCGGCCCGGTGGATGTCGACGGCGACCGGCGCCTGCCGCTCCCGGGCCATCTCCACCAGCAGCGAACCCAGCGCCCAGGCGTCGTCATGGGTGAACGTACGGAAGACCAGGCGCCGTTCCTGCGCCTCCAGTTCCGGCAGGCCGGGGGTCAGCTCGGGCGTGATGCGCGGGGTGGGGCTCACAGGGCCACCGCCGATCCGTCGCGGGCCGAACGGCGGGCCGCCTCCAGGACATCGAGGGCGGCGGCGGCCTCCAGCGCGGTCACCGGCGGCGGACCGCCGTCGCGCAGGGCGGCGGCCACACCGGCGTAGTACGCGGGGTAGTCGCCCGGGACGGTGGGCTCGGGACGGCCGCCGCCGGTCAGCGGGGACTCGCCGGAGCCGACCCGGCCCCACAGCTCCTCCGGCTCCGTCCCCCAGGGCCCGTCGGCGCCGGGGCGGCGGCCCTCCCGCAGCTCCGCCTCCTGTGGATCGAGGCCGTACTTCACATAGCCCGCCTTCGACCCCAGCACCCGGAAGCGCGGGCCGAGCTGGGCGGTCGTGGCCGAGACATAGAGGTGGGAGCGGACGCCGCTGGTGTGGGTCAGGGCGAGGAAGGTGTCGTCGTCGGTACGGGCGCCGGGCCGCCGGACGTCCGACTCGGCGTACACCGTCGCGACCGGGCCGAAGAGGACGAGGGCCTGGTCGACGACATGGCTGCCGAGGTCGTAGAGCAGACCGCCGATCTCCGCCGGGTCGCCGGACTCCCGCCAGCCGCCCTTCAGCTGGGGCCGCCAGCGCTCGAAGCGGGACTCGAAGCGCTGGATCTCGCCCAGCTCGCCGTTCGCGAGGAGCCCTCGCAGGGTGAGGAAGTCGTTGTCCCAGCGCCGGTTCTGGAAGACGGAGAGCAGGAGTCCGCGGTCGTCGGCGAGGGCGGCCAGCTCGCGCGCCTCGGCCGCCGTCGCGGCGATCGGCTTGTCCACGACCACCGGGAGGCCCGCCTTGAGGGCGGCGGTGGCCAGCGGCACATGGGTGCGGTTCGGCGAGGCCAGCACGATCAGGTCCAGCTCGTCCGCGCGGCCGAAGAGTTCGTCCACGGTACCGAGGGTCCGGACGTCCGGGAACGCGGTGCGGGCCTGCTCCTGCCGCTCCGGGCTGGAGGTGACCACCGTGTCCAGGACCAGGCCCCCGGTCGCCGCGATCAGCGGGGCGTGGAAGACGGACCCCGCGAGTCCATAGCCGACGAGGCCGACCCGCAGCGGGGTTCCGGGGGCTCCGGGGGTGCCGAGGGCACCGGGCGTACCAGGCGGCGGCGTACCAGTCATGCCAGTCATGCCAGTCATGGCGCCCACTTTGGCAACGCTGTTGCCAAAGTGCAAGCAGGGGGGAGAATGGGGGCCGTGAACGACGGCGGAACTGGCGGAACGGTGACCGGAATGAGCGTGACCGCGAGCGGGGCGGGTGGCGGACGAGGACCCGGCGGGGGCGCCAACCTCCTCGCCCTGCGCAGCCACAACACCGCCCTCGTCCTCGATCTGCTGCGCGAGGCCGGCCTCGACGGGATGACCCGCATCAAGCTCGCCGAGCGCACCGGCCTCACCCCGCAGGCCGTCAGTAAGATCACCGCCCGGCTGCGCGCCGACGGCCTCGCCACGGAGGCCGGGCACCGCCGCTCCACCGGCGGCAAACCCCGCACGGTCCTGCGACTGGTCCCCGACGCCGGGCACGCGGTCGGTGTCCATCTCGACCGGGACGCGCTGCGGGCCGTCCTCGTCGACCTCACCGGGGCCGTGGTCCAGGAGACCTCCCGCCCGGTCGATCTGGGGGCGGGCGCGGAGGCGGTGGTCGCGGCGGTCGGCGAGGCGGTGGGCGAGGTGACCCCGGCGGGGGCGGGGCCCGGTCCGGGGCTGGTCGGCGCCGGGGTCGCCCTGCCCGGCCCGCTCGACCACACCCGGGGCGTACTGCACCGGGTCACCGGCTTCCCCGAGTGGGACCGCTATCCGCTGCGCGCCGCCCTCACCGACCGCCTCGGCGTCCCGGTCGTCGTGGACAAGGACACCAACGCGGCGGCCCTGCGCCTCGCCGCCCGTTCCACCGCCCGCTCCTTCGCCTACCTCCACCTCGGTACGGGCCTGGGTGCCGGGCTGGTCATCGACGGAACCGTGCACCGGGGGGCGCGCACCGGCGCCGGGGAGTTCGGCCACCAGGTCCTCCAACTCGACGGACCGCCCTGCACCTGCGGCGACCGCGGCTGTATCGAGGCGCTGTGCCTGGCGGCGGTGGCCCGCGGCGATCTGCCGGAGGCGGCCCGGGTGCTCGGCGCAGGCGCGGCCAACCTCGTCGCCCTGCTGGACATCGACCTGGTCCTGCTCGGCGGCCGGACGGTCATGGCCGCCGACGACCTCTTCGTCCGCGGGGTCGCCGCCGTCCTGGACGCCCGCGCCCGCCGCGAGAGCCGCGGCGACACGGCGGTACCGGTCCGGATCGCCTCCGGCGGGGAGCGGGGGGTCGCGGAGGGGGCCGCCGAACTGCTGCTGGGGCCGCTGTTCGGGCGGGACGTGTAGCTCGGGGGTGGGGGCCCTCGGGGCCGGTGGTGTCGAGCCGGTACAAGGACGTGCCGAAGTAGGTGTCGGTCGTCTG
>NZ_JBEXLA010000020.1:118325-172617 GCF_040609715.1 Streptomyces sp. NPDC004610 | reverse complement strand
GTCCGCGGCCGGGCCGCGGACCGGGTCGTCGGCGGGGGCGCGGGGTACGGGGCGGGAGGGTGAGGGGGAGTCTCCTCGGGGCGGGGGCGGGGGCGGGGGCGTGGATGCGGGCTGAGGGCTGAGGGTGGGGAGTGGGAGTCTCGGGGCGGGGGCGGGGGCGGGGGCGTGGATCCGGGCTGACGGCTGACGGCTGACGGCTGAGGGGGGAGTGGGCTGAGGGGGGGGAGTGGGCTGGGGTGCTGCTGCGTGGGGCGGAGCGGGGCGGTTCGGGGACGTAGACTGGTGGGCTGTTGTGCGGCCTCGCCGTCGGCTTTCGCTCTTCTCTCCCCCCTTCACGTACTGGAGTCGTCCCGCCATGCAGGCAGAACCTAGGAAATCGCTGGTCGGGGCCGAGTACGAGGTCGAGGTCGGGCCCGTCGCGCACGGGGGGCACTGCATCGCGCGGACCGCTGAGGGGCAGGTGCTGTTCGTCCGGCACGCGTTGCCCGGCGAGCGGGTGGTCGCGCGGGTGACCGAGGGCGAGGAGGGGGCGCGGTATCTGCGGGCGGACGCCGTCGAGGTGCGGGAGGCGTCGAAGGACCGGATCGAGGCGCCCTGTCCGTACGCCGGTCCCGGCCGGTGCGGTGGGTGCGACTGGCAGCATGCGAAGCCGGGGGCGCAGCGGCGGCTGAAGGGCGAGGTGCTCACCGAGCAGCTGAAGCGGCTGGCCGGGCTGACCCCGGAGGAGGCCGGGTGGGACGGCACGGTGATGCCGGCCGAGGGCGACAAGCTGCCGGCGGGCGAGGTGCCGCGGTGGCGGACGCGGGTGCAGTACGCGGTGGACGCGGGGACGGGACGGGCGGGGCTGCGCCGGCACCGTTCGCACGAGGTCGAGCCGGTCGAGCACTGCATGATCGCCGCGGAGGGTGTGGACGAGCTGGGGGTCGAGCAGCGGGACTGGACCGGTATGGAGTCGGTGGAGGCCATCGCGGCGACGGGGTCGCAGGACCGGCAGGTCATTCTGACGCCGCGGGAGGGTGCGCGGCTGCCGATCGTGGAACTGGACCGGCCGGTGTCGGTGATGCGAGTGGGGGAGAAGGACGGCGGGGTGCACCGGGTGCACGGCCGGCCCTTTGTCCGGGAGCGCGCGGACGGCCGTACGTACCGGGTCGGCAGCGGTGGCTTCTGGCAGGTGCATCCGAAGGCGGCGGACACGCTGGTGACGGCGGTGATGCAGGGGCTGATGCCGCGCAAGGGCGACATGGCGCTCGACCTGTACTGCGGGGTGGGCCTCTTCGCGGGGGCGCTGGCCGACCGGGTCGGGGAGAAGGGCGCGGTCCTCGGCATCGAGTCCGGCAAGCGGGCGGTGGAGGACGCGCGGCACAATCTGGCGGACTTCGACCGGGTGCGGATCGAGCAGGGCAAGGTGGAGGCGGTGCTGCCGCGGACCGGGATCACAGAGGTCGATCTGATCGTCCTGGATCCGCCGCGGGCGGGGGCGGGGCGCAAGACGGTGGAGCAGGTGGTGGGGCTGGGGGCGCGGCGGATCGCCTATGTGGCGTGTGATCCGGCGGCGCTGGCCCGGGATCTCGGGTACTTCCGGGAGGGGGGGTATCGGGTGCGGGTGCTGCGGGCGTTTGATTTGTTTCCGATGACGCATCATCTGGAGTGCGTGGTGATTCTGGAGCCGGTGGGGAAGGGGAAGGGTTCCTGAGCTGCGGTTTTGCGGGTGCCCGGTACTGCGGGGGCGCTTGCGGTTGGCGGCGAGGGGGGATCCCGTCGGCGTTCATCCTGGCCCCAGGCCAGGCCGGGCCGCGGACAGGCCGTAGTTCATCCCCGTCCTGATGAAGGCACGGGTACGCGGGCCCGTCCGGCCGACCCCTCATCCGGCCGGACGTGCGGTGGCGCGGTCGCAAGCTCACAGCTTGGCGCGGCGGTCAGCCAGCCGTGGACGCGGGGTCTTACCCGTGGATTCCGCGTCGGTGCCGTCGGTGCCGTTGGTGTCGTCCGTGCCGTCGGCGCCGCCCGTGCCGCCCGTGCCGTTGGTGTCCTCCGTGTCATCCGTGCCGCCCGTGCCGTCCGTGATCACCGGGCCGTGGGGAAGTATCCGGTCCAGCCACTTCGGCAGCCACCAGTTGGTTCGGCCGAGGAGTGTCATGGTCGCCGGTACCAGCACCATGCGTACGACCGTGGCGTCGATGAAGATCGCGGTGGCCAGGCCGAGCCCGAACATCTTGGTGGAGGGGTCCTCGGCGACGGCGAAGGACAGGAAGACCGCCACCATGATGAGCGCGGCCGAGGTGATGATCCGGGCGGTGCGTGAGACGCCCTCGACGATCGCCGTGTTGTTGTCGCCGGTGCGCAGGTACTCCTCGCGGATGCGGGCGAGGAGGAACACCTCGTAGTCCATCGACAGGCCGAACAGGATGGCGAAGAGGAACATCGGGATGAACGACACGATCGGAACCGTCGATTCCAGCCCGATGAGTGCGCCTCCCCAGCCCCACTGGAAGACGGCGACCATGATGCCGTAGGCCGCGCCGATGCTCAGCAGGTTCAGCAGTACCGCCTTGAGCGGTACGAGTATCGAGCGGAAGACCGGCACCAGCAGCAGGAACGACATCGCCAGCACGGCGGCGACGAGCAACGGCAGGCGTTGACTGGTGCGTTGGCCCACATCGGACAGGCTCGCGGTGGCGCCGCCGACGTGGGCCCTGGCCGGGCCGTGTCCGATCGCCGTGGGCAGTGCGCCGGTGCGCAGCCGGGCGATGGTGTCGGCCGTGGCCTTGTCCTGGGGGCTGGTGGTCGGGAACACCACGAGGGTCGCGATGCCGCTGGCCCGGTCGATGTGCGTCGGCGCGACGGAGGCGATGCCCGGATCCGCCGAGACGGTCGTGACGAGTCGGTCCAGTACGCCCGGATCACCGGCCGGGTCCGCGGCGATGACGAGGGGACCGTTGGTGCCCGGGCCGAACCCCTCGGCGACGAGGTCGTAGGCGCGGCGCTCGGTACGGCTGTGGGGCTGTGAGCCGTCGTCGGGCAGGCCGACGCGCAGGCCGAGCACGGGCAGCGTCGCGGTCAGCAGCAGCCCCGCCGCGCCGATCGCGTACGGCAGCGGGTGGCGGCTGACGTGGCCGATCCAGCGCCGCCAACCGGCGGCGGGAGCGGTGCCCCCCGCCGTCGTGTCCCGTCGCCGTGCGGGTCGGCCCGGCTTCCCCGTCCGCAGCGCCCGGCCGATCCGGCCAGCCCGGCCAGCCCGGCCGGTCCGGTTAATCCGGCCAGCCCGGCCGGTCCGGGTCAGGCGTGGGCCGGCCGCGCCGAGGAAGGCCGGCAGCAGTGTCACCGACGCGACCACCATGGTCAGCACGACGATCGAGACGGCGAGCCCGCCCACCGTCACGAACGGCACGTTCGCGACCGCGAGGCCGAGGATCGACACGACGACGATGCCACCGGCGAAGACGACGGGCCGGCCCGCCGTGGCCACCGCCCGCCCCGCCGCCTCGTGGGGAGCGAGCCCGCGCGCCAGGTACTCCCGGTGCCTGGCGAGCACGAACAGCGCGTAGTCGATGCCCACTCCGAGCCCGACCATGCTGCCCAGGACCGGGGCGAAGGCCGGGACGTCCGTCACCCCCGCCAGCACGGTCATCGTGGCCACTCCGATGGTCAGCCCGAAGACCGCCATGCCGATCGGCAGCGCGGCGGCGACGAGCGAACCGAACGCCAGGAACAGGATCGCCGCCGCGGCGAGGAGACCGATCAGCTCGCTCACGCCGCCGCCGGCTTCGGAGAAGGCGTAGAAGAGGTTCCCGCCCATCTCGATGCGCAGGGGCAACTCCGCGCGCAGCCGGTCGCCGAGACCGACGAGGGCGTCGAGGTCTTCGCCCGACAGCCGGCTCTGGTCGGGATACTGCACCCGGACGACCGCGATCCGCCCGTCGGTCGAGACAAGACCGCCGCGTACGGCGGTGTCCCCGCCCGCGTCGAGGGCCCCCGCCGGGTCGCTGGTGCCGAGCACGTGCGGCAGCCGCTCCACCTCGGCCTGGAGCCGCGTGAGAGCGGTGCGCGCGCTGCCGTGGTCGAGGAACGTCGTACCGCCGTCGAGGGGGGTGACGACCACTTGGGCGGTCATCCCCTCCTGGCCGGTACCGGCCCGTTCGATCAGTTCCGCGGCCCGTTGGGAGTCCAGCCCCGGAGCGGTCATCGAGTCCGCGGTCCGCCCGCCGAAGGCGAGCGCGGCGAGGACGGCGAGCGCGGCGGCGATCAGCCAGGCCGTGATCACCCGCCAGGGATGGCGGGCGGCGCCTGCGCCCAGGCGCAACAGGGCTTTCGAGAGCATCGGGTCCTCCAACCACGTCGTCGGCCGCACTGGTACGGCCGCCGCTGCCGAGGCTCGTCGCCAGGGCGCTCCGCCGCATCGGCTCGCGGGCCGTGGATCCGTCGGCCCCGGGGCGGAGTGACGCCCCGTCCTTTCGGCCGATGCGCGGCGCGGTGTGGTGCCTAGGCTGAGCACCGTGCTGCGAGACGACCTGCGAACCCTGTGGAGCGAACCCCGGCCGCCCGGTGCGCCCGCCCGGGTGTGGCGGGACTGGGCGCTGCTCGCCGTCGGCCTGGGCGGGGTGGTGCTGGAGGCCACCCTGCGCGAGCACGTGGTGTGGCGGCCGGTGGCGGTGGTGTTCGCCGTCTGGCTGTGCCTGCTGCCCTTGTGGCGTCGGACGCGGCCACTGGCGGTGGTCACGCTGGCGTTCGGTTCGGCGATGCTGTTTCACGTGGCCTCGCTCGTCGCGGCACCGGGCGAGTCGGTCGGCCTCGCCACCGGCACGGTCGTGATCGTGCTGGTGTACGCGCTGGCCCGGTGGGGGGCGGGACGGGAGATCGTGCTCGGCGGCGCGGTGATCCTCGCGGCCTGCACCCTGGGGACGGTCACGGACGGGACCCCGGTCGTCGAGAAGGTCGCGGTCTTCGTCTTCCTGCTGCTGCCCGGCGTGGTCGGGGCTGCCGTACGGCTCGGGGTTCTCGCTCGCGAGCGGCAGTGGGACCAGGTGCGTTCCCGCGAGCGCGAGCAACTCGCCCGGGAACTGCACGACACGGTGGCCCACCATGTGTCGGCCATGGTGATCATCGCCCAGGCGGGCCGGGTGCTCGCGGACACCGACCCGTCCGCCGCCGTCGAGGCGCTGGAGGGGGTCGAGGAGGAAGGGGCGCGCACGCTGGAGGACATGCGCGCCATGGTCGCCGCGCTGCGGGACCGCGGCGTCGGCGCCGAACTGGCGCCGCCGGGCGGCGTCGCGGATCTGGAGCGCCTGGTGCGGACCCCGGGTGGCCGCCTCAGGGTGGACCTGGGACTCGACGGCGAGCTGGACGCCTTGCCCCCGGCCGTGGACGCGGCCGTCTTCCGCATCGTGCAGGAGTCGGTGACCAACGCGATGCGCCACGCGGTCGACGCGACCGAGGTCGTCGTCCGGGTCACCGCCGAAGGGCACACGGTACGGGTGAGTGTGCGCGACAACGGTCGGCGGGTCGGCCGGGGCCGGGCGGGACCCGGGTCCGCCGGATACGGGCTTCCCGGATACGGGCCTGCTGGACACGGGCCTGCTGGAGACGGACTTCCCGGATACGGGCCCGCCGGACACGGCCTTGCCGGATACGGGCTCGCCGGGCTGCGTGAGCGTGCTGCCCTGCTCGGCGGCAGACTACGAGCCGGCCCGTGCGCCGACCAGGGCTGGCATGTCGAAGCCGAACTGCCGAGAGCGAGGAGTGACCGTGGGCATTCGCGTCCTCGTCGCTGACGACCAGGCCATCATCCGCACCGGGCTGCGGATCATGCTGAACGCCCAGCCCGGCATCGAGGTGGTCGGCGAGGCCGCCGACGGACACCGAGCGGTACAGCTGGCCCGCGAACTGCGCCCCGACGTCTGTCTGTTCGACATCCGCATGCCCGTACTCGACGGGCTCGAAGCCACCCGGCTGATCGCCGGCCCCGGCGTCGCCGACCCGCTCGCCGTGGTCGTCATCACCACGTTCGACCTGGACGAGTACGTCTACGGCGCGCTGCGTGCCGGTGCCCGCGGATTCCTCCTCAAGGACACGGGACCCGACCTTCTGGCCCAGGCCGTACGGTCGGCGTCCGACGGTGAGGCGCTCATCGCCCCCAGCGTCACCGTCCGTCTGCTCCAGGCATTCGCGGACCTGCCCGCCGGGCGGCGCGCGGCCCAGCCGGTCTCCCCCGTCACCGCCCGTGAGGAGCAGGTGCTCCTCGCCGTCGCCCGCGGGCTGACCAACACCGAGATCGCCGACGCACTCCACATCAGCCTCAGCACGGTGAAGACGCATCTGGCGAGCCTGATGGCCAAGCTCGGCGCCCGCAACCGGGTCGAGATCGCGATGTGGGCCTACGAAACGCGCCGTATCCTCCCCGGGACCTGAGCGGGGTGCCGTGCCGGGCCATGTGCTGCTGCCATGAGGCCCCGCCCGGACGTCAGCGCAGCGGTCGTCCCATCGTCGGCTCCCCGTGCCTCTTGGCCGACCTCCGACCTGGCTTTTCTCCTGACCCGTCCCGGTCGGTCCCTTTCCGCTGACGCATCATCGCGCCGTACGGCCCGCCGGGCGCAGGAGGACGGGCAGGGTGAGGACGTCGTTGCCGATGAACGACGGCTGGGGGGCCGGAGTTTTGCCCTCGTCCGCGAGGACGATGTCCGGGAACCGGGCGAAGAGGGCGGGCAGCGCCACGGCGGCCTCCAAGCGGGCGAGCGGAGCGCCGAGGCAGTAGTGGATGCCGTAACCGAAGGCCAGATGGTCTCTGTCCACGCGGTCGATCTCGAAGCTGTGCGCGGCGTCATGCAGGGACGGGTCCCGGCCGTGCGCGCCGAAGCCGATGAGGATGGGCTCCCCGGCCGCTATGGTGACGCCCTCGCCGAGATCGATGTCACGGAGCGCGAACCGCAGCGGGAGATGGACGACCGGCGGATGGAGCCGCAGGGTCTCCTCGATGACATCGGCCCAGCGGGCGGGCTCGGCCAGGGCCGCGCTCAGCTGCTGACGGTGGGTGAGAAGGGCCCGGACGGCGTTTCCGATCAGCGCGATCGTGGTCTGGCTCCCGGCGCCGATCATCAGGAGCAGGGTGGAGATCAGCTCCGGCTCGCTGAGCCGGTCCCCCTCGTGGGCGGTGAGCAGCAGACTGGTCATGTCGTCGCCGGGCTTGTGCCGCTTCGCCTCCACGAGTTGGTGCATGACGGTGACCAGCCCGGTCGCGACCCGCTCCGACTCCTCCTGGGGGACATCGGTGGCCAGGATCGCGTCGGCGACGGAGAGCACGTCGGGGCGCTGGTCCTCGGGAACGCCGAAGAGATCGCAGATCACCCGGGTCGGCACCCCGTGCGCGAAGTGCGCCCGCAGATCCACCGCGGCGCCGCCCTCCAGGGTGTCCAGGGCCTCCAGGTCGTCCAGGAGGTCGGTGACGACGGACTCGATCGCGGGCCGCAGCGACTCCATGCGCCGCGGTGCGAAAGCGGGGCTGATCAGCTTCCGCAACCGGGTGTGCTCGGCCCCCTCGGAGGTGGCCATGGAGTGCACGTCGAGCCAGGGGGAGAGCCAGGGGACGGCGCCCGGCTGGTAACCGGGCCAGGCGCCACGGGCGTTCCTGGTGATGTCGGGATGGGTGACCACGCGCTTGACGACATCGCCGCGGGTGATGGACCAGGCGATGACGTTCTGGGGCAGCCGGACCCGCGTGGCGGGCCCGGTGGTGCGGAGTTCCTCGATCTGCTCGTACAGCCGGTCACCTCCGTCGCTGTCCAGGACCGGGATGGAAACCTCGTGGCTGGTGGTCATGAGACACCTCCGGTCACACGGGCGGCCCGTCGGGGGAGCGGCGATGGTGGTGCGGTCGCGTTCCTGGTGCCGGGTCGTGCCGGTGCGTGGATGGATGGGCTTCGCGGCGACGGGGGAATCGGTACCGGGGATTGTGGGGGGCCGGGTCGGGTTCGGGTAGAGGGGGAATCGGCCTCTTGTCTGGTTTCTGAGGTGATTCGGGGTTGCCTGGGCGTCTGCACGTCCGCGGATGGGTGCGGTTCAGGCTGAGGTGGGTGGGGAGTCGTCCCTTGCGGAACACGGTGCGTGTGGGGTGGTGTTCGACGTCATGCCTCTGGGTCCGGACCGGATTCGAAGGCCGCGAAGCACTCACGCTTGGGGGCGCGCACTGGCCGCGTACTGCCCTGCTGGGCCGCCTATAGGCATCGGACACGGGTGGGGGACGGTGCGGGCGTTGCCCGCCTGGGGTCGTGAGCATGGATCCTGCGGCCATGTCCGCCCGGGTTCACTTGGACGCTCTCTCCGAGAGCATCACTGTGATCATCTCCTCGGCGGTCCCTGAAGCGGCCAGGTCCGTCGGGAACGGAGCTGATCGGGACCTGCCCGGCAGCGCCCGCCCAGATGTCTCGGGCGTGCGCGGCTGCGTGCGCCCTGGTGTGCCTCGGTCGCACCGGAGGACCGGGTAGAAGCGTTCTGCTCTCCGGGCACCGGGTGCTGAGCTGTAGAGATGACGCACGTCTCGAACCGCCGCGGTCGCGCGACCTTCCTCCACACCCTGTCGCCCGAAGCGCGCAGGGACTTCATCCAGCTCGGAAGCCGACGCCCCTACGTGGCCGGAGAGGCACTCCTCCACGAGGGCGACAGCGCAGAGGAATTGCTGGTCCTCCACAAAGGCGTGGTGAAGGTGACCGTCCGGCTGGAGCGTGGCCGGGAATCGCTGGTCGACATCAGAATCGGCGAGGACGTGCTCGGCGAGGGCACGGCGATGGGGGCAGGCCCTCGATCGGCCACGGTCACCTCGTGCGGCCATGCGTGTGCCACCATCGTTCCGCGCGATGAATGGGAGCCCTTCCTCCGCGATCACCCCGAAGCGTCACTGGCGCTCAACCGCATTTTCTCCGCCAGACTGCGCCGAGCCGACCGCCTGCGGCTGGAACTGGGCCGCTATCCGGTGCGGGTGAGGCTGGCGCGCATTCTCGTCGAACTCGCGGAGACGTATGGGGAGCGTGCCCGGCCCTACGGGAAGCCCGACCCGAACACGGTACGGATCGATGTGTGTCTGTCCCAGCCAGAACTCGCGGCCCTCACCGCGTGCGCCACGGACACCGTCCACCCGGCCCTCACCCAGTTGCGGAGAGACGGGATCATCTCCACCGAATCACGGCAGACCATCGTGCGGGACATGGCCCGGCTGCGCGAGGTGGCTCTGCTGCGTGTGCCCACCGCTCGAAGGGGGCGACCGCCCACGCGTCGGTGAACGTGCCTTCTGCTTCCGCGACGCACCCCAGTCGCCACAGGGACGGATCTCGGTGCGCCCGGCCTCCGGCACGGGAACATCGACTAGGTCAAGAATCTCGTACTAATACGGCATTGTGGCTGGCTCATGCCCCTTCCGCCCACAGTTGGCGTGCACCGCACCCAACCCCACTTGGAAGGTGGCGAGTTGTCATGCAAGAGATCTCTCCTCCCCGGGCGCCGGCCTCTCCGCCGCGCCGCCGACTGTGTCTGGCGGTGGACGTGGAACAGTACAGCCGGCTCGACACCCGGGCACAGTCGGTCGTCCAGTCCGCACTGGTCCGGTCACTGGACGAGGCGGCGGCGCTGACCGGTCTGGACAGGACGGCCTGGATGTGTCAGCCGCAGGGCGACCTGGAGTTCGCCGTGCTCCCCGAGGCCACGCCGGAAGACGCCGTGCTGGGCCCGTTCGTCCACCATCTGGCCGTCCGCCTCCGGGACCGCAACACCCGCCCGGCCGCTCATCGGGTCAGGTTGCGGATGGCGGTCGACGTGGGCGTGGTCGCGGACGCCGCCCTCGGCCATGCCGGTCCGGCCCCGGTCGCCGTGGCCCGGTATGTCAACGCGCCCCAGCTCAAAGCCGTACTTGCCGCCCTCACCACGGCGGATCTCGCCGTCGTCGTGTCGGACCGGCTGTACCAGGACGTCGTACGGTCCGGACGGCCGGACCTCGATGCCGCCCAGTACGTGCGGGTCCATGTGCGGGTGAAGGAGTTCGGCGGCTACGGCTGGGTCCGTGTGCCGGGCCACGCGCCGGACGACGTGCGGGCGGCAGTGGCGGTGGAGGCGCCGGAGTCGAAGCATGCGCCGAGGGCGGACGCAGCGGACCGGGCGAGGCTGTCGCAGTACGTCCACCAGGGTGCCGCCGTCGGCGGGGACGTCTTCGGCGGTCTTGACGTCGGCCTGCCCGTGCCCCCCGGGCGATCAGGTCCCGGGCTCCCCGGGCCGTCCGGTCCCGGCTCTCTCCGGTGACCCCGCCCCACCCCGCCCCGCTCCGGCGTGAGCAGGGGGACATCCAGTGGACGGACTTCGGAGTCAACGTGGGTCACACGGTGTACGGCGGCATTCACTTCCACCCACCCGTCCTCTCCGCCGGGCGATCCCTGGGCCGGGACGAGGCAGCGCGACCGGTCCGCCCGCTGCGGCACGCGGCCGTCAGGTCGGCCCTGGTCGATCTCGCCCATGCCTGCGGTCGCGCCGCCGACGCCCTGGCGCACCTGCTCCGGCCCGACGAGGCCGGAAAGGAGGAGAAATGACATCGACCGGACTCCCCGGCGTGGACACCGGTCTCTTCGCCCGGATCGACCTGGGCGTCCTCGGGACGGATGACGACCGGCGACCGGCCCTCATGGTGCACGCGGGCCCGCGTGCGGTTCTTCTCTCCCTGGAGGAGAGCCGGAGGGCCCTCTACGGTCCCGGACGGGACGCCGTGCTCGGCGCGGCGGTCTGGCGACAGGCCGTCACCCAGGCACGGCGGGAGCCGCCGGGAGGCGCAGGTCGGCTGCTCGTCGTCTGGCTGGCGCTCCCCGGGCTCTACCGGAATCTGCATCGTGTCCTGCGCCGCTGGCCGTGGATCGAACGGGCCGACCTGGAGGCGGAGGCCGTCCTCGCGGTACTCGCCGTCCTCGACTCGGCCGACCCCGACAGCCCGGACACGGGCCGCCGCCTGATCAAGGAGGCGGTGAACCGGATGTGGGCCTACGCGAGGGGCATCACGCGGGAGATCCCCGTGGTCGACATCAGCGCCTACGCCCAGGCCCGCAACGCCCCCCTCCCGGCGGAGACACGGCCCCGCCCGCCCGAGGGGTGGGAGGTGCACATCACGCCCCCGCCATGTCCCGAGGGCCTGTACGCCACGCTCCGCTTCGTCGAGCGGCGTCCCCGGCAGGACGACCGGCACAGCGCCGCCCGCCTGTCCGACCTGGTGGCCCGAGCCCGCCGCCACGAGGAGGCGGACCTCATCGGCACCCTGGTCCTGCGCCCCGCGGGAGCCCTGCGGTGAGCGGGCGGTCCGGCCGATGGCTCGGCTTCGCGGAGGCCCTCGACCTGCCCCTGTGCGTCGATCTGCGCACCGCCGCCCGCGCTTTCGGGATCTGCCCCGCGACGGCGTCCAAGCTCATCCGCCTCAACGCCTTCCCGTGCCCCGTGCTCCGGGTCGGCGAGCGCTACCGCATCCCCACCGCCGGTCTGCTGCGTGCCCTCGGCATCGAGGAGTTGCCGGTGTACGCCGTCCCCCCGGACGACGGCGCGGCGCCCGCGGCCCGGCCCCACGACCACCACACCCGTAGCCCGGAGGTTCCCTCATGATCACGTCACAGACGCTCCCGCAGGAGTCCGACCAGCCCCTGAAGTGCTTCGTCGTCGGTCCCATCGGCGACCCGCACGCCGCGCACGGCAGCCCCGAGCGCGAGTCGTACGAGCATCACCTCGGCATCTTCGAGCAGGTGATCGCCCCCGCCTGCGAGAAGTACGGCATCAGCGCGGTGCGTGCGGACGGCATCACACAGGCCGGTGACATCACCGAGCAGATCTGCCGCCACGTCGTCGAGTCCGATCTGGTCGTCGCGGACGTCAGCGGCGGCAACCCCAATGTGATGTACGAACTGGGGCTGCGCCACATCACCGGCAAGCCGACGATCCACATCGGAGAGGCCGGACAGCTCCCCTTCGACATCGCGACGATCCGGACGGTCCGCTACCAGCGGACCCGCAGTCATCTGGCCGGTGCGCGCAAGGAGATCGAGAGTGCTCTGGAAGCCGGGCTCCGGGACGGCTTCGAACTGCTCACGCCGGCCCGGGTGCTGCGCGGACTACAAGCCGATGACGGACCGGACTCCGCCTCGGAGACCGGCAGCGAAGGGAAGGAAGAGGACGAGGATGTGCCTGGTCTGCTCGACGACTTCGCCGTCATCGAGGACGGGGTGGACCACATGACCGCCGACATGGAGGCGATCACGAAGACCATTGAGACGATCCGCGCGCTGACCGATCAGTCCATCACCGAGATCCTCGACCTGACCCGGGCGAGCGCGCCCGTGAGCGCGCGGCTCGCCGCCGTCGCCCGGTACGCGGAGACCCTCAGCCCACCTGCCGGTGAACTGAGCACCGTCGCCGCCGCGTTCGCGGAGCGGATGGCGACGCTGGACAGCGGGGTCCGGGCCGCTCTCGGACTCATCGAGATGACGCCGCCTGACGAGCGCGGCGAGGGTGCGAGGCAGTTCCTGGAGCAGTTGATGTCCCTGGACGAGACCGCACAGGAGGCTCGGGGGCAGATCGGGATCTTCGGCACCTCGGCCGCGGCCATGGCCCGATTGAGCCGGCACCTCCGCAAGCCGGTGAAGGACATCTCCGCAGCGACGAGGCACCTGACCTCGGCCATCACAAGGATGGGAGAGTGGGCCGCCAAGGCCCGGGAGCTGGCAGGGCCGCACGGCCCAACCGCCTGACACTCGCCCTCACCGGGACCCGGACCTCTTCGGAGGCCCGGGTCCTGCCTACGACCGGATGCCGTCCGGGCTCTCCCCGCCGTCCGGCCGGGGCACCCGGCTCAGTCGAACACCCCCGCCAACCCCGCCCCACCCCCGCTGATCCGCCACGCAGGCACCCGTACCGTCCGCCCCACCGGGCACACCTTCGCCCCGTAGCCCCCCGACGGCAGGCCGGTCAGCAGGTCGGCTCGGGCGTGGGTCAGGCGGAGGTGGCGGGCCGGGTCGGTGGTGGGGGACGGGCCGGGGTCGATCAGGACCGCCGTGTTCTGTCCGGCCTCGGTGAACAGGAGGTCCACCGGGTGTCCGCCCACCGTCGTGGCCCGCTCCAGGTCGGTGATCCCGCGTTCCGTCAGGTGCTGCTGGAGGCTGTCGGCCAGTCCCTCGCGGAACGCGCTCACCGCCCCCCGCTCCGGCGGCGGCGGGATGTCGGCGCCGCCCGGCGTCCCGAGGGGGACCGAGCGGTCGGCGAGGAGGGCCGGCAGCCCGCTCCGCCCCTGCCAGAAGCCGTGGCCGCCCACCGTGATGAGCTGGGACTTGGCCCGGGTCACCGCCACGTTCCACAGATTGACCTGGCCGGCCACCCAGTGGGCCGTCCGGGGCGGAGTGTTGTCCGTGGCGACCGGGCTCAGCACCATCACATCGCGCTGCCCGCCCTGGAAGGCGTGCACGGTACCGACCCGCACCCGCTGGTCGTCGCGCCATACCCGGGCCAGCGCCTCCTTCTGCGCGCGGAACGGAGTCACCACGCCCACGGTCGCGTCCTCCGGCAGCGCCGCCAGCACTCCGCCCACCACCCGGCGTACGGCCTCCGCCTCCGCGTCGTTGCGCCAGGACCGACCGCCGCTGCCGCGGGCCGACTCGCCGTGCGGTACGTCGACCCAGCCCAGCACCGGCGCGGGGTCGGCCGCGCCCACCGGGTCGAGCGCGGGGACCTGGCGGCGGACATCCGTGAGCACGCGCAACTGACCGGCGTAGCAATGGCCGTTGACGATGTCGGCGATCTCCGGGTGACAGCGGTAGTGCTCGTCGAGGAGCAGCGCGGAGTCGCCGTGCTGCTCGGCCGCGTGGTACGAGGAGTGCAGGTGGTAGGTCAGCCGGTGGTGCTCCAGTTGCGCGGCGCTCAGCCCGGCCCGGACCCGCGCCTGCCGCTCCTGCTGCGGGGACACCCCGGGAATGTGCCCGAGTTGCATGGGGTCCCCGATGACCAGCACCCGGCGGGCCCGGAACAGCAGCGGCAGCACCGAGGGGATGGAGCACTGGCTGGCCTCGTCGATCACCACGAGGTCGAACAGCTTCGGGGTGAGTTCGAGCTGCCGCACCGAGTGGGTGCTGATGGCCCAGCCCTTGAGATGGGTCATCAGGTTCTTCTGGCTGCGCCGGACGCCCCTTTGGCCGCGCAGCGTCTGGAGGCGCTGGCCCATCAGCCCGCGTGCCCTCCCCAGGGTCTCGGCGGACACCGCCCGGGACAGCTCCGCCGACAGCTCGGACAGGGTGTCCGCCGTCGAGAGCCGCGCCTGCCTGAGCCCGTCCTCGTCCCACTCCTCGTGCCGCGCGACAAGTTCCCGTACGTCCCGCTCCACGGCCAGCGTGTCCGCGAGTGACTCCAGCCGTTCGCCCGGCACCGGCCGTGCGGTCGCCCAAGGCGGCCACTCCTCCCCGGACCCCGCCGCCACCAGGGCCGACAGCGTCCGGCTCCGGCGCCGGCCGCCGAGCGCCCACCAGCGGGCACGGGCCGCCTTCCGGGCCCGCTCCTCCCAGCGGGCCAGGGCGGTCACACCGTCCTCGGCCGCCGCCCAGGCACCCTCCAGCAGCGGCACCGGAAGCCCCAGCCCACCGGCTCGCTCCGCGCGCTCCCGAAGCAGCTCCAGCAGCCGCCCCTCCTCACGGACCCGCTGCCCGGCCTGCGCCCGCAGATCCTCGGCCCGCTTGCGGACCGTGCGCAACTGCCCGCCCACGGTGGCCGATCCACGCCGGGGCGGCTGCTCGGGCTCACCGAGGAGCCGCTCCAGCTTCGCCGCCTCCCGCTCCCGCGCCTCCTTGTTGCCCGTCCGCATGAGCAGGCCGGGCGCGACGGCGTCGCAGCGGTCGGCGACGACCTGCACGGCCTCGTTGTTCGTGGACGCGACCAGCACGGACTGCCCGGCCGCGACACAGGTCGCGACGACGGCGGTGACGACCTCGCTCTTGCCCGTGCCCGGCGGCCCGGTCGCCACCGTCACCGGCCGGGTCATCGCCGAGGCGATCACTCTCTCCTGGCTCTCGTTGCACGGCCCCGGAGCCACTACCGCGACGCCGCTCCTGCCCCCGTCGGCGGGGTCCGGTCCGCCGCCGCTCAGCAGCGCGTCCAGCGCCGTGCCGGGGATCTCCCCGACCCGCCTCGACATCTCCAGCAGGTTCTCCACCACGCCCTGGGCGGCCGTGGCCTCCGCACCCGACGGCACCAGCAGCATCGCCGCGTTGTGCGCGCCGGGTCGCAGCGCCTGCATCACCGTGCGGTCACTGAGCGCGGACGGGTCGAGCGGCTCCAGCTCCGGCAGGTCCAGCTCCTCCAGCAGCTGGCGTACGGCGCGCAGCATCTGTGCGTCGTTGCCCTCCTGCCAGGCCGGCTGCCACCGGGCGACCAACTCGGCCGCGTCCTCGGCTTCGAGCAGTTCGGACACCACGCCCGTGTGCAGGGACGGCACGCCGCTGGGGCGCAGCATGTCCAGGCCGTTCTCGTCCGGGGCGAGTTCCATCTGCTGGATCAGCAGGGGCGCGACCTCCACCGTCGTGCGCCGTCCGGCGTGTCCGCTGCCCCGGACGGGCAGGGTGATCGCCGGATAGCCGTACCAGTACTCCTGCTGGGTGCCCGGATCGTCGAGGCCCCCACGGCCACCCTGGGGTCTGGGCCCGGGCAGTCGGCCGGGCGCGCGGATGGCGGAGCCGCGACCCGACTGGATCTCCTCCTGGCCCTGTCCCAGCAGGAAGTACGTCGAGTCGCGGCCGCCGTCCCGGTCGGGCCGCATCGCAGCCGCCGCCTGCGCGGTCAGGCAGTTCGCGTAGTACTGGAGCAGTCGCTGCCGGTCGACGCCGTCCCGTTCGTCCAGCGCGGCCAGTTCCCTGGCCTTCAGCAGGGCCGGGGAGTGGCGGGCGGCCTCGGTCGCCTCGCGGGTCAGCGCCGGGAGGTGCACCGGGCGGGCCACCGACCGGGCGAGGGGCAGGCTGTGGGTGGCGCGGATGGTGGACTTGGTGGGCCGCTGGTCCTCGGGCACCTTGTTGCGGGTCATCTGCGCGGTCAGGTACTCGAACAGATCGTCCGGGGTGATCCACCCGCTGCCCTTGATCCATCCGTTGCGCAGTCCCTCCACGATCTCCCCGGTGAACCGGGACGTCCCGAGACCCGACCCCGCCGGGGCCATCGCCGACGCCGACTGAAGAGCGTCGGACGCGGTGATGAAGTACACACCGGTCGGCCGCAGCAGCGTGCTCGGCGTCTCGCGTACGGGCTCCCCGGCCGGTCCCTTGGCCGTCCAGCCCTGGACGACGGACCCGCTGGAGCAGCAGTCCAGGAGCACCACCTTCGAGGAGGCCCGGCAGGACTGGAGCATCCGCTCCAGGAACTCCGCCGGGACCGCCGTCCCCGGCAGATCGTCCGGGTCGGTGTCCCGGGTGAGGAAGTACAGCTGGTTGTCGTCCTCGCAGAACTCGCCGTGCCCGCTGAAGTACAGCAGCGCGGTCTCGCTGGCCTGCCGGGCCTCCAGGAAGGTCTCCAGGGCATGGAGCATCTCCGCGCGGGTCGGCTCCTGGACCATCTCGCAGTCGTTGAACATGCCGATCTCGACGTTCTGGAGCACGGCCTGCATGTAGTGCAGATCGGCCCGGACCGGCGGCAGGTCGTGGTAGGCGTCGCTGTCGTAGGTGGAGACGCCTACGAGCATGGCGTAGCGGTCGTTGTCCGTCATGCGCGTTCAGCCCGCGGTGGGGGTGTCGCCGCCCGCGAGGAAGCGGTCGATCCGGTCGTCGTCCTCGCGTGCCTGCCGCCCCGTGATCCGCAGCTCCGCGCCGTCGGCCCGCCGGACGACGATCGTCCGCTGCGGCACCCGGGACAACCAGAGCTGCACACACGCGACTGCCAGGGCGCCGCCGCTGATCAGCACCCCGACCAGCTCAAGGGACGGCGCCCCCTTGTCCGTCCCGCCCGCCGCCGCCCGGTCCCCGGGCACGTCCAGCGTCGCCGCCCCGGGATCGACCGCGGCCACCTCGGCGACCAGCTCCCGCGCTTCTCTGCGCGCCCGCAAAGGGTCCTCGTCCAGGAGAAAGATCCGGTACCCGGTGGGGGCTTCGGGCATGGTGGTCACAGCGTGCGTCTCCTCGTTCGCGCCACCTCTGAGGGAGGCATGGGCGGACGACGATATCCGGTGGATCTGACAACGGGCCCTGGCCTCGGACGATCCCGTCAGCCGCCGCCCGGAAAATGGCCGATCCGCGTCTTCGCCTCCGGCAATCGAACTCCGCCCACCCGGTCTTCGTGCACTGGCTCCGCCCTCGTCGAGGGGGAAGGGTCGTGATTCATGTGGTCCACGCTGACGTGCGGGTTTCCGCGCCTTCGGGGGCCAGTTGAAGCGGTTCCGGTTGCGCGCGGGACTGGAACGGCCCGAGTTCGGCGCGATGAATGCCGTCTACGCCGTTCCGGGGCTGTTGCAGACCGAGGAGTACGCCAGGGCGGTGTTCGCGATCCGTCGTCCGTTGCTCGATGAAGACCAGATCCAGCGGGGCTCGGGCGGGCGGCCGGCCAGGCAGGAGATCTATCGGCGCGAGGCGGCGCCGCTGATGAGCACTCGAAGGTCCGTCAGCTTGAGGCCCGTTACGGAATCCTGCGAGCACAGGCCCTCACACCCACTGAGTCACTGGCATACGTAGAGAAGCTATCGGGAGAGACATGAGCGTTCGGCCCGAACTGGCTTGGTTCGAGGGCAGTTACAGCACGGGCGACGGAGGCGAGTGCATCGAAGTCGCCGTCCGCCCGCACATCGTCCACGTACGTGACTCCAAAGACATAGCCCACCCCCCATCCGAGTGACCCCACCCCGAACCCGCCCCGGCGCGTGCGCCGTGCGCGAGTCTCGTGCCCGTTCGCCGGACAGGGCCGCTGTCCGGGTGCGTGCCCCCAGGGAGGTGTGGAGTGGATCGGTCGGTGCCGCGCGGCGGCGTACGCGAACGCCGTGTCCGGACGGGTGGTGGTCCAGGACGGAGTGCCGAGGCGGAGCCCCCGGCCCGGCCCGGCGTCTCGCGTGCCGGGCCGGGCCCCCGCTCAGAAGTCCCAGCTCTGGCTGAGCGCCCCGTTGCAGCTCCAGCTCACCAGGAGCTGCCCGTTCTCGGGCCGTCCGCCCAGGATGTCCAGGCACTTGCCGTTGAGCCGGCTGCGGATCTCGCCGCCGTTGCGGAACCACCGCTGGGTGGCGGAGCCGTTGCAGTCCCAGGTGTCCACCGAGCCCTGGTCGCCCTGGTGGGACGCGTAGATCTCCAGGCACTTCCCGTTCATCGAGGAGCGGATCTGCTCACCGTCCCAGAACCACTGCTGGTTCTGGCCCCCGTGGCAGTCCCATGTCACCACCGAGGAGCCGTTCTCCTGGTGGAACATGAAGATGTCGGCGCACCTGCCGTTCAGCTGGGACCTGAGCAGGGGTGCCGCGGCCTGCGCCGGCGTTCCCGCCAGGGTCGTGCCGACCGCGAGGCCGACCGCGATCAGCAGCGGCATCAGTCGTTTCGTGGCTCTCATGGTGTCCCTCCGCGGGGTCGGTGCGCGATTGCGCTGACCCATGGCTACCGGCCGGAGGTTGTCCGGCGCCGGAGACCGCCCGCCGGACATCAACCGCCGGACAACACCCCCGCGCCGGGCCCGCGCGGCGGCACGGAAGGAGACGCGCATGCCACGCGCCGAACGCCCGCTTGACCCCGGCACCGGCCCGCTGACCCGTTTCGCCGCCGACCTGCGCGCCCTGCGCGAGTCCGCGGGGCGGCCCCCGTACCGGACGATGGCGCAGAAGGCCCACTACTCATCCACGACCCTGTCGGACGCGGCGGGCGGGCGGACCCTTCCCAGCCTCGCCGTCACCCTCGCCTATGTCGAGGTGTGCCAGGGCGACCGCGGTGCGTGGGAGTCCCGCTGGCACGCGGTCGCCGCCGAACTCGCCGAGGCCCGGCCTGATGCGCCCGGTGCGCGCGGTGCGCCCGGTGGGCCCGGTGGGCTCGGTGCGCCCGGCGCCGAACCCGTCGCCACCGAAGTCGCCCCCGCACTCGTCCCCGAAGGGCCCCGCGCCCCGTACGCCGGACTGGCGGCGTTCCAACCGGAGGACGCCGACCGGTTCTTCGGGCGGGAGCGGCTCACCGAGGAGGCGTTCGCGAAGGTGCGGGACAGCCGGTTCCTGACGGTGTTCGGGCCGTCCGGCGCGGGCAAGTCGTCGCTGCTGCGGGCGGGGCTCGTCGCGCGGGCGCGGGCGGCGGGGTGGCCGGTGCTGCTGTTCACGCCGGGGCCGCGGCCCGTCGAGGAGTGCGCGGTCCGGCTGGCCGCGCTGACGGGAACGCCGCCCGGCGCGCTGCTGACCGAGTTGCGCGCGGACCCCGCGGCGCTGCATCTGCGGATCCGGCAGGCGCTGGCCGACCGGGAGCCGCGGACCGACGCGCTGATCGTGGCCGACCAGTTCGAGGAGGTCTTCACCCTCTGCCGGGACCGGGACGAGCGGGACGCGTTCCTCGCCCTGCTGATCACCGCCGCCACCGCGCGGACCAGCCGCACCCGGGTGGTGCTCGGGGTGCGGGCCGACTTCTACGCCCACTGCGTCCAGGACCCCCGCCTGGTCGAGGCGATGCGGGACGCGCAGCTCGCCGTCGGCCCGATGAGCAGCCAGGAACTGCGCGCGGCCGTCACCGGACCGGCCCGGCTCGCGGGGTGCACGGTGACCGGCCCGCTGCTGGCGGCCGTGGTCGCCGACGCGACCGGGCAGCCGGGCGCGCTGCCGCTGGTCTCCCACGCGCTCGTCGAGACCTGGCGCCGCCGCAGCGGCAACCGCCTCACCCTGGACGGATATCTGGCGGCCGGCGGCATCCAGCACGCGCTGGCGCGGACCGCCGAGACCGCCTACCGGGCGCTGTCGCCCGAGCGGCAGAGCCTCGCCAGGTCACTGTTCCTGCGGCTGACCGCGCTCGGCGACGGCACCGAGGACACCCGGCGCCGCATCCCCCGCGCCGAGCTGGACCCGGGCCCCGACACCGCGTACGTCCTCGAAGCCCTCGCCCGGCGGCGGCTGGTGACGCTGGACGAGAACGGGGCCGAGATCACCCACGAGGCCGTCATCCGGTGCTGGCCGAGGCTGCGCGGCTGGCTGGCCGAGGACCGGGACCGGCTGGTCCTGCACCGGCGGCTCACGGACGCCACCGCCGACTGGGAGGCGCACGGCCATGACCCGCACGCCCTGTGGCGCGGCGCCCGGCTCGCCGCGGCCCTGGACCTGTCCACCGCGGACCCCGGCGGGCTGACCTCCCGCGAGCGCCGCTTCCTCGACGCGAGCGGCGACGCCCAGGCCGGGGAGACGGCGGCGGCCCGGCGGCGCACGGTCCGGCTGCGGCAACTGGCCACCCTGCTCACCGTGCTGATGGTCACCGCGGTCGCCGCCGGGGCGCTGGCCGTCGGCTCGCGCGACGCGGCCGTCCGGCAGCGCAACGTCGCCCTCGCCCGCAAGGCCGCCGCCGACGCGGCCGAGCTGCGCCACCGCGAGCCCGCGCTCGCCGCGCAACTGAACCTCGCCGCCTACCGGCTGGCGGCCACCGACGATGTCCGCGACCAGCTGATGAGCACCTTCGCGACCCCCTACGTGGCCCGGCTCACCGGCCACACCTCCGATGTGGTCTCCGTCTCCTTCGCCCCCGGGAGCAAAACCCTGGCCACCGCGAGCTGGGACGGCACGGTCCGGCTGTGGGACATCGGAAACCCCCACCGCCCCGCCGGTCTGGCGGTCCTGAGACTGCCCCGGCGCCCGCTGTCGGTGGCGTTCGGCGGGGACGGCCGGGTACTGGCCGCGGCGAGCGACCGCGCGGTACGCCTCTGGGACGTGACGGACCCCCGGGCGCCGACCGTGCTGAGCACCCTCCCGACCCAGCCCACCGCCCCGACCTGGGTGGCGTTCCACCCCGACGGCGGCCTCGTCGCCACCGGCCACGCCGACGGCACGACCCGCCTGTGGAACGTACGGGACCCCCGGCGGCCCCGGCGGCTGGCCACGCTCCCCGGTCACTCGGGCGCGGTCACCTCGGCGGCGTTCAGCCCGGACGGCCGCAGGCTGGCCACCACCGGCGACACCACCGCCCGGCTCTGGGAGGTCACCGACCCCGGACGCCCCCGCCCGCTCGGCGTGCTGCGCGGCCACACCGACACCGTGACCTCGGTGGCGTTCAGCCCGGACGGCGAGACGATGGCGACGGGCAGCTGGGACCACACCGCCCGCCTCTGGCCGGTCGGCGAGGGAGCCGGCGACGGCGAGGGTGAGGGAGTCGGCGACGGCGACGAGGACGGCGAGCGGGTCGGCCCCGCCTCCACCGAACCGCCCGCCCCCGCCCCCACCTCCACCGAACTCCTCGGCCACGCCACCATCGTCTGGTCCGTGGCGTTCCACCCCGACGGCCGGACCCTCGTCTCGATCGGCGGGTCCACCCTGCTCTGGGACGCCGCCGACCCCGCCCGCCCGCAGCGGGTCGGCGCGATCCCCGGCGGCGCCTACCAGGCCGCGTTCAGCCCGGACGGCCGTACGCTCGCCGACTCCGACCGGGTGCTGGATCTGCGGGACCTGTCGATGGGGACCCATGAGGATGTCGTCGCGTCGCTGGCGTTCGCCCCGGGCGGGCGGGTGCTCGCGAGCGCCGGCTGGGACGGCACCGTACGGCTGTGGCGGGTGACCGGGCGCCGGTCGCTGTGGCCGCTGGCGCCGCTGCGCGGGCACACCCGGTTCGTGCGGTCCGTGGCGTTCGGCCCCGACGGGCGCACCCTCGTCAGCGCCTCCGAGGACGGCAGCGTCCGCGTCTGGGACGTGACCGATCCCCGGACGCCCCGGCAGTTGTCCCGCTTCAGCCCCGGGGCCGGTGAGGTGGCCGGGGCGGCCTTCGCCCCGGACGGGCGGACGCTCGCGGTCTGGGCGATGGCCGAGACGGCGCTGTGGGATCTGAGCGACCCCCGCCGCCCCCGGCGGCTCGCCCGGATCACCGAGGGCGCCCCGGATGTCACGGCGGCCTCCTTCGCCCCCGACGGCCGCACGCTGGTGACCAGCACCGGGGAGTCCGGCTCCCCCCGCTTCTGGGACATCGCCGACCCGCGCGCCCCGAGGGAACTCCCGTCCCCGGCGCGCTCCGCCCCGCTGAGCGGCGCCGTCCTGGCCCCCGACGGCCGGACCCTGGCCGCAGTCCACCGCCCGGACCGGGCGGTCTGGCTGCTGCCGGCCGACCGTGGCGCCCGCCCGGTGGAGCCGGGTGAGGAGGGGGCGGTGCCGAGGCTGCGGGCCTCCGGTTCCTGGCTCTACGCGCTGGCCTTCTCCCCGGACGGCGGGCGGCTCGCGGGCGGGGCCGCCGATGGCAGGGTCCCGCTCTGGGACACCAGGAGCGAGGCCCCGCCCGTCCTCCTCATCGGCCACTCCAACCCGGTACCGGCCGTGGCGTTCGGCCCGCGCGGCGACACCCTGGCGACCGGGGGCAACGACTTCACGGTCCGGCTCTGGGACACCGATCTGGACCGGGTGATCACCCGCGTCTGCGCCGGCGCCCACCCCCGGATCACCCGCGCCCAATGGGCCCGCCACTTCCCGGGAGTCGACTTCGACCCGCCCTGTCCGGCCCCCTGAGCCCCGCCCCGCCGACGCCCGCCCTCAGGACGCCCACCCCGAAAAGCGCATGATCAGATCACGTACGCTGGCCGTCGAAGCCGCTCCACGCTGCCCCGCAGCCCGACGCCGAGAGGGAACCCCGATGGCTGGCAGGAATGCCCCACCATTTCTTGTCCTGCACGACCTGGACGCCGTGAAGGCGGAGATCACCACCGCCCTCGCCACCGCGGACGACACCCAGCGCCCCGGACTGGAGGCCGCCGCGCGGATCGTCGACCGGCATCTGACCCACTCCGACGCACAGCGGACCCAGGACTGGGTCCGCCGCTTCGTCCAGGACACCGGAATCGATGTGGAGCGGGAGCCGGTCAAGGCGGTGAAGGCCCTGCGCGAGGCCGTCCCGGGACTCGGGCTGATCGCGGCGAACGATCTGGTGACGTCGGTCCGCTAGACGGCTCCCGGGAGGGGGGAGGGGCGCCGCGGTCGCCAGAGCGACGCCCCCCCCCGCGCTACTGAAGCCCGGTATGGAGCGAACTCATCAGCAGACCGCCGGGTGTGTCGCCCGACATCTCCCAGACCATTCCGCCCAGTAGCCCCTTCGATTTGATGTACTCCGTCTTTCTCGCGATCGACCAGGTGTCGTCGAACGACCACCACGTGCCGTTGTTGCCGGTGTAGCCGTAGGTGGAGATGGACTGGGCGTCGTGGACGACGGTCATGTTCGGGTAGTTGGTGATCAGGTTCTGGTAGCCGCGGGTCCCGGCCTCCTCCGGGAACTGGCCGGGTGCCGCCCCGGTCGCGGTCTGCCACTCGCCGTTCACCCCGCCCGCGGCGACCCCCTGCCAGCCTCGGCCGTAGAAGGGGAAGCCGATGGTGAGTTTGCGGGGGCTGACGCCTGCGTCGGTGTACGCCTTCACCGCGCTGTCGATGCTGAAGTCGTTCGGGTAGGGGGACTGGGCGTCGGCGTAGAGGTTGGCCTGGTGGCCGGTGCGGTTGGGCTCCCAGGAGTTGTCGCTGCCGGCGCCGTGGAAGTCGTAGCCCTGGACATTGGCGAAGTCCAGGTCCTCGAAGATCTTCGAGGTGTCCCAGCCCGCCTCGATCTTCTTGGGGTCGGCCGGGGTGAACGCGGTGAGCAGCTTGTGGTCGCCGCCGAGCGCGTCGAGCTGGTCGCGGAACTCGGCGATCAGGGCGGTGTTGTTGGCCTTGTCGGCGGTGCTCCAGTGGTTGCCGGGGTGGCCGTCGGGGGAGCCGGGCCACTCCCAGTCCAGGTCGATGCCGTCGAAGATCCCGGCGCCGGTGCCCGGTCCTCCGGCCCCGTTGTAGGCGGGCAGATCGCCCTTGATGTAGAGGTCGATGCAGGATTTCACGAACTTCTTGCGGGACGCGTCGGTCGCGGCGACATCGGAGAAGTACTTGGAGAACGTCCAGCCGCCCAGCGAGATCACGATCTTCAGATGCGGGTACTTGGCCTTGAGCTTCTTCAGCTGGTTGAAGTTGCCGCGCAGCTTGCCCCAGCCGTCGTCGGCCACGCCGTCCACCGACTGGGCGGCGGAGAAGGCCCGCCCGTAGTCCGCCTCGGCGTCCCCCGCGCCATCGCCCTCGTTGGGGTCCTGGGGGTTGCCGGAGACGCCCTTGACGACCCCGTTGAGGCAGGTCAGATTGACCGGGTCGATATTGCCGAAGGCGTAGTTGATGACATCCAGTTTGGCGGCGGCACCCGAGGTGTCCAGGTTCTTCACGAAGTACTGGCGGCCGTAGATGCCCCACTGCACGAAGTAACCGACCGTCGCGTAGCGGCCGTTGCCGACGGCCTCCTGGGTGGTGACGGGGAGGGTGTTGCTGGCGGCCGAGGGGTTGTCGGCGGTGTCCCGGGCCTTGACGGTGAAGGTGTAGGCCGTGGCGGGGGAGAGGCCGGTGACGGTGGTCGTCAGGGTGCCCACCGGGACCGTGGCCACCAGGACGGCGCCCCGGTACACGTCATAGGCGGCGACGGCGACATTGTCGGTCGACGCGTTCCAGGCGAGGGCGACGGTGCTGGAGGTGACGGCGGTGGAGCGCAGGTTCCCCGGGGCCGACGGCGGCACGGGGTCGGTCGCCGGGTCCACGGTGGTGACGGCGACCGGTGCGCTCGGGGCGCCGAGGTTGCCGCGGGTGTCCTTGGCGCGGACGGTGAAGCTGTAGGCGGTGGCCGGGGTCAGTCCGGAGACGGTGGCGGTGGTGGTCGCGGTCGCCGCCACGACGGCGTCGCCGCGCAGCACCTCGTACCCCGCGACCGGGAAGTCCCCTCGGGTGGAGGCGTTCCACTTCAGGCTCGCGGTGCGGGCGGTGGTGCCGGTCGAGGCCACCCCGGTGGGCGCGGAGGGCGGCGCGGCCGGGCTGCCGTCGCACTTGTCGCCGTTGATCAGACAGCCGGTCGGCGCGGTGATGGGGCCGCTCGCCACGAACCAGTAACTGTAGGGCTCGGTGCCGCCGTTGGCCGGGACGGTGGCGTTGTAGTGGGCGTTGGTGACGGTGACATGGGAGCCGCTCACCGTCGCGGTGCCGTTGTAGTGCTGGCTGATGGTGACCCCGGCCGGGAGGTCGAACTCCAGGGTCCAGCCGGTCACCGGGGCGGCGCTGTTGTTCCGGATCGGGAAGACGCCCCGCCACCAGGAGCCGTTGTCGGCGCTGGTGAACGAGGCGGTGAGGGCACCGGCCGCCTGGGACGGTGTGGCGACGCCGATCAGCCCGCCGAGGGCGAGCGCGAGCGCGGTGAGGGTGGCGATGAGACGGCGCCGGGTCGGCGCCGGATATCCGGTCGAGCTGGCTCTGGCTCTGGTTCTGACTCTGCTGAACACGGCTCTCCTTGGGGTGGGGACGGCCGTGAGACGCGCACCTGTCCGGGGCGCCTTGGCCGGGAGCGGGCACGTGTGCCGGGGATGGTGGGGTGGTGGTGCCGTGCTGGTGCCGTGCGAAGAACGTCAGTTGCGGTGCCGTGCGGTGCCGTGCGGGGCTGTGCTGTGCCGTGCCGTGCGGGGCTGCCGGTTGCCGTACGAGGTGAGAGGTGACTCCCGTACGTCCGTGTACGTCCGTACGTTGTCGTTGTCGTACGTCGCCGTACCCACGTCAATGAGCGCCGGACGGGATTGGACTGGACCAATCGCGCACACTTTTCGCCACGCCGCGCTCCCGCCCCTGGCAGGCGTGCCTGGAAAGGGCTAGACCAATTGCCGTGATTTTACGGTCTCTTGGTACTCCCTGTGCGTTCCCTGATCCGCGACGCCCGCGCGGATGCCTGACGCGTCTGGTCTATACCAAGCGCTTCCGTCCCCGTATCCTCATCCGCAGCCAGGAGCACACTGTCCCCCACCCTGTCCCCCACCCCCTGTCCCCCACCCCTCAGGTCTGCGCGCCGGCGCGGGCGGCCCCCTGAACGAGCCGCGATCGGCCCCGGCACTCCCGCACTCCCGCAGCCGCGCGACCTGCCGATCACCGCCTCCAGGAGGATCCCGGTGAGAGTTCGCACCCGAAGCACGGCGATCATCGGCACCATCGGTCTCGTCGCCTCCCTCGCCCTGACCACCGCATCGGCCGATGAGCGCGCCGCCCCCCGACCAGCGGCGAACATCGCCCTCACGACCGTGGCCACCGCCAAGAACCCCATCGCCGGCACCGCAGGACCCGGCGGAAAACTCTGGATCGCCGAACGCGCCGGCACCGTCAGGATCCTGGGCGACCAGGGGCTCGGCCAGCCCGTCCTGGACATCTCCGCCGAGACCACCACCGACGGTGAACGCGGGCTGCTGGGCATCGCGTTCGACAAACGGTTCGCGTTCTTCTACATCTCGTACACCGACCTCGAAGGCACCAGCACCGTCGACGAGTTCGCCGTACGGCACGGCAGGATCCAGCCGCAGACCCGGCGCACGGTCATCACCCAGACCCAGCCCTACGCCAACCACAACGGCGGCGACATCAAGATCGGCCCCGACGGCTATCTCTACATCGCCCTCGGCGACGGCGGCTCCGGCGGCGACCCGCACGGCAACGGCCAGAACCTCGACACCCTGCTCGGCAAGCTGCTGAGGATCGACCCGAGGGGCGCCAAGCCGTATGCGATCCCGTCGGACAACCCGTTCGTGGACGTCCCGAACGCGCGGGACGAGATCTGGGCGTACGGGCTGCGCAACCCGTGGCGGTTCTCCTTCGACGCGGGCAAGGGCGATCTATGGCTCGGTGACGTCGGCCAGAACGACTGGGAGGAGATCGACTGGGCCCCCGCCGACAGCGACGGCGGCCAGAACTACGGCTGGGGCCAGATGGAGGGCACCCACCCCTTCCGCGGCGGCACCGAACCCGCCAACCACGTACCGCCCGTCCACGAGTACGACCGCACCAACTGGGGCTGCTCGGTGACCGGCGGCTTCGTCTACCGCGGCAAGGCGATCCCGGCGCTGAAGGGTCAGTACGTCTACAGCGACTACTGCGACGGCACCGTCCGCTCCCTCCAGCTGAGGAACGGCGAGGTCACCGGCACGACCGACCTCGGCGTCAACGGCGGCGAGGTCATCTCCTTCGCCCAGGCCGGCAACGGCGAGCTGTACGTTCTCGCGATCGGCGGGAGCGTGTTCCGCATCGACCCGGCGTAGGGGGTACCCGGGAACGGAAGGGGGCGGGGACCCGACGACATCCAGGTCCCCGCCCCCGCCCCATCCCCCTCCTACGGGGCTATCTCAGAACCGGTCCGGAGCCCCGGGAAGGACATCCGGCCGCTGCTGGCCGCGCCGGGCGTCCGCGTCGCCGGACGCGGGAGTCGCCTCGCAGGCCACGTCCCTCTTCGGGAGCCTGCCGGTGAGGAGATAGCGCTCGACCGTGCCGTCCGTGCAGGCGTTGGCGCTGGGGTAGACGCCATGGCCCTCGCCGCCGAGGACGGTGACCATCTTCGAGCCCCTCAGCCGGGAGTGCAGGGCCTGGGCGCTGGGCAGCGGGGTCTGGGAGTCCCACTCGTTCTGCACGACGAGGGAGCCGACCCGGTTCCGCACCTCGGTCACCGGCTCCACGGAGTCGTCCCAGAAGGCGCAGGGCTTGATGCTGGACGCGAAGTCGCCGAAGAGCGGGTAGCGCGCCCGGTCGGCGAGGGCGTCCTCGCGATAGGTCTCGGGGTCGCGGGACCAGGCGGCGGAGTTGTCGCCGCAGACCACGGCCCAGAAGCTCGCGGTCATATTGTCGGCGGGGACCTCGACGAGGTCGGGCAGGGTGTCGGCACCGGCGCCACTGCCGGCGGCGGACACCGGGTCGGTGGGGGGCGTGAGTGCGGCGGCGGAGAGCGGGTCGGTGAACGGGGTGAGCGCGGCGGCCGAGGCCGGCCGGCCCTCCGCGGCCTGCTTCAGCTCCACGATCGCCTCGGTGGCGGTGACCGGCGTGAACACCAGCCCGCGCATCCCCATCCGGATCTGATCCGCGGTGATGGGCTGGCCGCCCAGGTCGATGGGCTCCTCCTCGGCCTGCTCGACCAGGTCCCAGAAGGTGCGGTCGACGTCCTTCGGGGTGTCGCCGAGGTCGTACCGCCCGTCGCGCTCCGCGGCCCACTCGGTCCAGCGGTCGAACGCGGGTTCGGCACCCTCCGCCCACCACTGGATCATCCCGCGCCAGGCGCGCGCCGGGTCGACGCCGCTGTCCAGGACGATCCGGTCGGCGCGGCCGGGAAAGAGCTGGGTGTAGACGGCCCCCAGATAGGTGCCGTACGAATAGCCCAGATACGAGACCCTCCTCTCACCCAGGACCGCCCGGATCAGGTCCATGTCCCGGGCCGTGTTGCGGGTGGTGATGTGCGCGAGGGTGTCACCGGAGTTCTCCCGGCACTTGTCCGCGACCTCGCGCGCCCAGGCGACATCCTCGGCGTACGTCTCCTCCTTGTACGGCCGCAGCCAGTCCTCCTCCTCCAGGGTCAGATCGCAGGTGACCGGGCTGCTCTGGCCCACTCCGCGCGGATCGAACCCGATGAGGTCGTACTCCTGCTGGACGGACTGGGGAAGGACCTCCTGGAGGTAGAGGGGCAGGGTGAGCCCCTCACCCCCCGGACCACCGGGATTGGACAGCAGCACCCCCTCCCTCTTCTCGGGCGAGGTGCTCTTGATCCGCGATATCGCCAGGTCGAGCTGCTTGCCGCCGGGCTTGCGATAGTCCAGTGGGACCTTGATCGTGGCGCACTCGAACTCCGCCGGGCTGTCGGGCCGGCAGCGCGTCCACTGCGGGTCCTGCCGCACATACCGCTCCAGCCCGCTCGCGGCTGAGGTTGCGGCGGTGGCGGCCGAGGCCGTGGGGGAGATGGCGAGCACGGGGGCCAGCGTCGCCATGACACTCACCGCCAGCAGGGGCGCGAGACGTCGTCTGCGCACGATATCGGTCCTTCCGATCGGAGACTCGGATGTTGTCCAGTACTGCTGCTCGGATACTGCTGCTCGGACAGGAAGGATCTTCCAGCACCGGACGGGACGGCGGATCCTGCCTCGGGGTGTGCGTCCCCTCCCTCCTGGGGACGAGACAACAACCGCATGTAGTACCCGAGTTGTAGGGGCCGCCGCCGGGTCGGCCGAACCGCCGGTGGCCGGATCCGAGGGGTGGGGACGAGCGCGGAGCGAGGGGGCCGGACCGGGCGTAGCGTGGGTGTGTGAGAAGGGTCCGCGGTCTGCTGGGGCACCGGAACCGGGACGAGCGTGACTGGCTGCGGGGAGCGGAGCCGCCACGCTGGGTGAGAGTGCTGCCGGTCGCCCTGTTCGTAGTGGTGACGGCGGCGACCCTTATCAGCCGTGACGCCCTCGACATCGGCTTCCTGCTGGGCGCGATCCCCCCGCTGACCGTGCTGTCGTACGGCCCGCTGGCCACCGCGGTGATGGGCGGGCTGGTGGTGACCGTGCTGAATGTGCCGAGGACGCATCTCAACCAGCCCGGCAACACCGACCTCCTCGCCCTGGTCTTCGTCGTACTACTGAGCGTGTTCGTCTCCTACGTGCGCAGTCACCGGGACGCCCAGCTGATCACCGAGCGGGCGGTCGGGGAGGCGGTGCAGCGGGCGGTCGTACCGCCGCTGCCGGAGCGGGTGGGCCGGATCGGCTGCTTCGGCCTGTACCGGGCGGCGCAGCGGGGCACCCTGGTCGGCGGCGACTTCTTCGACGTCCGGGACGGCCCCTACGGGGTGCGGGCGGTGATGGCGGACGTCCAGGGGCACGGGCTGGGCACGGTCCCGACGGTGGTGTCCCTGCTGGGGGCGTTCCGGGAGGCGGTGCTCGACCAGCGGGACCTGGCGGGGGTGGCGTCCCGCATGGACCGCCGCCTGACCACGGACGCGCCGGACCCCCCGGACGGCCCGGACGCCGGGACGACGGAACTGTTCGCCACGGCGGCCCTGCTGGAGTTCGCGCCGGACGCCCGCTCGGTCCGGATCGTGGTCCGCGGCCACCCACCACCGCTGCTGCTCCGCGACGGCCGGGTCCGCGAGATCGGCGTCCCACCGGGCCTCCCCCTGGGCATCGCCGCCCTCGCGGGCGACCCCCCGAAGGAAATCACCCTCTCCCTGGAACCCGGCGACCACCTGTTCCTGGCCTCCGACGGGGTGTGGGAGGCCAGGGACGACTCGGGTGCGTATTACCCACTGCGGGAGCGGTTGTTGTTGATCGCGGGGGAGGTGGGGGTGGCGGGGGAGGGGGGTGATGTCGGGGCGGGTGGTGAGGTCAGGAGGGCGGGGAAGGCTGATGCCGGGGTGGCTGGTGAGGTCAGGAGGGCTGGTAAGGCTGATGTCGGGGCGGGTGGGGTGGACCCGGATGCGCTCATGGCGGGGGTGTGGGCGGATCTGGTGGAGCGGTGTGGGGAGGTGGGGGACGATGTGACGATGTTGGTGCTTGTGCCGGGGGTGGGGGGTGAGTGGGGGTAGTGATCTGTCGCTCCTGTTCTGTTGGAGAGTTGAGTCGTGGATTCGTCGGTCTGACCCTGACCGTCGAGGTACATCAGATGCCGCTGTCGACGAGTGAGCGACGCTTCGGCAGACGGCGTCTCTTGGCTGGCAGACTGCTGGAACGCATGAGCGTGTGCTGAGGGCCCACCAGATGTGGAGTGAGGCGCAGGGGTAGCCGCTCGGTCAGGTGCAGAAGGCGATCGTCTCCCAACTCCGCCTTCCATACGCGGTAGCTCAATTCGGGGTAGGCAGGGTTGATTCCGATCTCTCCTTTGGGGAATGTGCCATTGAACGGCAGCGCGATGCCCAGCTGGTTCCAGTAGTTCCACACCTGGAGAGCCTGGTTCCCGTCGTAGAAGCGATGGAAGTCCGGATATCGGTCGAAACGGCGAAGCTCGCGGTGGATGAGATGCCCCAGCAGAGGCCCGAAGAACCTGGCTGCATGGGGGAGATTCCAACGAACGCGATGCCACATCCCGGGCAGGACCTCCGGACCGAGGAGGCGGGCAACAGTGAGGTAGCTGATGCGTGCGGTGAGGTGAGCGCGGGCGTGAGCCGGTTCGATCGTCGGGTCGATGCGGGTGAGGAAGCCGTCCAGGCGGGCGAAGTCGAGGCGGAACCGGGTCAGGTCGAATCGCCCGGTCGTGCCGGGGAATCCTTCGAAGAGAAGCCGCTTGGAGAGCCAGTTGTTGAATTCTCCGTGCTCCGCGAGCCGCCGGGTCCGAGCGGACCTGGAGTACAGCATGAGGTACTCCGACAGCGCCTCGAAGTAGACGTAGCCCAGGACGGGGAGCCGCGGAAGGGTCTCGGCCAGTAGGCGGGGGAAGGCGGCGTGCTCCGCCGGTTCCGGGGCGGTGGCAACCGCCGCCGCCAATCGCAGGAAGTCGACCGAGTTCTTGACCCGGCCCAGCACTTCCTCGTGCAGTTGGGTTCGTTCCCGGGGCCACATCAGATGCTCGCGGTTCAGGTGGTTGCGCAGATGAATGGGGCCCAGTCGCAAGTAGTCGATACCGCTGAGACCGCGAAAGCCGTGGCGTGCCTGGTCGACCTCCAGTACAAGGGGGGTGGCGGTGCGTCCGGGGCGCCCGGAGTACGCCAAGGTGGTCGGAACCTCCCTGGTGAGGATGAACTCGGCGAGGTTGTGCATACGCAGGCCGCTGGCCGTGGGAGCCAGCGGGGCGCAGTAGACGCTGCCCACCAGACATCCGCCGGAAGGGCGTAATTCGCCCGTACGCCTGATGCGGTCCATGGACGGGGTGACATGGAGCAGATGGTGTGTGTCGGCATTCCGCAGCGAGTCGAACATGCCGTTGCGGAGCAGCAGGGTCCCGTTGGGAGAGGAATCGGTCAGCCGGGCGTGCCAGGCGGCCGTCTGCTCGGCGAGTGGTCCGCTGAGGCGCTCCGTGTCCGGGCCGATCGGGCAGGCATAGGTGACATGGGCGTCGGCCCACATGTCATGAAGGTCGGGCACAGGCTCCGGGGTGGGACGGTTCATTCCGTGGGTGCTCCGAGGTCGTCTGTGAAAATGCCCAGGTCGAAGGTGAGTTGAACCGCCTCGTCCTCTTCCGCCGGCTCCGAGATCTGGTCCTGCTTGGTGGGCAGGACGTACTCGGCTGCCTTGCGGGCCAGCTGGAGGGGCAGCGGCAGGGCGAGCAGGGGATCGCGTCCGGGTGACTGCCGCAAACCGTGTGCGAGCGCCGCCCAGAGTTCCGGGTCGTCGTCGGACTGACAGGCGGCGACGACGAGCTCCAGACAGGCCGGGTTCCACGCCTGCCGTGCGGTGTCGATGGTCAGGCCCGACTTTCCGGGGCGAAGCGCCCAGCGTGATGCTGCCACGGACGCCTGCTGGCCCGGACCGCCCTTCTCGCTGGTACTGCTGAACACCCGATGCCGCGGATCGCAGTCGGGCCGTTTCCACAGGCCGGTCGGAAGGCCGATTCTCGGCTTTCCTCCGGAGTCGGCCGGGTCCCCGACCGGTTCCTCGTGACCCCACCACTGTGGTGTCTCGTTGCCCGTGTTGTCCCGGACACGGACGACTCGGAGGCCGGGGCCCTGGAGCGACACCCTGTCGGCTCGTCTGCCATGGAGCTGGATCAGATCCGGCTGGATCTGCCCGTTCTGCAGCCATGGCCACAACTCCCTGGTGTTCTGGGCATGGAGGAGCAGGAGCGTGGGCCGGTCGCGCAGGCCGAACAGGACTTCCTGGATGGTCGGAGCCAGCGCGATACGGCGCTCTTCGATACGGCTGCTCGATTCCGTCCCCGGACCGTCCGACTCCTGAGAGCCTGCGATGTCGTCCGTATCGGCGGACTCGTCCCTCACCTCGCCAGAGGCGTCGTCGTGGTCCTCGGCCGCGGGTAGTTCCGCCCATTCGGCCAGACGCAGCAGCAACTCCGGATAGGGGACCCAGGTGCCGGATCGGTGGTCCCAGCCGGTGATCCGTTCCGCCGGCGGCTCGGTGGGCCGGACCCGCACCGCCACAGGGACCAGGCCCGCCTGCTGGGTCGGCCCATCACTCCGTCTCCTGACCAGCCAGAGAGCCGCGTACTGGGTGTCCGCGGGCACGACAGGACCGAGTCGGTGTTCGGGTACGGCGCGGTGGCCCAGTTGCCGCAGACCGTCCTTCCAGCAGGACTCGAACTTCATCGCCCTGGCCTTCTCCCGCTGGGAGGGGCGACCGATCGGCCGCCGTGGATTCACCGCGAACTGAGTCACGCGCCCGGCATCGCGGAACCCCAGGCGCAGCGCAAACTTGGGGTCTGCGGAGCGCGGTGTGTACGTCTCCTTGTCCCGGATCTCCACCAGCGCCAGAGTCACCCGGTTCTCGGTGAGTCCCTTCGGCATCCGTTGCACCACCTGGTCACGGCGGGCTGCCAGTGCGGCGCGCAGGGCATCGGTGCGTACAGGGCCGTCAACGGGAACCGAAAGCCTATCGGCCAGCCCGCCCACCTGGGCCAGCCGGAGTTCCACCGTCAACTCCGGGGTTCGCCAGGTCCGGATGGTCCAGTTCTCCGGCACCTTCTCGGCGGGCGTCGTGGACTCTTCCTCGTCCGGGAGCCCCAGTACGGTGCGGAGGGCCTGCACTCCTGCATCCCGGTTGGGCTCGGTGAGCCAGAGGAACTCAAGACGCAGCGGACGCCCTTCGAGGGCGTCGGCCACCTCACCGCGCAGTGCCGCTGTGTCCTCGGCCTCCCTGGCACCGGGAGTCGTCGCGCCCCGGCGGGGGAGCGCCCGCTGGCGGGGGTACCGGTCGGCGTGTACGTGATCGGGTACCCGTACCACTCCTTCCGGCAGTGCCTGTTCGAACCACTCCATGAGTGGTACCCGGTCCCCGGGCATGAGCCCGGACTTCACCCCGTGATGGCCCATGGCGGTGCTGTGCACCACGGCCGCGGTGACCTTGCGGGCCGGGTTCAGCCAGCCCGCAGGGTTACGCAGAAGTTCCTCCGGCTTGGGGAGCGGTTCGCGGAGACGGAGCCGCGAGAGCATGCCGTCGGGACCACCTGCCTCCCAGCGCCGTCCTTTCAGATCGCGGTCGTACGTCAGACGTGCCACGGAGAAGCGGGCGGAGGCGGCCCCGGTCGCATCGGCGTCGATCCAGGGCGCGTCGGCGAGCAGGTACACGGATGCCGCCCGGCGAGCCGGTAGATATAGACCGTTCTGTCCGGTCCTGGTCGCCCACCGCCGTACTCCGGAGCGCACATGGATCTGGGGGGCAGCGGCAAACGGGACGGTCTGGAGGGTCACGGTGAGTACCGCCGAGAACCACCATGTCCGACCCTTGCTGTCGTCGTACTGGTCGGGAGGCCAGGAGAGCAGTTCCGCACCCCGATCGGAGGGACGGCGGGCCACTCCGCGGAAGGCCAGGGTTCCGCCGGGGTAGGCGAACGGTTCAGCCTGCTCCAGCACCAGGCCGGCGAGCGCGTCGGGCAGCAACTGGTAGAGGCGGTCCTCAGGGTCCGCCGTCCCGCCGGCCGTGATGGTCTCGGACAGCAGGGGAACGTCCCGCTTCTCCCAGCGTAGTTCGTCGAACCGCAGCTCCTGCAGAACATCGCGGACCTGCGTGCGGTGCTCGGGACACAGGTCCCGGACCCAGGTGGTGAGCAGGGCCGTGAGGACGTCACGCGGGACCGGTACCCGGGCATAGAGCCAGGGCTCGTCCCGGGTGACATCGATCCACTTCGCCACCGAGACCACTTCGGGAGCCAGCGCCTGAAAGAGCCCGTTCAGTCGACGCACGGGTACGCCATGGCAGGCGTCCGGCTTGCTGAGCCTCCTTCGGTACAGGTCCAGCAGGAGCTTCCGGTGGCGTTCCGGAAGGGACAACGTGTAGTACGTGACCGTCCAGTTCGCCTCGGGGAGAGGAGCGTAGCGCGCGAGACGAATGGCCTTGAAGGGCGTCATGCGGTTCCTCCGGCGGTGCGGCGCGGGGTGTCGGGCCGGTACGGGGCGACGGTGTCCAGCGCGTGGTAGAGCGGTTCGTAGAGGGTCGTCACGAGGTGTCGGTCGGCCCGCGTGTGTGGACCCTTCTCGTCGAAGTAGGGGGCGAGTACATGGCGCAGGCTGGCCAGGAGACCGGAACGGAAGTCGTCCTCGCCACGGCCCGATGCTTCCCGCTCGGCGAATCGCGCGTCGACGAAGACCACACGGGCCGGGACCCCACCACGAACCAGGCGTCCGATGACCTGCCACATCACCACGAGCCGGTCCCAGGTGAAGGCGACTTTCTCCGTATCGTCCAGTGCCCGCCAGGCCATGTTGCGGGTCAGTAGATGTTTCCAGTGGATACGGGCCGCCCGGCGGAACGAGCGGCCCGCCTCGTCCAGGTCGGCAGCCGCCGAGACCAGGTCGGCGAACCCGCCGTCGGGTGCCGTCATACGCGTCACCCAACTGTTGATGCCCTGAACGGCGATGCCGATGTCGTACGGGCGAGGGTGGGGACGTGCGAGGAAGAAGACGGAGCCGATCGCCGCCTGGCCCACGCTGTTCAGGATGTTGTGACCGCGTTCCACCGACATCAGAGGGGCGATCAGGATCTTCGCGTCCATCTCTCCGAATGCCGCGACTTCCCCGCGGGGCAGCGTCCCCGACGCGGCGCCCGCGGTGCGATCGCCGGGATCGGCGCCGCCGAACGACACCTCCAGTTCGGCGTCGTCCGGGATCAGCCGGATCACCTTGCCCTTCCACGGTGGCATGCCGTTGAGGACGTCGAAGGCCCGACGCGCCTCCTCGTACGAGCCCACGAGCAGGAGCAGCCGCTTTCGGTGGCGACCACCGATAAGTCGCAGTTCCTCCTCGAAAGTGCTCTCCAGCGCTCCCTCGCGTGGCCGGGCCAGCCCTTCGAGCATGTGTTCCAGCACCTTCGGCCGCAGGTCGGGACGGGTTCCGGACAGATGGAGCGGCTTGCCGTCGGGCCCGGTCACGAAAACCTTGCGAAATGTGGTCCGGAGCAGCGCGGCCTGATCCCTGGGTGAGGCCTTGAGGATGGCCCCCACAGGCGCCAGTACGTGTGCCCCCGCGGCGGTTCCGGCCCAACTGGTGCCCGACATGAGCAGCACATGAGGGGTAGGGCTGCCGTCCAGCGCGTTGACCTGGTGCAACCCGGTGAGCAGGGCACGGCCCACGCCGGTGCAGCGGAAGAAGCGGAGTTCGGCTCCGGCGGGCGCTTCGTCGTCCAGGTTCTCGGTGAGCAACTGAAAACCCAGGATGTTGCCCATCGGGGACTCCGGCAGGAGAGGGCCGTAGTCGAGCGGAGGCCGGCGGGAGAGCTGATTGTCCGTCGTCTCCAGACTGAGCGTGGCTTCCACCGCCGGCCACAACTCGGTGAGAACGTCGAGACGCTGCTGGAGGACGCAGACCAGCAAGGTGAACTCGAAGCGCAGCGTTCTGTGGCAAGAGTGCTCGTCGTCCCCATGAGGGATGCCGGACACCTGCGTGAGTGTCTCGACGGCCTGGGCACGGGTGGCGTCCTCGTCCAGTGTGTGCAGGAGGGCACGGGCGAGATCGATCAGCGCGGTGAGTTTGGGATCGTCCGTCCGGTGTCCTCCGAGCGGGTCGTCACGGAAGGCGTCCAGCACCGCGGTGACGGAGGTCCGCTCGTCGTCGGCCCGCCCCTCGGGTCCCTCGGCGGGCCCGCTCGGCTCATTGCCGAGGTCGTCCTCGTCGTGGGCCTCCTCCTCGGTCTCGTCCTCGTACTCGTCGTCGGCCTCGTCGTCCGGGGCGCTTGAGCGGGCCTTCGGCACGGGGAACCAGGCATCGAGCAGCTTCTGCTGAAGGGTCCAGGAGCTGAAGTAGTCGTGCCGAATCCAGTCCCGGAGGCTCTGGTGACGCATCAGCATGGAGTACAGCCGGTTCGTGGCCGCGGTCGATGCCGTCAGGGAGGACGACCAGCGGTCCACCTCCGCCTCGGACAACTGAAGTCGGCCCTTACGCGCGAACTCGCCGGTGGTGTGCGTCTGGAGCGCGTCGAGCCAGGAGTCCGGCGCCCGGCCCACGAGTGTTGCCGAGGGCACGAACATCGAGTCGAGCTGCATCTGCACGCGGTCCGCCTCGTCGACCACGATCAGATCGCTCCGGACACAGGCGACCTCCAGGAAACGGGCCCGCTCGCGGTTCTGGTGGCGGGGCGTCAGCCCGTAGACGAGGCTGGCGGGGTTGGCCACCCAGATGTCCGCGTCGACCAGATCGTGTGCACCCCGGTGCCGGGGGCAGGCTCCCCAGAGTGGACAGCCCTCCCCGTTGCTCGGACGGTCATCGCGCCCGGTGGCCGCGTCGGCCGAAGCGTCGGGTCCTGCCACGACGGTGTGATCCGTGCCCGACTCCTGCTGTTCCCCGTTCTCCAGCCCGTTCGACGCCGGGCTTGTCGGCTGGAGCCGGGTGCAGGGGGCGTCCGAGACTTCCAGCGGCTGAAGCGCCTCGCTGCCCCGCAGCGCATCGAGGGGGCATGCCGTACTGAGATACCTGAACTGCTGTGCGTCATGACTGAGCAGAGGCCCCGCGCCGGAACCGGCGAGCCTGCGGTGCATACGCTGGACGTTCCGGGCCCGGGTGGAGACACCGAGCACCGGCGCGACCTTCAGCTCCAGCTCGCGGAACAACTCGACCAGTCTGAGCTGCTCGGCCACGTCGCCGACCACGATGGTGACCCGCCGTCCATCCCGGACGACCTGCACGGTCAGTACATCGCGCAGCGTGCTCTTGCCTGCGCCGACCATGCCCACCAGATGCAAGAGCCCGGTGATGGAGAAGGTGTCGCTCGTGGAGAGCGACCGGAACTCCTCTCGCACGGAGTCGAGAACATCCAGACTGATCCGCTGTACGCGCCGCTCCCATGTCTTCCGCGGGTCCGTGACGCCGAGCTTCTGGTCCATCCACTTGGCCGTCGCCAGGAGACCGTCGAGTGTCGTCCTGATCGGATCTCCCGCGGTGGGCGGGGGAACGAGCTCATGCCGTCGGATGGTGGCGACCGGCAGGTGCTGCGGCAGCCGGACGGAGGTGAGGAGCTTGCCCTGTGGGAAGCGGTACGACCTTCCGGTGCGTGCGATCGCCAGTCTTGTCCGCGGATGGAAGGGTGGAGCGGACGCGAGAGCCTGTTCGTACTCCTGCCATCGTCCGGTCAGCACCGCCGGTTCGTTCCGCACCGCGGGGGCGTTGAAGTCGGGGATGCGGTAGCCGCGCAACTCGACGGGGAAGGACGCGTACTGCCGCAGCGCGCGTTCCCAGGTGCGGGGACGCCGGAGCGTCCACAGCAGGTGCCGGGCCACGCGGAGCGTCCGCTCCCGTTCCGGTGTCCTCTCCCGGACGAGCGCGAACGGGTAGCCTCCCAGCAGGGGCCACACGGCGATGGCCGGTTCCTCCGGGCAGAGCCGTTCCAGCAGGTAGAGGCCGAGCTCGACACGGAAGAGCCGGGTGGCGCGTGAGGGCTTGCGGTCGGTCGGCCAGTTGTTGCGGATTTCCTTGACGCTGTGGGGTTTCCAGAAGGTTCGGTCGCGCATCAGAACAGGGCTCCCGTCGGTTCGTCGTCCGGGGAACGGGTGCCGGATGCATCGGAGCGGCGCCCGGAAGGCACGGAGGTGCTTGCTTCGCGGATGGCCAGGACGAGTTCTCTGTCGGACATGAGAAGCGGCGACGCGCCCTGCCGGTACCTCTCGAACGTTGCGCGAAAGTTCGGCTGTTCACTCAGTCGCGCGGCCGGAACCACCCATACACACCGGTCATGAGGCGGGCCGGATCCCGGTGGGGCGGCCCGTCGGCCCAGCAGAGCCGGGGTCGTCCAGTCCTTGTGCTCGACGGCCCATGCCGTGCCGTCGGCCAGGAGGACCCGCATTCCGTAGGCGCCGTAATCGGGCCACAGTTCGACGTCCGCCCCTGCCTTGGCCATCCTCCGAGCCAGTTGCAACTCCTGGATTCCGGGGGCGGACACCCACTGGCGCAGCGGCCGGATCAGCAGGTGGACTCCTCCGTCGTGATCAGTTCGGTACTCACGGCCGGCCCGGACGGAGTCCCGCTTCTGGCAGATTGGTCGCTCGCACCACATCCCGCCCTCCGTGGTCGGGTGCAGCAGCGTTCCGCAGCGGTCGCACGCGGTGCAGACTCCACGCCCGGAGTGGATGTAGGAAGCGGGTACCGGTTGGTAGATGTCGCGCAGAAGATCTCTGAGCGGTTCCAGTTCGCCGAGAGGGGCGCCGGGGAGGGTGACGAGGTCACGGTCGGTCAGGACGGGCCGTCGGATCAGCAGACGGCGGAAGGCCTGGTAAGCCTCCGGATAGTCCTCCTCCCGGCAGCGTCTGGCCGCCGCGGTCATGAACGGCTGTTCGGAGAGCGCGGCTGACCTCTCCCCGTCGACGGCCCATTCGTAACAGAGCTGGGTCGGCTGGCGGGTGTCCCTGTCGAGCAACCGTGATCCGAAGCGGATGGCGTCGGCGGGGAGGGTGAACGGCCATGCCTCGACGGGACGGTCTGCCGCCCACTCGATGAGATCGGGCAGGCTCTCGGGGGGATCGGCCTTGAGCAGGAGACAGGCGAGAACGGTGGTGTCGAGTGCCTGCTGCGCCTCGGTGGGGTACGGATGGCTCAGGGACTCCGTGCCGTAGGAATCGCCCAGGCGGACCAGAGCAGTGGCGACGCCTCTGAGCAGGCGGATGCCTTCCAGCTCCGACCACGCTGGGGCAGGGGTGGCTCGGTCGCGTTGCATCTCAGCCCTCCGGGGCGAGGAGCTCGGACGGGGCGATCGGACGGCACCAGGCAGCCATGTCACAGGTGAGGCAGTGTGCGCCGGGGCGGGCCGGAGCCGTGGTGTCCGCATGCCATGCGGCGGACAGTTCGTGGATGGCCTGGCGGGCCGCCGTTCGGTTCTCGGGATCGAACGGGTCGATGATCGTGAGCCCCCCGGCAGGCCCGAGGACTTCCAGCTCCACCCGGGCCCCGGAGGTGTCGTCGTTGACAAGGGAGCTGGTGCTGAGCAGGACGGCGAGTGCGAGTTGGGGGCGTTCCCGGAAAATGCCGGTGCCGGTATCCATGGGCGGCCGGCGCCGGGCATCCGTCTTGGTCTCCCGGTAGACCCAGGACGGTCCGTCGCGGTAGAGCATGTCGGTCTTGGCGATTACCAGGACGTCCGCCGCGGTGTCATGCAGCACGAGTGTCCGCTCGTGGATCACCTCGTCGACGCTGGAGAGCCGGTAGGGACAGTGACGGGCATGTGCTGCGACCATCTGAGCGCCCAGTTCTGCCTGCTCCTGCGGCACTGTCCAGCGCCCCACCGACCAGCTCGTCCTCCCGTCGGGCGCGTCCTCGGGCCGGCAGGCGACCCCTGGATGGTTCTCGTGGCGCTCCTGAATCCACGCGTGTACCGCGTGTCCGCGGACGACTTGCGGTGTCAGGGAGCGTCCCTCCGGGTCGGGCAGCCGCAGGCGACGCAGACGCTCCCGAGCCGGGCAGCTCTCGTCGCGTCCGGGGCGGCCCATGTAGGAGCGGCCGTTGGTGACCGACCAGGAGCGGCGGGGTTTCGTGTCGTCCTCGATACCGAGAATCCCGCCGAGTCGATTCAGCGCCGGGCAGGTGGGCGCGTACCTGCAGTCCGCGCAGTCGTTGCCGGGCAGAAAGGTGTTCCCCGAGACGGCTGCCGTCAACTGAGGGGCCCCGTGGTCGGCGTAGCGTCGTTCGATTTCCGCGATGCTGTCGCGAAGCAGTTCCCGACGTGTCCCGTCGAGACAGCTCACTTCGCTGATCCGCACCTCTTGGGGCCGCGACCGGGCCGCCTCACCGGCGTCCTGGAGGGGCTGGGCATCGCTGCTCCACGAACGCTGCCCGGGTAAGCGGTACGGATGCCCGAAGCCGACGACATAGGCTGCTGCGGCCCGGTCCGCGCGGTCGGCGTCGTCGTCGGCGTTCCGGTCAGAGCGCAGCTCGTCCTTGTGCCGTGCCACGGGTACGCACAGTTCCCGCACGCGACCGTCCGCCGAGATGTAGGAGCGCCCCCAGACGCACTGTTCGTACCGTTTGGCTCCGCGGGCGTCCTGTCGTTCCAGTTTCGTGACGACGATCCAGGTACCGGCGAGCGGCAGGAGGTCCCGGGGTCTGCCACGCAGGAAGTGCTCGACCGCGAACCGGGTCCATGCGGTGAGCCCGGGGTCTGCCTCGGGGTGTTCGGCCGTGGCGGCGAGAGCCCTGCCAAGAGCCTCCTCGGGTTCGATGCCGTCATGTTCGATCAGGTCGAGGGCCGTACCGGTCGGCCCGAGGTTGAACGTCTCACGGGGGTCGGTCTTGTAGGTGGCGAGCGGGCCTCGCGGGAGCCGCAGGCCGGTGCGGGCCTTCATGGCCGTCCGGTAGGGGCAGCGACCGCTGTCCTGGCGCAGGGAGGAGCCCGCGAACATGCGGATCAGCCGGTTGGAGGTGGGCCAGGTGCTTCCGGGTGGTGGTGTCCAAGTCGCCATGTGTCTCTCCGTGGCGTTGGCCTTGATGGAATGCTCCATGGGAGCATGGTCTTGTGAATAGAGTCAACTAGCTAATTCGGGTGATGTCTATCAACAAGGTTCGCGATAGGATCATGCGGAGTTGGTGAGCGAGGAGGGGCACGATGGCGAGCGAACCCACGGTCACGGCGGCGGACATTGCCCGGATCGCCGGGGTCGGTCCGGCGGCCGTGAGCAACTGGCGCCGTAGGTACGCGGAGTTTCCCAGCCCGGTGGGCGGTACGGCGGGAAGTCCGCTGTTCCTGCTGTCCGAAGTGGTGAATTGGCTGAAAGAGCACGGCAGGCCGGTGCGGATCACACCGGCCGACGAGGTGTGGCGGACGATGAACGCGGCGCGGGACCCCGCGCGTCCGGGCGCCATACTCGCCGCAGCCGGATTCCGTCTCCTGCGTGAGGAGCCGCCCGCTCACCTCACCGAGGGGGTGCCGGCCGCTCTGGGCGCCGACCTCGACGATCTGCGAGAGACCCTGGGCGCGGCCGAGGCATTCGAGGAACTCGTCCAGCGTTGGGCGGAAGCCCACGCGCGCCAGTTCGAGGCGACACCGTCCCCGGTGGCCGAGTTGATGTGCGCGCTGGCCGGTCCGGCTGCGGGCGTTGCTCCGGCATCCGTGTTCGATCCCGCGTGCGGGACCGGTGGGCTCCTCCTCCGAGCTGCGAAGAGCGGGACGGCGATCCTGCTGGGGCAGGACTCCGACCCCGACCTGGCCGGGATCGCATCAGTGAGGCTGCGCCTGCACGGCTGTGTGACCGTGGGCGTGGCATCGGGTGACTCCCTGCTGGAGGACGCTCATGTCACGGCACGCGCCCAAGGCGTGGTGTGCAACCCTCCCGCGAGTCAGCGGGACTGGGGCCGGGCGGAGTTGGCCTACGACACACGGTGGGTCTACGGCCTGCCACCCAAGGGCGAGCCGGAACTCGCGTGGCTCCAGCACGCCCTGGCCCATCTCGATGACGGCGGCCGTGCCGTGCTGCTGATGCCGGCGAGCGTGGCCTCCAGACCGTCGGGACGCCGCATCCGGGCGGAACTGGTCCGTCGTGGGACGCTTCGCGCGGTGGTGGCCCTGCCACCTGGTTCTCCCCGCCTTCCGGGAGTTCATCTCTGGCTCGCTGAACCCGCCGGGGTGGCGACCCCGGTGGAAGGTGTCCTGTTCATCGACGCCGAGTGCATCACGGAAACCGAAGCGGTCTCATCCGTCGGTGCGCCGGACTGGGATGCGCTGCGCGACACGGTGTCTTCGGTCTGGCACCGGTTCCGCGCCGGACAAACGGTCGACGACGACTTCGCCAGCAGCGTGCCGCTGACCGACCTTCTCGGCGGCGATGTCGACATCACACCGGCGCGGCACGTCAGGACCACCGCGCAGGGCACGGTCGATCTCACGGTGCTGGAGAACGACCATGCGGCCTGGCTCCGGTCGCTGAAGGGGCTCGCCGACGCGCTGCCCGCCGTCCAGCCCGCAATGGTGATGCCGGCGGATTCGGCCGAGACCGAGACAACGACGCTCGTCTCTCTGGACGACCTCATCCGCACCGGCGCCCTGAGGGTCTGGCGGGGTGGCGTGGCACGAGAGAGCACCGAGGCTGCGCCCCTCGGCGTACCGCTGCTCGCACTGGAGGACGGGTTGTCGCGCACCCGGCCCAGCGGCCGTACCCACGCGCCCGGGACCGAGCTGATCGGTGAGGGAGATGTACTGGTCTTCGCCGCCGCTCCGGAGGGCGCACGTCCCGCCGAGGAGAGGGAGTACGGTGCAGCGCCCGGAGCCGGGGTCACCGTCCTGCGCCCCGAGCGCGCCTCCCTGGACCCTTGGTTCCTCGCGGGGGCCATGACCGGAGGCCCCGGGGCATCGGTCGGCGCCACCGGTCGTCGGACCCGGCTGGACACCGGGCATCTCTTCCTCCCGGTGCTGATGCCGGAGGAACAACAGACGATCGGTGGGGCGTTCCGGGACATCTTCCGGTTCGAGCAGTCCCTGATCGCCATGGCCGATCAGGGCCGCCGGGTGGCCCGCAGACTTGCGGAAGCGCTTGCGGCGGGCCTGGTCGTCCCGGTCGACGACGAGCAGGAATGACATGATCCGGAGAGACGGTGGTATGAGGTTCGAGATCCGCGCGGGACGTGTCCTTGGGTCGCGCTACCGGCTGGACAACCCGATCAAGCCCGGCGGCATGGGCATGGTCTGGCAGGCGTACGATCAGCGGCTCGGGCGCCCGGTCGCGGTGAAGTTCATGGTTCCCGACGGCATGATGACACCCCAGCGACGCCGGGAGATGCTCCGGCGGTTCCAGCAGGAGGCGGCGGTCACCGCACGGTTCACCCACGTGGGAGTGCCCGCTGTTTACGACATGGGAGACGAGGACGGATATTTCTACCTTGTCCTGGAACTCGTCACGGGCATGTCGCTGCACGATCTGATGCAGGAGAACGGAGTCCTCGAACTCCCCATCGCAGCCAGTGTCATCGTGCCCCTCTGCGATGTCCTGTCCGAGGCGCACCGGGAGGGCATCGTCCATCGCGACGTCAAGCCCGAGAATGTGATGGTTTCCGAGCGGGGCGATACGAAGCTCCTCGATTTCGGGATCGCCCGCGTGCCCGGAGAGCTCGGCGACAGCCGGCTGACGAGAACGGGCAGCGCCGTGGGTACCCCGCTCTACATGTCTCCCGAGCAGTTCAACCGCGAAGAGGCCACCGGGCGGTCAGACCTCCACAACCTTGGCATGCTGCTGTACGAGATGCTCACGGCCCGTATGGTGATCACCCAGGAGCAGGATCTCTGGGAACGCCAGAGGTCCGGCCGTGGCACACACGCTCCGCTCGGTACTCTCACGGTTGCGCTGCCACCCGCGGTACTGGAGCTGGTCGACCGGCTGCTCGCTGTCGACCCCGCGGCACGGCCGGCCACGGCGGACGAGGTGAACCGTGTGCTGCGCCCCTATCTGCCCGCGCCGGGCGACCCACCCCCCGCCGAATTCCTGACATGCGACCCCACCCGGCCGTTCCGTGCCCTCTTCGCCCCGGAGGAGCACCGCGCCCCGGCGGTGGCCCGCCCCGGGGCCACCCCGCGGACGTTCCGGCTGAGGACGGACGCCAGGGAGCTGCATCGGGACGCCCGAAGGCTGCTCACCGAAGAGCCTGCCAAGGCCATCGACCTGCTCACCGAGCGGCTGCCCGCGTTCGAGAGGCAGTACGGGCTGAGGGCCACCGAAGTGCTCGACCTCCGCATCGATCTGGCGACAGCGCTGTTCGCCCGGGGCGACGGAAGAGCGCGGGCCGTCTGCGAGGAGATCCTCCGCGACACGGACGGCATTGAGGTGCTCGCGGTCTATCACCAGCAAGCACAGGCACTGCTCTCCTCCGAGGACTGACACGGCGGCACGGGTGTCAGGTTTCGACCGACTCCTGTGCCCGTTCCTCGTACCGGTCCGCCCATGCCGCGATGCTCCTGCTGATCCGGTCGAGGGCGTCGCGTACCTCCCTCACCTGTCCGGGATCCCAGCCGTCACAGGTGACGAGGCTCGGCCCATCCTCTTCCAAGGGGACTGCAGCCATCGCCGAGACGCTCTTGCGGAGCGTCTCGGCGCTCTCCCGCACGCTCGCCCAACTCATGGAAGCGGCTTTGAAGCCCACCTTGTGGTCCGGTACGGGGGAGGGGCCGCCACCGTACCTGTGCCGGACCACCGCGTCGGTGAGACTGCGGGGCCGGCCGTCGTCCGCGAGGACCGGGGCCCCCGTATGGTCCACTTCGAGGAGCTGGCCGCCGCCCCGTCCGGCGCGGACGATCTCGTACGCCTGAAGAACACCGTGACGGCGGGAGAGCATGGCCCGCAGCACTGTGGCGGCCCCGCGGTCGTCGTCGTCCCCGCCGCCACCGAACACTTCCCGCTGGAGGGCCATCGGTTCGGCCATCGCCATGTGGAAGGCGGCCTTCACGGCGAGTTCCGTCTGCGCGGGACCTAGTCGGCCACTGTCACCCAGCCCGTCCGCCGCCTCGGCCAGCGCTGCGTCGCGCAGTTGTTCCAGCGTGCGGCCATTCGGCTTGGCTCCTTCCAGTGGGGTGTCCGCCGGAAGAGTCTCGATCTCGGGCAGCCGGTACGCACGCTGCAGTACGGCGCGGCGCGGGCGGAGGAACGCGGCGTCCGCGTTTGAACCGGTGCGGGCCGGCCGCAGGATCAACTCCACGACGACATCGACCCGTTCTTCCCGCTTGGGCCGCTGCTTGGCGGTCAGGGCCCGGATGCCTCTGTTGACCCGCCGCGCCGTTCTGGTCCCACCGCCGAGCAGTGACCGGACGATCTCCGCGGCGCGGACGTCGTACTGACCGCTCAGCCCGGCCGCGACCACCTCCCGCTCCGGAATGGTGCCCGCGAACCACCCCTTCTGCGCGACGGTGATGTGCGCGGCTCCTGAGGGCCCCGGGTCGGCGAGGCTGTCCAGGACGGCGTCCGCCTTGGCCTCGTTCTCCACCGCCGCTCCGTAGGGACGGGGCGGCCGGATGTGGGTGAGGCCGATGAAGTTGCGGACGGCTGTGTGAAATGCCTGGTCCGATTGAGTGTTCGGGGAGAAGCCGACGACTACCCGAGCGGGTACGGTGAGGACGCGAAGCCTGTTGCGTTCGTCCTCGGTGAGATCCTGCCAGCCCTGGCGCCGCATCAGACGGGTCCACCGGCTGATCTCACCGCGCAGTATCCGGCCGTCGCCCCACTCGTAGGCGACCCGCGCGGGCTCGTATCCCATCAGCTCGTGCGCGGCACTGATGCGACTGGACCCGTCGGCGGTGATCAGCAGTGCGCATGGCGCATGACTGCCTCCATGAGTCACTGTCAGAGGCACTACGGTCAGCGGCTGGAGAACGCCCTCGACGGCGATGTCCTGAGCGAGCGGATTGTCTCTGAGCAGCCGGTTCTTCGCGCTCTCCAGGCGCCCGACGATCACAGCGGGTGACTCGACATGCATTGTCAGCTCGGCGGATCCGGACGGGGACGACAATGGCTCCCTCATCGTCGTCCCCCAGGTGCCGGCGCCGCCCAAGGCGTACTGCCGGTGCCCGTACTCCCGGGGGTTGGCCGGGTGGGGGAGCACCGCCGCCGACCACAGCCGGGTCTCCGCGATCAGCAGAGTTCCGCCCTGGACTCGCAGTTCCACCGGTTCGGCGAGCTTACGGCGCATGTCGTCCGGCCGCACGGCGGCGCGAGACAGCGCCCTTGCGCCGATCTCCGTGAGTCCCTTCCTGATGAGGGAGCCGGTGAGGTTGTCGACCGCAGCGGTGCGGGGCAGGACACAGAGGGGGGGCCGCCAGCCGGGTACGACATCCTCGTCCGCCACGTCTCCTGAAGGCTGCTCGGAGCCGGAAGGCATGTCAAACACGGGTGAGGGCCTCTGTGATGCGGTCCGACAGGATCAGGGCGCGCCTCGCCCGCAGACGGTCCACATGCGCCGCGGGTGAGTCGCCGACGACCCGGATGAACCGTGCGGCGTACTCGGTGAGCGCGGCGCGTACGTGGTACCACTCCTCCGCCGTGAGCGGAACGTTGTACAGCCGCTCGCCATGGATACTGACGACGTCGCAGTGCTTCTCGCGCTCGGCGATCGCTGCCCACCGAGCGGCCATCTGTCCGAGAGTGCCCGCCGACCGGTCATTCTGAGAGTGGCTCGCGGTGCCGGTGGCACGGTAGTCCACAGCCGCTTGGTGCAGCACGGAAGCCGTGAGGCTGACCTGTGCCTGGTCAAGGGCAATCCAATGTTGGTTGGTCGGGTCGGTCACCGGACCACGCTCCCTCGGTCGATCTCTCGTCGGTGCTGGCGGCTTGCTGCCCTGTGGCGAACACGGCGGGCAGAGCGAGAGAACGCGGGCGTGGTCGAGCCCAGGACCTCCACCTGTGTCGGTCCGCGGTGTGATGCTCCGTGGACGTCAGGTGCCGCACGAACCGCGCATCATCCGGCCCTGGGGGAGAGGTGGTGGACAGCCTCGTTCCCGAGGAACGCAGTGCGGCGACACGGCGGCTCGCGGCTGTGCTGGGGCGAGCAGGCCGCATCTCCATGGTGCGGGGGCATCGAGCGGGTCGCTCGGGGCGAACTGTAATGGGATGAACACACAGGGTGCAAAGAGGAGGGGTGGTCAGTCGAACATCGGGAGTGCGTCGTCGGTTGTGTTCTCACCGACTGGGTCGGCCTGGGTGCGGTCGGGGGGCCGGAAGGGAAGGCGAGCCACTGTACCCACGCCGTCGAGTGGCCTCTGCGGGGTGTAGGCAGGGGGTAGCGGGACAAGTGTCCAGCCCGGCACTCGACGGGGCCGTACCCGAGGAGGGCGGCTCTTCTGGCGGCGCGCGGCTACTCGGGAACGTCGACGCGGGCCCTCACCGCCACCCTCAGGCTCTCCACGGTGGAACGAGCGGAGTGTTGCTGAAGGGGGGCCTCAAAAGGTCGAAGGTGCCGGGGAGTTGGGTGATCGGGCGACCCCGTGGTGCTTGCCGGACTGGTTCAGCCCGTGGTACATGGGCTCTCGGTGCGCGCCAACCTCGACACGGCTCCGGAGGAACTGCCGACGACCGCCCGGCTCACCCCGTGAGGTGGCTGGGCCGGGGCGGTTCCTGTCGCGGCCCCCTCCCTGAGCCGTGCCGAGTCCGTGCTGTCGCCCAAGGGTCCGTCAGGGCGTGCAGATCACCCCGCTGCACTGTGCCGGCTCCGCGTTGCCGCTCGCCCTGTTGGCGCCGCCGTCGGCGTTGCCCTGTTCGGCGTAGATGCCCCAGCCGAGGTTGTCGCGGGTGGTGTTGCCCTGGAGGGTGTGGATGAACTTGGAGACATGGATGCCGTCCGCGGAGTTGCCGTTCGCGGTGTTGCGCAGGATCCGGTTGCCGGTGCCGGTGGCGGCTTCGCCGACGACGTAGATGCCCCGGGAGTCATTGCGGTTGACCTGGTTGAGTTCCAGGGTGTTGCCGAGGGACGATTCCACGCTGATGCCGTCGCCCGTGGTGTCGTTCGCGATGTTCGAGCGGATGGCGTTGTGGTCGGATTGGCTCAGCTCGATGCCGCCGGGATTTCCGCTGACGTCGTTTCCGGTGATCGTGGTGTGGTGGGCGTATTGGAGGGCGATTCCGCTGTCGCCGCTGCCGTGGAACGTATTGGAAAGGACGCGGTTCCCGGTGGAGTCGGAGAGGGACAGGCCCGCGTCCGAGTTCTGGGTGGCGGAATTGCTCTGGACGAGATTGTCGTCCGAGGCGAGCCGCAGGACGATCGCCCCGTCGCTGCTGCCCTCCACCGTGTTGGAGAGGAGGGTGTTGGTGCTGGAACCCTCCAGGACCAGGGCGGCGTCCCCGCTGTCGGTGATGCTGTTCCGCTCGATACGGTTGCTCGCGGAATTCTCGATGTAGACACCCTCGCCCTGGTTCGCCGCGACCGTGTTGTCGGCGATCGTGTTGCCATCGGCACCGCTCAGGACGATGCCTCTCTGGGACTGCTGGGTGACGGTGTTGTTCCGTACGCGGTTGCCGGTGTCCGCGTTGTCGAGTTCTACGCCCGCCCATTCATTGAGCCGCAGGGTGAGTTTCTCGACGATCGTGCCCGAGGTGCCGGGGGTGAGCTGGACGCCGTGGTCGAATTCCTGGACCTCCGCCGGGGTGGCCGCGGAATTGGTGACGGTGGTGCGGTCGAAGCCGTTGGTGCGGATTCCGGTGCCCAGGCCGACTCCGTCGACGGTGTGGCCGTTCAGGTCGATGGTGAGGTCGTGCGCGCCCACGATCAGGCCGTCGCCGGGGCAGTCGAGCAGATCGGCGCCGAGGACGACGTTCGTCGTGACGGTCTGACCGCAGGAGACCTGCTGAGCGGTCAGCGCGGTAGCGGTAGCGGTAGGTGCGGCTGTCAGGACGCCGAGCAGGCCGGTGGTGGCGGTGACTCCCGCCGCCGCGAACCATCCTGCGGACAGCGTTCGGGAAAGGCGCATCATGCCGGGACTCCCTATGCCGGGGCATCGCGCAACGGCCTCACGGCCCGGCCTTGTTGCGGCGCGGGCCCCCGAGGGGCGCGACGAGGCGGACCGCCCGCCTCCCGCTCAGCGTCAAGTGAAAGTATGTCGAAGGCTATGAAGCGGCAAAGAATGACTCAAGACGGGTGAAGGTTGACGGCAATCGGTCCTTGGGGGAGTGGGGGTTGTGTTACGCGGGTGGCCTCGGGTTGCCTCGGGTGGTTTGTGGTGGGGAGTGAGGGGTGGGGGTGGGGGGATCGGGTGGTGGGGGCGTGTGCGGCGCCCGGCCGTCGGCTTCCGCCGCCGGGGCCGGCCGCCAACTGCCCCTGTCTCACTCCGACTTCCGGAACACCGCCGACAGATCGTCCCCCGTCTCCGGCGCCAGCCGCCCCGCCGTCTCCGGGGCCAGCAGGCCGACCTTCGTCGCGAGTTCGCGGCCGTGGACATCGACCGCCGCTTCGATCAGCGAGGCCAGTGCCTCGATCGCCGTCCGGGCGCGGACGTGAGCCACGGCCGCGCAGCCCGCGGCGGCGAGCGCGGCCGGCCACCACCAGCAGGCGAGCAGGGCGTACCCGGCGGCCCAGGCGGCCAGCCGGGCCGCGGCGGTGAACGAGTCGTGGGCGGACTGGATCTGGCGCACGGCCGGTTCGGGCAGGATCAGCCACAGGCGCGGCCACAGGACCGCGAGGTCCACCCCGTACGCGGTCTCCACGCGATCGGCGGCGGCCTGCATCCGGTCGCCGTACCAGGTGGGGCGGGCCGGTGGGCGCGGGGCGACCCGGTCGCGGGCCTCGGTGCGGGCCCGGATCCCGGCGAGGGCGTCGGCGGGGACCAGGACCGCGCCGCCGGGCCCGTCGGCCCTCGGGCGCAGCGCGGTGACGGCGGCGCCGAGGGCGTCGTCCCGCCGCCGCCAGGTGCGGGCGCGGCGGGCGGTGAGGGTACGGGAGAGCCGGTCCCGGCCGTCCCGCAGCCAGTACCGCTCGATGCCCCCGCCGAGGAACTGCGCGGCCAGCGACGCCGCGGTCGCCGCGAGCAGTGCCAGGGCGATCAGCAGCGCGGCGGTGCCGGTGCGGTCGAGGGCGGGGTGGGCCGCCAGGTCGTCCAGGGTGGCGCGCAGCCGGTCGAGGTCGTTCCAGTGGCCGTGACCGAGCGTGGTGCCGACGGCGGTGGCGGCGAGGAACAGCGCACCGGGCAGCACCAGCAGATTCAGCCAGCGCTCGGTGAGCTTGCCGCCGAGGGTGGCGAGAAGGGGGTTCATGTGCGGACCCGGTGCGGGGCGTCCACTTGAGTGCTTCTCACGTCCTCACCCCCAACCGCCCCTTCCGCATCCGCGTCTCGTTCACCGCGCACTGCGGGGCCGGCCACAGATCGCGGGCCCGCTCCACGCGCGGGCACTGGGCCGGGCCGGGGCAGACGGCGACCCTGAGGTGCGGGAGGACGCCGGGGGCGTTCGTGCCACGGGAGGCGTAGACCAGGCCGCGGGCGTCCGCGGTGCGGCGCAGGGCGGTGTCCAGGGCGCGGTACGCGGCGCCGAGTTCGGCGTCGGACGCGCCCGCGCGCAGCAGGTCGCGGGCCCGCTCGGCGGCCTCCCGGACGGCGGGGTCGCCCAGTTCGGCGGGGGAGCTCAGCAGGGTGCACAGGGCCGCCGCCGCGCGCGGGTCGGGCGGCGAGGGCTCGTCGGCGGGTGCGGTCATGGCCCCAAGTGTGCCGGAAACCGGGCAGAGTTGAGGGTGGGGGCACGGGCGCACCGGGGCCGGTGGTGCCGAGCGGGGAGTGGAGTGCGGAGGCGGAGAGTGGAGGGCGGAGGGTGGAGGGCGGAGGCGGGGAGTGGAGGGCGGAGGGTGGAGGGCGGAGGCGGGGAGTGGAGGGCGGAGAGTGGAGGCGGAGAGCGGAGGGCGGAGAGCGGAGGCGGAGAGCGGAGAGCTGAGGGTGGAGGGCGGAGAGCTGAGGGTGGAGGCCGCATGAGGTACGACCGGGAGTGGTTTCTGGAGGCCGTCCGGGGGCGGGTCGGTCGGGCCGGGACGGCGTTCGGGGTGCTGGATCCCGGGATGCTGCTCGGGCCCGACGCCGACGCCGAGCTGAGCGGGCTGCTCCGCACCACCGATCCGGCGACCGACCTGGAGGCCCGGCACGCGGCGGGGCTGCTGTGCTTGGTCCGCGCCGCCGCCGAGCCGGTCGAACGCGCCGCGGTCCACGGGGCGATGGCCGGGACGCTGATGTTCCCGGTGTGGGTCGCCGACCCGGGGTCGGTGCCGCCCGAACTGGCCGAGCACTTCGCCGCGACCGACCCGGCGACCCGGCCCGACCCGGCCGACGCCGATGGCCCGGAGATCTGGTGGGCGCTCTGCGCCACCGCCGTGATCCTGCTGGAGGGACGGCAGCACGGTCCGCCGCCGGACGCCTCCGAGGAGACGCGGCGCCTCCACGAGCTGGCCGCGCGCACGGAGACCGATCTCCGGTTGCCGGGCGCCCTGCGGGTGGCCGCCGGGATCGGCGGCGGGTTCCTCTCGGTCCTCGGCACACCGCCGTACGACCCGGTCCACGACCGGCGCCGCCGCACCCTCGCCCGCGCGCTGCACCTCGCGGAACTGGACTGGCCCTGGTTCGATCCGACGACGGACGGGAGCGGCGTAGGGGGCGGACAGAGGGCGCCTAGCGCCCACGGCAGAGGCGGCAGAGGCGCCGGAGACGGCAGAGGCGGCCGAGAGGGCGCGGGAGGCGCAGGGGGCAGAGAAGGCAGAGACGGCGGAGCGCGCCCCCAGGACGTCCAGCACAACGCCTGGGACATCGACCGCGCCGACCCCGACCCCGTCCGGCACGCGCACCGGGCGCTGAAGGCCGTACCCCCCGCCTCCCCCGAGCGGCTCCTCGCGCTCGCCGCTCTCGGTGACCGGCTCCGGGAGCGGTATCTGGAGTCGTACGACCCGGAGGATCTGTACGAGGCCGTCGGCATCGGCCGGGATCTGCTCGCCCAACTGCCGCCCGGCGGCCACGGGCAGGTGTCGGCGCTGGTCTCGCTGGGGCGTGCCCTGGTGCTGGCGCGTCAGCTCGACGGGGCGACGCCGGACCAGTGCGACGAGGTGGTGGACCTGTGCCGGCGGGCCCACGACCGGCACCCGCAGGGCCCCGTACCGGCCGGGCACGGTCTCGCGACGGCGCTCCTCCTGCGCGCCCAGCACACCGGCGGCACCGCCGACCTCGACGAGGCCGTGGCGGTGCTGGAGCGCGCGCACCCGGCGGCGCGGGACGACGAGCAGCGCGCCACCGTCTCCCACGGGCTCGCCAACGTCCTGCGCGCCCGGTACCTGGTCACCGGCGATCCCGCCGACCTGGAGCGGTCCGCCGCGCTCAGCGGCGTCGATTCCGCCGCCCCGCGCCCCGAGTCGGACGGTCCGTCCCCGCTCGTGGCCGCCATGACCCTCTACACCCGGTACACCCGCGACCCCGCACGGCACGGTGCCGACCTGGACGAGGCGCTGCGGCGGCTCCGCGCGATCGTGACCGGGCTGCCGACCGGTCACCCCGACCGGCCCACCGCGCTGGACGACCTCGGTCTCGTCCTGCTCGCCCACCACCAGCGCTCCGGCTCACCGGCGGAACTCAACGAGGCCGTCCAGGCGTTCCGCGACTGCGTCGCCGCCACCCGTCCCGGACACGGCACGCTCGGGCTGCGGCTGCTCAACCTCGCCGCCGGGCTGGGCCAGCGCCACCGGCTCACCGACGACGGGGAGGATCTGCGCGAGGCACAGGCGTACCGCCGCCAGGTCGCCGGGCTGCCCGGTACGAGTCCCGATCTGCGCGCGGCGCTGCTCAGTTCGACCGGCATCGGCCTGACCACCGGCCCGGAGCGCGCCGCCGATCCCGTCGCCGACCTCGACGGGGCGGTGGCCAGGCTGCGCGAGGCCGTCGCCCTCACCTCGCCCGGCCACCCGCGGCTGCACCAGCGCCGCCTCAATCTCGCCGTCGCGCTGCTCTCCCGCATGGGCCACGCCGAGCGCTACGAGGATCTGCGCGAGGTGCGGGAGCTGACCGCCGAACTGCTCGCCGCGCTGCCCGCCCACGCCCCGGAGCGGCCCGGCACGCTGGCGGTGGCCGCCGCCGCCCGGATGCTGAGTCCGCGCGCCCTGCTGTCCGCCACCGCCCGCCGGGAGGCCGTCGCCCTGTACCGGGAGGCGGTCGATCTGACCCCGCCCGGCGACCCCCGGCGGTCCCAGCGGCTCTTCGGGCTCGCCGGGCTCGTCCACGCGTCGGCCCGGGGCCGGGACCGGGACCGGCTGGTGGAGGCGGCGGGACTGTTCCGGCAGGCGGCCGGGGAGGAGCAGTGCCCTCCGTTCCAGCGGCTCGAAGCGGCCCGTCTCCAGGGCGATGTCCTGGCCGGGCTCGGCGACTGGGCGGGCGCCCTGGACGGCTATGTCACCGCCGTCGATCTGCTGCCCGCCGTGGCCCCCCGGCATCTGGTCCGCGACGACCAGGAGTTCCTGCTCGGCCGGACGGTGGGCCTGGGCGCCGCCGCCGCGGCCTGCGCGGTGCGCTGCGGGCGCCCCGGCCTCGCCGTCGGCCTGCTGGAACAGGCCCGGGGCGTGCTGCTGTCCCACGCCTTCGACGCGGACAGCGACCTCACCCGGCTCCGCGCCGCGGACCCCGCCCTCGCCGACCGCTTCGAACGGCTCCGCGACGCGTTCGACTCGGCGACCGGGGGAGCGGAGTTCCTGCCGGAGGATCCGGCGCCGTCCCCGGCCACCGGTCCCATCCCGCAGTCCGCATCCCACGTTCGGTTCCGCGACGCGTTCGACTCGGCGAC
>NZ_JBEXLA010000020.1:0-118227 GCF_040609715.1 Streptomyces sp. NPDC004610 | reverse complement strand
CCCGGGGGAGCGGAGTTCCTGCCGGAGGATCCGGCGCCGTCCCCGGCCACCGGTCCTACCCCGCGGCCCGCACCCGACCTTCGGCTCCGCGACGCGTTCGACTCGGCGACCGGGGGAGCGGAGTTCCTGCCGGAGGATCCGGCGCCGTCCCCGGCCACCGGTCCTACCCCGCGGCCCGCACCCGACCTTCGGCTCCGCGACGCGCTCGACTCGGCGACCGGGGGAGCGGAGTTCCTGCCGGAGGACCCGGCGTCGTCCCCGGCCACCGGTCCCATCCCGCGGCCCGCACCCGACCTTCGGTTCCGCGATGCGCTCGACTCGGCGACCGGGGGTGCGGAGTTCCTGCCGGAGGACCCGGCGTCGTCCCCGGCCACCGGTCCCATCCCGCGGCCCGCACCCCACCTCACCGCCGACCTCCGCCAGCGCCTCGCCGACGAGTGGCGCGACCTCACCGCCCGTATCCGCGCCGCCCACCCCGCACTCGGGCTGCTCCGCCCGGTCCGGGAGTGGGACGAGGGCGAGGTCCGGGCCGTCGCCGCCGAGGGCCCGGTCGTGCTGGTCAACGTCTCCCCGTACGGCAGCGACGCCCTGCTCGTCACCGAACGCGCCGTCGTCGCCGTACCGCTGCCCGCGCTCGGGGCGGACGCGGTGCGCGGGCGGCTCGGGGAGTTCGAGGAGGCGCTCGCGCGGATCGAGGCGCCCGGCACCACCCGCAAGCAGTCGCAGCGCGCCCAGCGGACGGTACGGGACACCCTCGACTGGCTCTGGCACACCGTCACCGGCCCCGTCCTGGACCGGCTGCCGGAGGCCACCCGGCTGTGGTGGTCACCCGGCGGACTGCTCGGCCCGCTGCCGCTGCACGCCGCCCAGCCCGCCGACGGCGGCCCCGGCGCACTGGACCGGGTGATCTCCTCCTACACCCCCACCCTGCGCGCCCTGCACCACGCCCGCGAGCGCCTCACCCGCCCGGCGGACGGCGGCGGGCCCCTCGTCGTCAGCGTCCCCGAGGCATCCGGCCAGAGCCCGCTGCCGGGCGCCCGCGGCGAGGCCGAGCAGCTCGCCCGGCGGCTGCCCGGCGCCGTCCTGCTGAGCGGCGCCGACGCCACCCGGCCCGCCGTCACCGCCGCCCTGCACCGCCACACCTCCGTCCACTTCGCCTGCCACGCCCTCGCCGACCCCGACCGCCCCTCCGCCGCCCGGCTCGTCCTGCACGACCACACCGACCGGCCGCTGACCGTCCGTGACCTGGCACGGCTGCGGCTGCCGTCGGTCCGCCTCGCCTATCTCTCCGCCTGCGCCACCCTGCGCACCAGCCCCGAACTCGCCGACGAGGCCGTGCACATCGTCAGCGCCTTCCAGATGGCCGGATTCCCCCATGTCGTCGGCTCCCTCTGGCACCTCGACGATGTGATCGGCGCGGAGGTCGCCGGGCGCGTGTACACGGCCCTGACCCGCCCCGACGGCACCCTCGACACCGCCCGCACGGCCCGCGCCCTGCACCGGGCCGTGCACGTCCTGCGCGAGACCTACCCGCTCACCCCCAGCCTGTGGGCCTGCCAGATCCACGCCGGACCCTGACCCCCCGCTCCCCCTCCGGCCGGGCGGCGGGGCAACAACCGTGACACCCGGGGTTAATGGGGCGGATATCGATGGGTGATGAAGTCTGGCCAATCACCCGACACCCCCCACTCCCACCGAGGGAGGACACGTTGAGCCAGCCGCCCCCGCCCACCGCCGAGCAGGTGGACGCCTACATACGCACCCGACTCGCGCTCGCCGGATTCGATCTGGAGCTGCTGCCGGAGACCCCGGACCCGGAGACGGGAGTCCCGACCCGCGCTCAGGTCCTCGCCTCCCTGCGGTCGTTCGTCACCTCCTCGCCCCCGGCCCTCGCCGGCTGGGCACCGCCCGTCACCGGCAAGCCCGGGGCGGTCTACGCCCAGCAGGCCGCCGCCCCGCTGATCTACCCGTCCATCACCGAGTCCTGGACCGGAAAGGCGGACACCGCATGAGCAGCACCGCCCCCGAACCCCGGACACCCGCCGTGCGGGACGGCGAGCGCCGCGCACTCAACCGCCGTACGTTCCTCGCCGGTTCCGCCGCCGTCACCGGGGCCGTCGCCGGAGGGCTGACGCTGCCCTCGCCCGCAGTCGCCGCCCCCGCGACCGCGAGCCGGGGCGCCGCGCCCTACCTCCCCGACATCCAGGTCCGCGACGCCGCCCGGCGCGACCCCACCGAGGCCACCCTCGCCGAGGCCGCCGTCCTGATGCGGCAGCGCAGACCGACCTCCGTCACCCTCACCGAGGCGTACCTCGCCCGGATCGAGCGGTACGACGGCGTCTACCAGGCGTACGCCGAGGTGACCGCCGACCGGGCGCTCACCGCCGCCCGCGCCGCCGACCGCCGGACCACCTCCAAGCGCGGCGTCCTCAACGGCATCCCGCTCTGCATCAAGGACAACTACTTCACCCAGGACGTCCCGACGCGCTGCAACTCGTTCATCTTCGAAGACTTCGTCCCGGAGTACGACGCCACCGCCGTCGCCCGGCTCACCGGGGCCGGGGGGATCGTACTGGGCAAGGGGCAGATGGGGCCGCTGGCCACCACCCGGGCGACCCGGCCCAACGGCACGGTCACCACCGTCAACGCCTGGACCCCGGACAACCCGGCGACCGACCCCGGCGGTTCGTCCACCGGCTCGGCCTGCGCGGTCGCCGGGCGGCTCGCGGCGTCCGCGATCGGCACCCAGACCGGCGGCTCCATCGTGCTGCCCGCCAACCGGCAGAATCTCACCGGCCTCAAGCCCACCATGGGCCGGGCCTCCGTATACGGCGTCATCCCGCTGTCCTTCACCCGCGACCACCCCGGACCGCTGGCCCGGGACGCCATGGACGCCGCGCTGATGCTGTCCGTGATGGCCGGACCCGACCCCAACGATCCCCGCACGCTGGGCCTGCCGGGCATCCCCGACCTGGTGAAGGCGGCCACCCCGGTCCGCTCCCGGCGCGGCACCGTCCAGCTCCGCCACGCCACCCGCATCGGCGTCCCCGCCAACTTCCTGAGCGGCACCGCCACCGCCGTGCGCTCCGCGCTGCTCGACACCCTCGACGCGATCCCCGGTGTCACCCTGGTCGACATCACCTACCCCGACGACTGGTCCCTCCTCACCACCACCTTCAACGCGGCCCGGCTCTCCGAGCGCACCGAGCCGTTCCGGCACTGGCTGCGCGAGGACCCCACCAAGTTCGGGGTGTCCCTGCTGAGCTGGCTCCAGGGGCTGATGATCTCCGGCGACGAGTGGATCACCGCCCAGCGCGCCAAGAACCATCTGCTGCGCGAGGTCCTCGACGGCATCCTCGACGACTGCGATGTCGTCCTCCAGACCGACGTGGTCCCCTTCGACCTGCTCGGACTGCCCCTGATCGGCTTCCCCGCCGGATTCGTCTCCGGCCTCCCCGCCGGGGTACTGCTGGGCGGCCAGCCCTACGAGGAGGACCGGCTGCTGGAGGTCGTCGCCGCGTACCAGGCCGTCACGGACTGGCACACCCGGCGTCCCGCCGACCCGGCGGCGGCCCCGACGGCCCTGCGCTCGGCGGGCGGGGCGGCGACGACGGCGACGGCGGCCGAGGCGCCCCGGCTCTCGGCGGAGGAGGCGGCGGAACTCTCCGCCTGACGTCTCCGCCTGACCTCGCCACCACCTCACGGTCCGGTTGGGTCACTCCGTCGCGGGCGCTCTCACGGTGCGTTCAGGTCACTCCCTCGTGGGCGCCTGCGCCGGGGATGTGCGCGGGGCGTCTCCGCCGGGGACGCCCCGCCGTCGTCGGCGTCTCCGCCGGGGATGCCTGCGTCATGGGCACCCTGCCGGGGGCGCTGCCGCCGATCCCGTAGCCGCCTGCACGGCCTTGCGCTCGGCGGGCGGGGCGGCGACGACGACGGCGGCGGCCGAGGCGCCCCGGCTCTCGGCGGAGGCGGCGGCGCAACGCTCCCCGTGATCCGCCGGGACCCCTCCGGTCCCGACCACCCCGTCCGGAGCGGCCAGCTCCGGGCACCTCACCCGCCGCCCCGCCCGAGACCCCCGGATCCCCCGCAACTGTGGCTGTCCACGACGCGGGGCGCCGGGCGCCGGGCCCCGGTGGACGGCCCGGAGACGGCGGCGACCGCCCGCACCCAGGACAGCCCCGGACCGCCTGCCGCCCCTCTAGCGCTTGCCGCCCCCTTAGCCCTTCCGCCCCTCCACCCCTTCCGCACCCTCAACCCCTCCACCCCCGACACCTCCCCCTCCCCCTACCCCTTCCGCCCCTCCACCCCCGAAACATCCCCCCACTCCACCACCCCATCGCACCACCGCTCCAGCAGCACCCGGTCATGGCCCACCGCCAAGAGGCCCGCCCCGGTGTCCGACCGGTAGTGCTCCACCGCGCCGACCAGCGCCGCCGTGGTGGACGCGTCCAGCATCGCGGTCATCTCGTCGCAGATCAGCCAGCGCGGCCGGAGGACCAGCGCGCGGGCCAGGCAGGCGCGCTGGAGCTGGCCGTCGCTGACCTCGTGCGGGCGGCGGCCCAGCAGATCGGGCGTGAGGCCCACCGCCGGGGCGAGTTCGGCGAGCCGGGCGCCGATCTCCTCCCGGCGTCCGGTGGCCCGCAGCGGCTCGGCGATCAGGTCGGTCAGCCGCAGCCGGGGATCGGCGGAGAGCCGGGGCTGCTGGAAGACGACCCCGATCGCGGTGCGCTGGGCGCGGGGCGCCCGGTGCCGCCAGCCGCCGACCGGCTCGCCGTCCAGGACGACCGTCCCGGCGTCGGGGCGGTGCAGCAGGGCCGCGACCCGGGCCAGCGTGGACTTGCCGCAGCCGCTGGGGCCGAGCAGACCGACCGCCCGCCCGGGGTGGACGGTGAGCGAGGCGTCCCGGACGACCGGGTCGCGGCGGCCGTATCCGGCGGTGATGGCGCGCAGCTCAAGCACGCTGGCCCTCCCGGAGGTGCGGATGGTGGCAGGCGGTGCCGTCGGTCACCGGGGGCGGGGCGGCGCAGACGGCGTCGGCCCGGGGGCAGCGCGGGGCGAAGGCGCAGCCGGGCGGCAGATCGCTCAGCTCGGGCGGCAGCCCGGGGATCGGGGTGAACCCCCGGTCGGGCAGGGCCCCGAGCAGACCGCGGCTGTAGGGATGGCGGGGACCGGGATCGCCGAAGAACGTCTTCGCGTCCGTGAGTTCCACGATCCGGCCCGCGTACATCACCGCCACCCGGTCCGCGATCCGCTCGGCGGCGGCGAGGTCATGGGTGATGACGAGCAGGGCCCGGCCGTCGCCGCTGTCGACGTGGCCGCGCAGTTCGTCGACGGTGTGGTCGACGAGGTCGCGGTCGAGGCCGGTGGTGGGTTCGTCGGCGAGCAGCAGGGGCGCGTCGCCGACCAGCGCGAGCGCGGTGGCGGCCCGCTGGGCGAGGCCGCCGGACAGTTCGTGCGGATGCCGGTCCAGATGACCGGCGGGGAACGCGGCCCGCCCGGCGGCCCGTTCGGCGGCGTCCCGTACGGCGGTCCGCCCGCGCACCCCGCTGAGCGCGGCGACCGTCTCCTCCAGCTGGGACCGCACCCGGCGCACCGGGGTGAGATGCGCGGCCGGGCTCTGCGGGATCAGCCCGACGAGCCGCCCCCGGACCCGCCGGGCGAGGGTGCGTTCACCGGCGGTGAGCAGGTCCAGGTCGCCGAGCAGGGCGGCGCCCGCGGTCTGGGCGTTGCCGGGTAGCAGCCCCAGCAGCGCGGAGGCGAGCACGGACTTGCCGCAGCCGCTCTCGCCGATCAGCGCGAGGCACTCCCCGGCGGCCACGTCGAAGGAGGCGTCGGTGACGGCGGCGACCCGGGCCCCGCCGGGCAGCAGAAACCGCACGGACAGCCCGCGCACCGACAGCACGGGGGCGCCGAATGTCCCCTGGTCACTCACAGCATCAGCTCCGATCGGCGCCGGGGATTGATCCGTTCCCGCCAGGCCCCGGCCAGTCCCGCGATGGCGAGGGTCGGCACGATGAGGAACAGTCCGGGGAAGAGGGTGGGCCACCAGTCCCCGGCGAGCAGGGAGCTGCGGGCCCCCTGGATGAGGGTGCCGAGGCTCGCGGTGTGGGTGGGCAGGCCGAGCCCCAGGAACGACAGCGCCGACTCGTGCCACATGGCGTGCGGCACCATCAGGACGGCCGCCAGCCCCGCCTGCGGCAGCACGGCCGGCAGCAGATGCCGTACGGTCACCCGCCACCGCGACGCGCCCCCGGACACGGCCGCGTCGATGTACGGCCGGGACCGCAGCGAGAGCACCTCGGCGCGCACGATCCGGGCGGTGGACAGCCAGTGGGTGAGCGCGACCGACACGACCACCGGCCACACCCCCGGCCGGAACATCGCCACGATGAACACACCCAGCAGCAGATGCGGTACGGAGGCGAGGGTGTCGACCACCCGCATCACCAGCCGGTCCACCCAGCCGCCGAGCGACCCCGCCAGCGCCCCCACGGCCGTCCCGATGACGGTGGCGGTGAGCGCGGCGGCGAGCCCGACGAGCAGCGACACCCGCAGCCCGTACACGCACCGCAGCAGCAGATCCCGCCCCACGTCATCGGTCCCGAACGGATGGGCCCAGCTCGGCGGCCGGAGCTTCAGCGCCAGATCGACGGCCTGCTGGTCGAGCCGGACCAGCGGCGGGACGAGGAGCACGGCGAGCACGGTCGCCCCGACCAGGACGGCCGACACCCGCACCCGGACGGTACGGGTGGAGCGGCGCTTGGTGCCGTGGGACCGCCAGTCGGTCCCCGTGACCGGAGCCGCCGGGGTGGCCGGGTTGGCCGGGCCTGCCGGGGTTTCACATGTCACGGAATGTCACCCTCGGATCGAAGAGGCCGTACAGCAGATCCGCGAGCAGATTGCCGAGCAGTACGGCGGCGGTGGCCAGCGTGGTGAGCGCGGCGAGCAGCGGGAAGTCCACGGCGGTGGCCGACTCCACGGTGGCCGCCGCGATCCCGGGCCAGCTGAAGACGGTCTCCACCAGCAGGGCGCCGGTGATGAGTTCGGGCACCCGGGAGCCGATCAGGGTGAGCACCGGCAGCAGCCCGGACCGCAGGGCGTGCCCGAGCAGCACGGTCCGCTCGCTCAGCCCGCGCGCCCGAGCGCCCCGCACCGGGTCCTCGGCGAGCGCGTCGCCGACGCCCTGGCGGACGTACAGCGTGAACCAGGGGAGCTGGGACAGCGCGAGCACCCCGGCGGGCAGAATGACATGGCCGGCGACCTGCCCCGGGGTGACGGTCTCGCTGGCGGTGTCGGTGAGACCGCCCGCCGGGAGCAGATCGAGCTGGAGCGCGAACAGCCAGACCGCGAGCAGGGCGATCCAGAAGACGGGGGCCGCCTCCAGGGTGTAGGCGAGGGAGGTGACGGCCCGGTCCAGCCATGACCCGGGGCGGCGGGCGGCGAGCACCCCGAGGACGGTGCCGGTGAGGACGGCCAGCGCGAACGCGAGGGTGCACAGCAGCGCCGACCACACCAGCCGTTCGCCGATGACCTCGGTGACGGGCTGGCGCAGCACGCTGGAGTAGCCGAGGTCGCCGCCGAGCGCGGAGGTCAGCCAGTTCCACCAGCGGGAGGTGAACGGCTGGTCCACGCCGAGGTTCTCGCGCAGCCGGGCCAGGGTCTCCGCGTCGGCGCCGAGCGCGGCGGTACCGGCGTACGCCTTGACCGGGTCGAACGGGGAGGCGGCGGCCACCGCGAACACCCCGAAGGTGACGACCAGCAGCACGGGCGCGGCGAACACCAGCCGCCGCGCCGCGAGCCGCCCCATGTCGGCCCAGGGAAGCCGGCGGATGCTGGGGATCACGCCGCGGGCTTCCAGCTCTCCAGGTTCCACCAGGGCCCGCTGGCGAACCCGTGCTCGTGCGGCTCGATCTGGGTGTTCAGCCCGTCCCACCGGTCGGCGAGCACATACACATGGTTGACATGCGTCAGGAAGGTGTAGCCGGGATTCTCCACCAGCTCCCGCTGCACGGTGTCGTAGGCGCCTTCCCGGACGGCCTGATCGGCACTGCGCCGCCCCTGGTCGAGAGCATCGTCCACGGCGGGGTTGGTGTACCCGGCCATATTGTTGAAGCCGTCTCCGGCGAGGGTGGAGTGGAGGAGGGTGTAGAGACCGAAGTCGGGATCGCCGACGCTGCCGAACCCGGCGAGCACGGCGTCGTCCTTCATCCGGGGCTCGATGACCTCCCAGGTGGCGCTCTCCACCTTCACCTCGATACCGGCCTTCTTGGCGTCGGAGGCGTAGGCGAGGGCGTGGTCCTGGCGGACCTTGTCGCCGGAGGGGTAGAGCAGGGTGAACGAGGCCCGCTGCCCACCCTTGGCCCGCACACCGCCCTCGGCGCTCCGCCACCCGGCCGCGTCGAGAATCCGCCCGGCCTCGGCGAGATCCTGCTCGCGCTCGATCCCATCGGCGAACCAGGTGTCCCCGACGGGCAGCGGCCCGTAGGCGGGCGTCCCGGCCCCGTCCAGGATGCTGTCGACCATGGCCTGCCGGTCCACGGCGAGATCGAGCGCCCGCCGGATGGCGGTGTCCCCGCTGACCTCTCCGGCCTGCGGCAGCGTCACGGCCCGAAAGTCATACGTCTTGGCCTCGTACGTCTTCTTCCCCTCCTCCCCCTCGAAGGTGGCGGCGAGGTTGGGCGGCAGCACGGCCCCGTCGAGATCCCCGGACCGCAACCGCGTGGCCCGCACGTCATCGTCCTCAATGATCGCCATGGTGACGGTCTTGACCGCGGGCTCCCCGTTCCAGTAGTTGGGGTTGGCCTTGAAGGTCAGCTTCTCGCCCTTGCTCCACGACGACAGCGTGTACGGCCCCGTCCCGACCGGCTCGGTGTTGAACTCCCCGGTGTTGGGGTCCTGCCCACCCGCGATGTGCTCGGGCACGATCGGCAGCACGGTACGCGCGGCGAACCCGGCGTAGGGGTACTTGAGGGTGAAGACGACCGAGCCGTCCCCCTCCGCGCGCACCTCCTCGATGGCGTCCAGCTCGCTGCGGGCCGTGTTGTTGGTCTTCTCGTCCAGGACGGTCTCGTAGGTGAACACCACGTCCGCGGCGGTCAGCGGCTCCCCGTCACTGAACTGCACGCCCTCGCGCAGCGCGTAGGTGTACGTCAGCCCGTCCCCGGAGACCTCGGGGAGGTGCTTGGCCAGCGCCGGGCGCAGCGAGAGATCGGCCTCGCGGGCGAGGAGCCCGTCGAAGATCTTGGAGTTCCCGTCCTTGCCGTACCCGAGGAGCGGGCTGAGCGTGTCGGGCTCGGAGGCGACGCCGACGACGACGGAATCGGCGGCCCCACTCTCGCCGTCACTCCCGCCCCCGGGCGCCGAACAGGCGCCGACGCCCGTGAGTATCGCGCCCGCGAACGCGGCCGTCCGTATCCCTCGTCGCTTCGACATGCTCTCCCACCCTTAATGCCCTGCTGATGCTGTTGCATATTAAGTGCAGTTAAGAGGAGATCAAGCCCCTGTCCCGGCCCGTGGTACGCCGCGACGGAGATCTTCACCACGTGGCGCGGGCACCGGTGCCCCCGTACGATCCGCCGTTGTGCGACACGCCTTGTGGACCATCGGTACGGCGGCAGCGCTGAGCGGCTGCACGCTCTTCGGCCAGACCGCGCCCTGCACGCTGATGGGCGCCGACTCATCGGTCGCCGCGGTGTGGCGTCCGGCGGACTTCGGCGCCTCGGACGCGGTGACGATCCGGCTGTGCGCGGCGGAGCGGTGCGCGGAGCGGCTGTCGGGGGACGCGGCCGACCCCTACGCCCGCCTGGACGTACGGCTAGCGGACGACATCGGCGCGGTCACCGTGCCGGTGCGGCTGACGGTGACGGCGGCGGCCGGAGGGCGGGTGGTGGTGACGGACACGCGGGACACCCGGCTGACGGAGGAACGGCCGAACGGCTCGGGCTGTGCGCCGACGGTCTGGACGGCGACGTATCGGGCTACGCCGGAGGGGTTGGGGGCGGCGGAGGGGGTGTCGTTGCGGTGACCGGGCTGTCACTGTGGGTCGGTGGCGGGCGTCGTATCTGCCCCGCCAGGGCACTGTTTTCGAGGTGGCCGTTCAGTCAGTCCGAAGCCGCAGGCTTCAGGCGCCGCAGCATCACGGCGAACACGGGGGAGTCGTCGTAGGGCTTTGACTCGTCCACCTTCGCGTAGCCCCAGGACTCGTAGAGTGCGACGACCTTGGGATGCGCGAGGTCGACGAACAGGGTCACCGCCTCTTCGCTCCTGCTGGCGAGGAGGGCCTCGTGGAGTGTCACCGAGGCGCCCGTCTTTCGCCATCGCGGCAACACCATCAGCTCTGACAACGCGAAGGCCCGCTCTGTGACGGCCAATGACTCGGGCCGCTCGGACCCTCGCCACCAGCCGCCGGGGCTGAATGGGGCGCCGTACAGATAGCCCACCGGCTCATCCCCGTCGAATCCGATCAGGCAGACCCAGCCGTCCCGTTTGCTCCATCCGTCCACGAACTCCGCGAAGCGCTCCCGGGAATCGAAGGAAGCCGTCGAGCCTTCATAGGCCGCGTCGTGAATATCCAGGAGCATCGTGCGGATGGTCTTCGCGTCCTGCTGCCCATAACGCTTCACTTCCATGGCTGCGACCTTTCGATCCAAGAAGTCACCTCCGGTGCCGTCGATCCGGTGGCGGCAACTGTGTGCCGCACGACCCAGATCAGCCATTGCTGACATCGTGCCTTTCAGGGCGTTGTTCCTCGTCGGGTGAGAGGCGAAGGAGCAGGAGATCGAATTCGGGGCCGTCGGGTGAGTTCCGGTACGGACCCGCGTACCGGTATCCGAGCCGGGTGTAGAGATTGCGGCCCTGGTGGTTGGAGGGCAGGGCGAGGAGCGACGACCACCGTGGCGCGACGGCCCTGAGGAGTTCGGCGTGCAGTCGGGTGCCGATGCCCCGGGACTGCCAGGGCGGGCGGACGGCCAGCTCGCACAGCCCCATCAGCCGCTGGGTGCGTGCGCCTTCCGGCACCTGGTCCATGAGGCCGGGGCCGAACCAGTACTCGGCGGAACAAGGGAAGCTGTAACCGAAGCCGACCGGGGTGCCTTCGGCGTAGGCCACGGCCAGGACGAAGCCGGAGTGTCTGAGGTGTCCGGTGATCTGGCGATGGAGTGCGGGCACGGACAGTCCGGCGGTGTCGGCGCCCGGGTTGTCGACCAGCTCCGGGTGGGCGTCGGCCCAGATGTCAGCGAGCAGGTCGAGCAGTGGCGCGACTTCGCCGGGCCCGTAGTTCCTGATCACCATATCTGCGGGGGTGCTTGAGGCCACCGTTCCCTCTCCTCCTCAGCTGTTGCCGATCGCCGTGCGGTAATGCTCAAGCCAGTCGGCGACCGCTGGGACGGTCGCGTGGCGTTGCATTGCGCTTTCCACATTGTGGAGTTGTTGAAGCAGCCGATCCGACCGAACCTCAGGGAGGTACGTCAGGACGGATCTCGCGGCTTCGGCCGCCGCTTCTGGCTCGGCTCGATCCCTCAAGGCATGCTGAATGGCCACATCGGCCTGGTAGAGGGAGCGGTTTCGCGTAAATTGATCGCCGTGGAGCAGCACGGCCTGTTCAGCTCCGGCTGCCGCGCGATCGTGCTGCCCGAGATTCGCGCGCGCCAGCGCTTCCAGGCCCGCCAGTTCGGCGGGCGTGTAGAACTCCAACCAGTCCGGGTCTGCCTCGGCAGGACCCTTCGCATAGAGCCGGTGGGCACGGACGACGGCATCGTCAGCAGCGCTGCGGTCGCCGAGCAACGCCCATCCCCCTGCTTCGCGCATTGCGAAAAGACTGAGCATTCGCGCGGACCCAGTGGTGCGTGCTGCACTCTGGGCGCCCTGCGCGGAGGCAATTGCCTCCCGGGGTCTACCACTGGCTTTGGCGAGCAGCGAAAGACACCCGAATGCATGGGCCTCCAGACCGCGATCATCAGCGATGCGAGCGGCGGCCAAGGCTTCCCCGTAGAGGCTTCGGGCATCCGCTGCACGGCCTGAGTCGTACGACAGCCAACCGGCGGCGATGCTCAGATGACCCGTTGCCGAGCGGAGGCGCTGGCCTGTTCCGTCGGTGTAGGTTCCGCCTTGGAGCCACTGATAGGCGATCAGCAGAGCAGTGGATGCCTCATGGCGAAGAGACGCGGACCCGTGGTCGTGGTCGTGCCCGTAGATCGCTGCGACCGCTTGATCGACCACTCGAACATCGCTCTCGCCAATTCTTCCATTCTCACCCCGCAGTGGGGCGAGAGAGAATGCAGTGGTAGCCGCAGTGCCTTCCAGGAGAAATTCGCGGCGGTCAGGTATAGGCGAGGGTTGGCGCAGCTGAGCCTCAGAGACGACCCGGAAGCCGAGCTGCTCCATTGTTCTGCCGGTAAGTCGAGTGAGCACCCTTCTGTACGCCCAGCGAGGGCAGGAGACGTCCCCGTCTTCCCAGGCCGCGACCAGCCGGGCAGTGCATCCGACCGGCTCCCCCAGCTCAGCACCGGTCTTGACGATGATCGCTGCGAACTCGTGTCGACTCATCTGAAATTCAGAGACTCGTACACCGCGAAGCATCGCGTTGGGCTTGCGGCCATCAGCCATGAGGGCTCCGTACGGTTGCGGGACGGAGGGGTGCGGCGACCGTAGCGCTCCCGGACCCGGTCATGCCCTGGAACCCGACTCGGATCACCCGGTGGGCCGGAATTGCATCGTTCTTGCATCGGCCTGGCGTCGATCCTGCCTGCTCTCCACTGGTTCATTGGCATCAGGCAGCCACCAGAACAGAGGGAGCGGTTTGTGCCGTGACGACAACACCCATCAGCAGGGGCGCCAACCCCCACAAGGAAGAGGAATCGGAACCCCCACTCCTCAGCGACCGCCTCACCACCTGGGCCCGCACCCGCCACCGCGGTGAACTGGCCGCCGTGACCGCCCTCCTCCAGGAAGGCGACCTCATCGCCCGCGACGACCTCCGCGCCCTCAGCCTAGGCGACCACATGACCGGCATCTTCCCCCACAGCCCACGCGACGCCGTCGAACTGCTCCCCCTCCCACCCATCGACACCCTCACCGCCGACCAGATCCGCGGCGCGGTCTGCCTCTGGGACCCCACCGAAGACCCCCTGACACCGGACACGGCCGTCGATCTCCATGCCCGGCAGGCCCGCATCCGCTGGTTCCCGCGCGCATGCTCCCGGCACACCGGTCGGCAGGCGTACCGTCTGCTCCTCGATCACGCACCCCGGTGCGACCGCTGCATCCGCGACGCCGGGATCTGCGGCACCGGCATCGCCCGCCGTCGGCTCATCCGCGAGGGCCGCCGCCCCGACGGCGGATCGGAGCCCCCGGCATGACCACCCCCGGCCACCCCCACCCCCTCGACCTGGCCACCATGCGCGAAGCCGTCCGGCGTCTCCTCGGCGACAACACCCCGGCACCCGGCGAGGAGGAACTCGACGCGCTGCTACTGAGGCTGCGCGGACACCTCATGCTCACCATCCCCGAGATCCAGCAGACGGCAGCCGGCTTCCCCGAGGACGACATCCCCCGGGCCTGCGCCCTCACCGCCGTGGCCGAGGCCCGCGCACGGCTCGGTGTCAGGCCGCGTCCGTCACTCCCCGCCCGCCTCGCACACGCCCGCCTGCTCGCCCGGTCCGTCGGCGCCCTCTGCGACCACTACGAGAATCTCAGCTCACCTCAGCCGAGCCCGAGCCTCCTCACGGGGACCCACCCCCGAACACCCCCAAAATCCGCTCCGCCGCCACCGTAGCCGTCACCTCCCCCTCCCGCACCGCCCGCTCCAACCCCGGCGCCACCTCCCGCACCCCCGGATCCGCGTGCAACCGGCCCAGCAACTCGTCCCGCACCATGCTCCACACCCAATCCACCTGCTGCTCCCGCCGCTTCGCGGCCAACCGCCCCGTGCCGTCCAGCAGCGTCCGGTGCTGTTCCAGCCGCTCCCACACCACATCGAGCCCCAGCGACTCCCGCGCGCTACAGCTCAGCACCGGCGGCGTCCAGGCCGCGTCCTTGCCGTGCATCAGCCGCAGCGCGCCCGCCAGCTCCCGCGCCGCCGCCTTCGCGTCCCGCTCGTGCGGGCCGTCCGCCTTGTTCACGGCGATGACGTCCGCCAGCTCCAGGACGCCCTTCTTGATGCCCTGGAGCTGGTCCCCGGTCCGGGCGAGGGTAAGCAGCAGAAAAGAATCGACCATGTTGGCGACCGCCGTCTCCGACTGGCCCACCCCCACCGTCTCCACCAGCACCACGTCGTACCCCGCCGCCTCCATCACCACGATCGACTCCCGCGTCGCCTTGGCGACCCCGCCCAGCGTCCCGGCCGTGGGGGAGGGGCGGACGAACGCCGCCGGATCCACCGCCAGCCGCTCCATCCGCGTCTTGTCGCCGAGGATCGAGCCGCCGGTGCGGCTGGAGGAGGGGTCCACGGCGAGGACGGCGACCCGATGCCCCAGCTCCGTCAGCATCGTGCCGAACGCGTCGATGAACGTCGACTTCCCCACCCCCGGCACCCCGCTCACCCCGATCCGCCGCGCCCGCCCGCTGTGCGGCAGCAACTCCGTGAGTAGGCGCTGCGCCAGCACCCGGTGCTGCGGGCGGGTGGACTCGACCAGGGTGATCGCACGGGCGACCAGCGCGCGCTTCCCGTCCAGCACGCCCTTCACATACGTATCGATGTCGATCACACGGGCCATGGCCGCCTCAGAGGTCGTGGCCGAGGTCGGACGCCAGCCGCCGCACCAGGTCGTGCGCCGCGTCCGGGATCACCGTCCCCGGCGGGAAGACCGCCGCCGCGCCCATCTCCAGCAGCGTCGGCACGTCCTGCGGGGGGATCACCCCGCCGACCACGATCATGATGTCCTCCCGGCCCTCCGCCGCCAGCTCCTCCTTCAGCGCCGGTACGAGGGTGAGATGACCGGCGGCCAGGGAGGAGACGCCGACGATATGGACGTCCGCCTCCACCGCCTGCCGCGCCACCTCCCCCGGCGTCTGGAAGAGCGGGCCGACATCGACATCGAAGCCCAGGTCGGCGAAGGCCGTCGCGATCACCTTCTGGCCCCGGTCATGGCCGTCCTGCCCCATCTTGGCGACCAGGATCCGCGGCCGACGCCCCTCGGCCTCCTCGAACGCGTCCACCAGCACCCGCGTACGGTCCACGGACGGGGACTCACCTGCCTCGTTGCGGTACACCCCGGAAATCGTACGGATCTGGCTCGCGTGCCGCCCGTACACCTTCTCCAGCGCGTCCGAGATCTCGCCGACCGTCGCCTTCGCGCGCGCCGCGTTCACCGCCAGCTCCAGCAGATTGCCCTCGCCCCCGGCCGCCCGCGTCAGCGCGTCGAGCGCGTCCCGGCACACCGTCTCGTCCCGCTCCTCCCTCAGCCGCCGCAGCTTCTCGATCTGCTGGGTGCGGACCGAGGAGTTGTCGACCTTGAGGACGTCGATCTGCTCGTCGCTGTCCACCCGGTACTTGTTCACCCCGATCACCGGCTGACGGCCCGAGTCGATCCGCGCCTGGGTCCGCGCCGCCGCCTCCTCCACCCGCAGCTTGGGGATCCCGGCGTCGATGGCCTGCGCCATACCGCCCGCCTGCTCCACCTCCTGGATGTGCTGCCAGGCCCGCCGCGCCAGGTCGTACGTCAGCTTCTCCACATACGCGCTGCCGCCCCACGGGTCGATGACCCGGGTCGTGCCCGACTCCTGCTGGATGAGGAGCTGGGTGTTGCGGGCGATACGGGCCGAGAAGTCGGTGGGCAGGGCGAGGGCCTCGTCCAGCGCGTTGGTGTGCAGGGACTGGGTGTGGCCCTGGGTCGCCGCCATCGCCTCGACACAGGTCCGCGTCACGTTGTTGAAGACATCCTGCGCGGTCAGCGACCAGCCCGAGGTCTGGGAGTGGGTGCGCAGGGAGAGCGACTTGGTGTTCTGCGGGTCGAACTGCTTCACCAGTTTCGCCCACAGCAGCCGCGCCGCCCGCAGCTTGGCGACCTCCATGAAGAAGTTCATGCCGATCGCCCAGAAGAAGGAGAGCCGGGGCGCGAACGCGTCCACGTCCAGACCCGCCTCCCGGCCCGCCCGGATGTACTCCACCCCGTCCGCGAGGGTGTACGCCAGCTCCAGATCGGCCGTCGCCCCGGCCTCCTGGATGTGATACCCGGAGATGGAGATGGAGTTGTAGCGCGGCATCCGCTGGGAGGTGAAGGCGAAGATGTCGGAGATGATCCGCATCGAGGGTTTGGGCGGGTAGATGTATGTGTTGCGGACCATGAACTCCTTGAGGATGTCGTTCTGGATGGTCCCGGCCAGCTTCTCCGGCGGCACCCCCTGCTCCTCCGCCGCCACGATGTACAGCGCCAGGACCGGCAGCACCGCCCCGTTCATCGTCATCGAGACGGTCATCCTGTCCAGCGGGATGCCGTCGAAGAGCTGGCGCATGTCGTAGATCGAGTCGATCGCCACGCCCGCCATACCGACATCGCCGGTCACTCGGGGATGGTCGCTGTCGTAGCCCCGGTGCGTCGGCAGGTCGAAGGCGACGGACAGGCCCTTCTGACCGGCCGCCAGATTCCGCCGGTAGAAGGCGTTGGACTCCTCGGCCGTGGAGAAACCCGCGTACTGGCGGATCGTCCAGGGCTGATTGACGTACATCGTGGGGTACGGGCCGCGCAGATACGGGGCGATGCCCGGGTAGGTGCCCAGGAAGTCCAGGCCCTCCAGATCCTGCCCGGTGTAGAGCGGCTCGACGGTGATGCCCTCCGGGGTCTCCCAGAGCAGATCGTCACCGTCACCGGCCTTCTTCACCGCCGTACGCCACTCGTCGGGACCGCCCTCCACGGTGGGGGTGCCCAGGTCGATCCCGGTGAAGTCGGGGACGGACGGCGACGACGGCGACGACATCAGGACACTCCCATGCGGTCGAGGGTGGCGGAGAGGACGGCGACGGCGTCGCAGCCGGCGAAGACATAGGTGTCCACACCCGGGTACTGCCCCGGGCGGCCCGCGAGGAACACCTGGGTGGCCCCGGCGGCCCGCAGCCCGGCGGCCTCCGCCCCGGCCCGCTCCTCGTAGAGCGCGTCACTGGAGCACAGGCAGACCTCGCGCGCCCCGCTGTCCGCGAAGGCGCCCTCGGTGACCGGCTCGATGCCGCCCGCCTGGAAGAGGTTGGCGGCGAAGGTCAGCCGGGCGGTGTGCGCGGCGGCCGGGCCCAGCGCGGCCAGGAACACCCGGGGGCGGGCCCCGGTCGCGGCGAGATGGGCGTCGGAGCGGGCCCGCAGCGCCTCGTAGTCCTCGTCGCGCCGCACGCGGGGCAGCCGTCCGCCGGACGGCGGCTCGGGTGCCGGTTCGGGTGCCGGCTCGGGTGCCGGTCCGGGCGCCGGTTCGCGCACCACCGGCTTCTCCGCGAGGAACGGGAACTCGCTCACCCCGGTGATCGGCTCCCGCCGCTTCGCCAGCTTCGCCTTGCGCACCGACCAGGTCGCCGCGATCCGGTCCCGTACGAACCCCGACCGCAGCGCGGTGGCCTGACCGCCCGCCCGCTCGATCTCCTGGAAGAACTCCCAGCCCGCGTGGGCGAGTTCATCGGTGAGCCGCTCGACGTACCAGGAGCCGCCGGCCGGGTCGATCACCCGGGCGAGATGCGACTCCTCGATCAGGATGGTGGAGGTGTTGCGGGCGATCCGCCGGGCGAACGCGTCCGGGCGGCCCAGCGCGTGATCGAACGGCAGGACGCTCACCGCGTCCGCGCCGCCCACCCCGGCGGCCAGCGTGGCGACCGTGGCGCGCAGCATGTTCACCCAGGGGTCGCGGGACGTGGTCATCACCGAGGACGTCACCGCGTGCTGCCGCTGCGGGCTGGGCGCCCCGCACACCTCGGTGACCCGCGCCCACAGCCGGCGCGCGGCGCGCAGCTTGGCGATGGTCAGGAACTGGTCGGCGGTCGCCGCGTACCGGAAGTCGAGGCGGGCCGCCGCCTCGGCCGCGCCGAGCCCGGCCCCGGTCAGCTCGCGCAGATAGGCCACCCCGGTCGCCAGGGAGGCGCCCAGCTCCTGCCCGGCCGACCCCCCGGCCTCGTGGTACGGCAGGGCGTCGACGGTCACCGGCCGCAGCCCGCTCCCGTCGGTCAGCGGGAGGAGGGCGGCGATCTCCGCGAGGTCGCCCGGCTCACCGGTGCGCGCCTGGTGGCCCAGCGGGTCGGCGCCGAGGTTGCCGCGCAGCGCCGCCGGGAGGACCTGCCGCTCGGCCGCGATTCGCAGCAACTCCCGTGCGGCGGGGACGACTTCGGGTCCGGCGTCCAGCGCGACCGGCGCCAGATCCAGATACACACCCTCCAGCACACCGGCCAGCGCGGAGACCGGGATCCCAAGGTCACCGGCCACCAGCCACAGCGAGGTGACCCCGTTCTCCAGATCGGCGAGCACGGCCGCGTTGTCCGCCGCCGCGTGCCGCTGCCGTACGTCCCACCCGCCGGATGTGCCACCGGCGGGCGTACCGCCCCGTATGAACGGGGCGAAACCGGGCAGCCCGGGGTCGGGCGCGCTGTCGCGCGCGGTGTAGAGGGGACGAGTGCAGAGCCCGTCCTCCAGCAGCGTGGACAGGGCGTCCTCCGCCGCGGCTCCCGAGACTTCCTTGCCCGACTTGCGCAGGACACCCGCCACCAGGCGCTGCCACTGCTCATGCGTCGCTTCCGGGAACTCGGCGGCCAGGGAGAGCCCGTCGTCAGGCAGGACCGTCATGGCTCGGATGCTAGGCCAGAACGCCGAACGAGCAGCAGTGGGCGCGGCTGTGACCTTCTTCTCCTAGGGGGTGTGACGAGGCGCTCTAGGGGTGCGACGGGGTGTTTCAAGGGGTGCGGCGGGGGTGTTCTGAGGGGCGCGGCGGGGGTGTTCCAAGGGGTGCGGCGGGGTGTTCTGAGGGGTGCGGCGAGGCGCTCCAAGAGGTGCGGCGAGGCGCGCTTCAGGGGGTGCGATGAGGCGTTCCGGGGGTGGCACGACTGACTGTCTTCGGGTGGCGTCACGGCCGCCGGTCCCTCCGCCGTCCCGGCCGCCGGTTCCTCTGCCTTCACCGTCGCCAGTTACTGCGCCGCCACCGCCGCTGGTCCCTCTGCCGTCGCCCCCGCCGGTCCCTCTGCCGTCAGCCCCGCCGGTTCCTCTGCTGGTCGCCCCGGCCGGGCCGGGCGGGGTGCGGCCCGGCCGGGGCACGGCGACCGCCGTCACCTCCGCCAGTCCCTCCGCCGCCCCCCGCCAGTCCCTCCGCCATCACCCCCGCCAATTACTCCGCCCCCACCCCCGCCACCGCCGCCAGCTCCTCCGCCGTCAGTGGCCCCCGTTCCCCCTCGCCCAGCAGGCCCCTGGCCCGCAGCAGCCGGGTCGCCGCCACTCCCCAGGGCAGGCGCAGTCCGGCCGCCGTCAGCAGGTCCGTCCGGGTGAGGGCGGTCGCCGCCGGGCCGGTGTGGACCCCGTCGGGGGTGAGGAGCGCCGCGTCGTCCGCCCAGCGCAGGGCGAGATCGACATCGTGCGTCGCCATGACCACCGTCGTGCCTCCGCCCCGCAGCCCGGCCAGGGTCTCCAGCAGGCGTTCCTGCCCGTCCGGGTCGAGCCCGGCGGTCGGCTCGTCCAGGATCAGCACCCGGGGCCGCATCGCGACCGCGCCCGCGATGGCGGTCCGTTTGCGCTGGCCGTAGGAGAGCAGATGGGTCGGCCGGTCGGCCAGCGCGGCGATGTCCAGCGCCGCCAGCGCCTCCGCGACCCGGGCCCGCACCTCCCCGTCCGGCAGCCCGAGGTTCAGCGGCCCGAACGACACGTCCTGCCCGACCGACGCCGCGAACAGCTGGTCGTCCGGATCCTGCACCACCAGTTGCACGGTGGTCCGCAGCCGGGTCAGCCCCGCCCGGTCGTACGACACCGCCCGCCCCTCGACCGTGAGCGTCCCGGACGCCGGTCGCAGCCCGCCGCTCAGCAGCCGCATCAGCGTGGTCTTGCCGCTGCCGTTGCGCCCGAGCAGCGCCAGCGCCCGTCCCTCGGCGACGGCGAAGTCCAACCCGCTGAGCACCGGGGGCCCGTCCTCGTAGGCGAAACCGGCCCCCCGCAGGGCGACCAAAGGCACGGAAGGCGAAGGTGCCGGGGAGTCCGTGGGCTCCGGCCGGTCCGGCGGGGGTGGGGGCACGTTCATCTCAGGGCCCTTTCGAGAACGAGGGTCAGCGCGGCCAGCGCCACCAGCAGCGCCGCGCTCACCGCGGTGAAACGGACGGACACCCGGGTCTCTGGGACCAGGACCCGCAGGGTGCCGTCGTAGCCGCGCCCGGCCAGCCCGGCCTGGAGACGGGCCGCCCGGTCGAAGGCCCGGACGAACGCGGTCGCCCCCAGCCCGGCCAGCGACCGCCACCGCGCCGCCCGGGTGGTGTGCCCGAGCCGCGCGCCCTGCGCGTCCCGGATCCGCCGCACCGAGTCCAGCAGCAGAAAACTCATCCGGTACGTCACCAGCGCCACATCCACCACCGGCGCCGGTACCCCGGCCCGCACCAGCCGGGGCAGCAGATCCGACATCGGCGTGGTGAACGCGAACAGCAGCACCCCCAGCGAGGCCGCCGAGGTCCGCAGCAGCAGTTCGGCGGCGCGCACCGGCCCGCCCTCGGCGAGCCCGACGAACCCGCCGGTTCCTTCGGACCCGCCCACCCGCACCAGCAGCGGCAGCGCGCCCGTGACGCAGAACCCCAGCGGCACCCGGTAGGCCCGCCACAGCCGGCGCCCCGGCACCCCGGCCGGGCCCAGCAGCACCACCAGCGCGGTGAGCAGCACCAGCACGGCACCGGGCCACGGCGGCAGCGAGATCGCCAGCGCGGTCAGCCCGAAACCGAGCACGGCCTTGTCGACGGGATGACGGCGGCGCCAGCGACTGCCGTGCGCCGCCGCGTCGATCGGCAGCACCCGCCCTCAGCCCCGCGCGGCGGGATCACCCGAAGGGGCGGCCGGCGTCGGCGCCGCCGCCCGCTCCTCCCCCTGCCGCCGTCCGCGCCGCAGCCCGAAGTAGTACGCGAGCACCCCCGCGCCGATCGCGGCCTGCACCGCGAACAGCGCCGACTCGATCTCCCCGGACGGCGGTTCGTACAGCGGCGAGAACCAGGGCTCGTAGTCCGGCTCGATCTCGGTGATCGCCGTCTCGGCCTCGGCGTCCGCCCCGGCGAACGGCTCCTCCTTGTGGTCGCCGAGCCCGAGCGCCAGCGGCAGCACGGCGAGCGCGGCCACCGCGAGCAGCAACAGCAGATTGATCCTCGTGTTCCGCTTCACCGCGCCACCGCCTGTGCCTTGGAGGTACGGGCGACCAGCACACCCAGCCGGGTCAGCTCACCGCTGCTGGACTGCACCAGCAGCCGCATCACCAGCACCGTGAGCAGTCCCTCGCTCACCGCGAGGGGGATCTGGGTGACGGCGAAGATGGACCCGAACGTGCCGAGCGCGCCCAGGAATCCGCTGCCCGGGTCGGGGAAGGCCAGCGCGAGCTGCACGCTGGTCACGCAGTAGGTGGACAGATCGGCGACGAACGCGCCGCAGAACACCGCGGCCATCAGCGGTGCCCCGGAGCGGCGGAGCAGCCGGTAGACGGCGTATCCGGCCCAGGGTCCGACGATCGCCATGGAGAAGACGTTGGCGCCCAGCGTGGTGAGCCCGCCATGGGCCAGCAGCAGCGCCTGGAACAGCAGGGTGATGGTGCCCAGCACCGCCATGACCGGCGGCCGGAACAGGATGGCGCCGAGACCGGTGCCGGTCGGATGGGAGCAGCTCCCGGTGACCGACGGCAGTTTCAGCGCGGACAGGACGAAGGTGAAGGCCCCGGACGCCCCGAGCAGCAGGGTGCTCTCGGGATGCTCCTTGACCTCACGGGTGAGTGATCTCACTCCGTGGATGACGAACGGCGCCGACGCGACACTCCAGGCGATCGCGTGCGCCGGGGGCAGAAAACCCTCGGCTATGTGCATGGCTCAGCAGACCCTCTCCAGCACCTCGTGGATGGACGACGCGCCTTGGCCGGTCTCCTGGCTGACGGGTACCACCGCCCGTGCTCCGCCTTCCCGGGTCCCGAGGGACCCAGTGGCTGCCCGTGAGGGCCGGAGCAGGACTTCCCGATCACAGTGGCGAGGGCCGCACCGGTTCCGCACCGGATTTCCCGTTCACCAAGGCGAGGTGACAGTAGTGCGCGGACCCGACCATGACAAGCGGGTCCGGAACGGGTCGTGAGCGGGCCCGGAGCGAGGGTTTGGGGGCCCGGAACGCGGGGTTCGCGGGTCAGCCCACCTGGCCGCCCCCCGTCGCCGCCGAAGGACTGGGTGCCGGGTTCGCGGTGTTGATCCCGAGATCGGGGCGCGGTGTGAGAACCACCACGGGCGCCCCGGGCTGCGGGGGCGGCGGGGTCAGCTGGTCCTTGGGCAGCTTGGGCGGGACGGTCTGCTGGAAGTTGACCTGGTCGTGGTTGACCAGCCCGGTCTTCTCCAGCACGGTGATGTGGTCCAGGACGGTGTCGTTGGCGAGGTCGGCGAGCTGGCGGACCAGGGTGTTGCGGGTGTTGGCCCGGGTCTTGGCGACGACGGGGAAGATCTGGCCATGGGTGACCCGCATGATCTGCACGGCCGTGGAGTCGAAGGACCTGCCCTGCTCGGCGGCGACTGTCGCCACGAACTGCTGCTGCTGCGGGCTCGCCTGGTTGGGCAGGGTGATGTTCAGCTCGGGGGCGATCCGGCGGCACAGCTCGTCCAGCCCCGCGTGCCCCACGATCAGATGCTTGCCCGCCTCCTTCATCTCCGCCGTCGTCCCCCGCTCCATGGCCAGTTCGCCCAGCGGGTACTCCCACAGCCCGGCCGCCCTGACCTTCACCACGAAGTCCCGGTCCGCCTCGGTGAGCGGCCCCCACCGGGTGTTGGCGATGATCCGGTTCTGGTCCTCGGCGGTGGTCTCCACCCCCAGCATGGCCGGATAGGCGAGCGCGGTGAGGGTCAGACCCATGGCACCGACGACGAAGACGCTTCCCACCTTGGAGCGGGAGAAGGGCATGCGGCCTCCTGACACGAACGAACTCGTACGACTGCGTACCGACGGGCACGACCGCGTACCGACGGGCACGGCGGTGTACGACGCGCACGGCTGCCGCGTACCGACGAGAACGGCTGCGTACGACGCGTACGACAGGAGATACGGACGCGTGCCCGGAAAGCGTCACCGCGCCCGGAGATTTCCCGCCCGGACCCTATGCGGTACGTCACACCTTTGTACGAGTCGGTCGCACACCGTGTCGTTGGTGGGCCGAACGGGTGACTTGGCGTAAGAATGGCTGGTGCAGGCCATGACGAAGCACGACACGGCACGACGAGACGGATCGGGGGAGCCGGTGAACGGACGCGATGTCACCGATGAACAGTGGGAGGGGCTCGCCCAGGTCGTCCCGCTCCGCGGCCGGGACGCCTGGCCGTCCGCCGTGGGGCACCGGGCGCTGCCGGGCGCGGAGACCGAGGCCCGCCGCCGTTTCGTGGTGCTGCGGGTCAATGTCTTCGCCGACGCCCGCGAGGTCGCCGAGACCCTGATGTCCGGCATCCCGGTGCTGCTCGATCTCACCGGCGCCGAACCCGATGTCGCCAAACGCGTCCTGGACTTCAGCACCGGCGTGGTCTTCGGTCTGGGCAGCGGGATGCACCGGGTGGACCGCAATGTGTTCCTGCTCACCCCGCCGGGCACGGAAGTGCAGGGCCTGATGGCGGGCATGGGCGCCCCGGGCCACTGACGGCCCCGGGCACGCCCCCGTCCTCCCCCGTCCCTCGTTCGTAGGAAGCCCGGCCCGGAGCAACGTTTCGCCGGAATATGACGGTCCTACCTTCACCCGCATGGCCAGGACCGTCGCACCACCCCACCCCGGCACCCCCGCTCCCGCCCCCGCCCGCCCCCACCTCACCGAACTGCGCCTGTCCGCCTTCGCCGCCCTGCGCCGCGCCACCGTCCCGCTCACCCCCGTCACCCTGCTCACCGGCCCCAGCGGCAGCGGCAAGACCACCGCCCTGACGGCGTACGAGGCCCTCGCCCGCCTCGCCGCCGGAGCCGCCCTGCGCGAGGTGTTCCCCGACCCCGCCGCCTGCGTCCCCGACCGCGCCCGCCCCGACGCCCAGCACCGCCGCGGCTTCCGTATCGGCTGCACGGCCGACGGACCGGACGGAGCGGTCCGGCTGGACCTCGCCGTCCAGGCCGAGCCCGACCTCCGGATCGTCGGCGAACGCCTCTCCGCCGACGGCCGGGTCCTGCTGGAGACCGCCCTGCGCGACCCCGGCCGCCGTACCGTCCAGGCCGCCTGGCACACCGCCGGCTCCGCCCGGGTCACCCGCGCCCCGCTCCCCGACGACCGGCTCGGCACCGCGCTGCTGCCGCTGCGGGTGGCCGGCCGGACCGACGGCCAGCGCCAGGTGCTGGCCGCCGCCGCGCAGATGGTGGTGGCCCTGCGCTCGGTCTTCCCGGTCGACCCGTGCCCCGCCCGGATGCGCGACCCGGTGCCCGCGGGCTCCGCCCGGCTGCTCGGCGGCTGCGACAACCTCGCCGGGGTGCTGTGGCGCACCCGCGCCGAGTGCGCCCACCGCCACACCCGCTTCGTCGACGCCGTCCGGGCCGGCTGCCGGGGCCCGGTCGAGGATGTGTACGCCGAGCCCTGCGCCCCGGCGACCGTCCGCGCCCTGGTCGACCGGGGCGCCGGTCCGCGCACCGACTTCGCCCGGCTCGGCGACGGCGAACTGCGCTACGCCGCCCTCGCCCTCGTCCTGCTCACCGGCCCCGGGGTCCTGGCGACCGACCCGCCCGGCGAGGTGCCCGCGGCCCTGCGCTCGCTCACCGTGCTCGCCGACGGCTTCGACCGCGCCCTCGATCCGGTCCAGCGCGGCGCACTGCTGAGGCTGGCCACCGCCGCCGCCGGGGACGGCCACCTCCGGTGCCTGGCCGCGGTGAGCGACGCGTCCTGGGCCGCCGGGGTGTCCGGGGTGACGGTGGTACACCTTGATCCGTGAGTTCCGTGAGCGACAGTTCCATGAGTGACAGTTCCATGAGCGACGGTGACAGCGACATCCCTGAGGACCGGACGGGAGACCGTGGACGCCCCGGACAGCCCGACCTGGCCGCGCTCCAGCGCCGCCTCGCCGATTTCGCGGCGGCCCGCGCCTGGCAGCGGTTCCACACGCCCAAGAACCTGGTCGCCGCGCTCAGTGTGGAGGCGTCCGAACTGGTCGAGATCTTCCAGTGGCTGACACCGGAGGAGTCGGCGCGGGTGATGGACGATCCGGACACCGCGCACCGGGTGCGGGACGAGGTCGCCGATGTGCTGGCGTATCTCCTCCAGTTGTGCGAGGTGCTCGGGGTGGATCCGCTCGCCGCGCTGGACGCGAAGATCGACCGCAACGAGCAACGCTTCCCGGCGCCCTGAGAACCACCGCCTCGCGCGGGCCGCTGTGCCGTGAGTGACGGGCGCGGCGGCCCGCGTAAAGCCAGACGAGTCCGGACAACTCGGGGACTCGATCACTCCGTTACTACGCTCCGTAGTCAATTTGTGGGGCGAATCTGAATTAGTGTCCGCAGATTTCCGTCTTCCTCTGGCTTTTCGTCTCACTCACCCTCACTCTGGGTAGTGGACAGCGGAGTTCGGGCGGACAGACGGGGCAGCCCATGGACGCGGTGCGGCTCATCGTGACGAGCAGGCGGGCGCTGGCGGTGGACGGCGGCATATCGGAGACGTTGGCAGAGGTGTGGCAGGCGCAGTGTCTGGCACAGGCGATCGGCAGCAGACTCGCGGTGTTCGGACCACCCGAGCTGCGGGGTGAGGCCCTCGGTCTCACGGAACTGGCGGGCCGGGGCTGCGGGGTGCTGGACGAGCCGAAGCTCGCCCCGGGCGAACTGCGCGCGGCCCAGCTCACGGAGCTGGGCGACGCCCGGCAGGCCCTGATGTACCTCGGCGGACTGCTCGGCGAGGTGGGGATCGCCCTGGTCGGCGTCGCCAGCTCGGCGGCCGACGAGGGGACGTACTGGCAGTGCATGGAGGCGATCGACGCGGCGGACGAGTCCCGGGACCGGATCCGGGACATGCTCCGCAAACTGGCGGACCGCGAGGCAGCGGCCCTCGCCCAACGCGAGGCGGGCTAGACGGGGAGGGAGGGGGCGAGGGCGGTCGGTCGGTCGGCCGGTCGCCTGGTCAGTCGGCCGGTCAGTCGGTCAGCCAGCCGGTCAGCCGGTCGGCGGGTAGGCCAGTCAGCTGATCGGCCGGTCGGTCCTTTGGCCAGCCCACGAGCCCACGAGCCCACCTGCTCATCAGCCCGTCGGGCAGCCGACGGTCGGTAGGTCAGCCGGTCAGCGGTTTGACCGTCGGCCACTCGGCCACTCGGCCACTCGGCCGGTCAGCTGGACATGCGACCCGCCCGACGCTCGCCGGGACTCACCCGCCCGCTGCTGACCGCGCCCACTCGCCCGCCCCTGACCGCGCTCACCCCACCGACGCCGGCCGAGGCTCACCCACCCGGCACGGCCCGCCGCTCACCCACCCCCCGCGCCGACCCCCCGCTCCCCCCGCCCGTTGTCCCCGGCCCGCCCGTACTCCCCGGCCCCTCCGCCCTCCGTGGCCGTCGCCTGGAGGTCCGCGTCCAGGGCGTTGAGATCCGCGCTCAGCGCCGCCATCAGTTCCTCCATCTGCTGCAACAGGCCCTTCGGCTCAGCCGGTCCGCCCTGGTGCGGCACGGGTTTCCCGGATTCCTCGGACATGACGGCCTCCTCGGCCCATGGCCCCGACAGGGGCCGCTGCGAAAAGTCGCCCCGGCGCCTGGCGGCCGGGTGCGGGTGCCGGTCGCTCCGGCTCCGCCCGAGCCAACGATCACCGCGGGACCGGGTCACTGAACCCCGCATCGCCCGCCCCGGGGCACGGAAGAAGTTCACCCGACCGAGGACCGGCCCTCCGGGGTGGGCCCGCGCGGTCCGCCGGGGGGCCAGGAGGCAGGATGGACGCCATGGATCTGCGCATCTTCACCGAGCCCCAGCAGGGGGCCACGTACGACACGCTGCTCACGGTCGCCAAGGCCACCGAGGAACTCGGCTTCGACGCCTTCTTCCGCTCGGACCACTACGTCAAGATGGGCTCGGTCGACGGCCTGCCCGGCCCCACCGACGCCTGGATCACCCTGGCCGGCCTCGCCCGCGAGACCCAGCGGATCCGGCTCGGCACCCTGATGACCGCCGGGACGTTCCGGCTGCCCGGCGTCCTCGCCATCCAGGTCGCCCAGGTGGACCAGATGTCCGGCGGCCGGATCGAACTCGGCCTGGGCGCGGGCTGGTTCGCCGAGGAGCACGCGGCGTACGGCATCCCCTTCCCGAAGGAGAAGTTCGGCCGGCTGGAGGAGCAGCTCGCCATCGTCACCGGACTGTGGGAGACCCCCGTCGGCGACACCTTCGACTTCGACGGCACCTACTACCAGCTCAAGGACTCGCCCGCGCTGCCCAAGCCCGCCCAGTCCCGGGTCCCGGTGCTGATCGGCGGCCACGGCGCCACCCGCACCCCGCGGCTGGCCGCCCGCTACGCCGATGAGTTCAATATGCCGTTCGCCTCGATCGAGGACAGCGAGCGCCAGTTCGGCCGGGTGCGCGCCGCCGCCGAGGAGGCGGGCCGCAAGGGCGACGACCTCGTCTACTCCAACGCCCTCGTGGTCTGCGTGGGCAAGGACGACCAGGAGGTCGCCCGCCGCGCCGCCGTCATCGGCCGTGAGGTGGCGGAGCTGAAGACCAATGGCCTGGCCGGTTCCCCGGCCGAGGTGGTCGAGAAGATCGGCCGCTACGCCGAGGCCGGCGCGAGCCGGGTCTACCTCCAGATCCTCGACCTGGACGACCTGGACCATCTGGAGCTGATCTCGGCGCAGGTGCAGTCCCAGCTCTCCTCCTAGCATCCCCCCGCGATAACCGAAGGCGGCCGTCCGCCCGCGCGTGCGAGAGTAGGACCGTCGTCCTGCCGAGCCCCCAGGATCACCCTCCTGGGGGCTTTCGCGCGCACGGCGTCACCCCGACCACCCACCCAGCCGGAGAGGCCCTCCGCATGTTCCTGACCATCACCACCACCGGCGTACCCGGACGTCCCGCCACCGACCTCGGTTTCCTGCTGCACAAGCATCCCGACCGGGCGCAGACGTTCTCCACCTCCTACGGCACCGCGCACGTCCTCTACCCCGAGGCCGATCCCGCGCGCTGCACGGCGGCACTGCTGCTGGAGGTCGACGCCCTGGCGCTGGTACGGCGGAACAAGGCCGACAAGGGCAAGGGCCGCGGCGCCCCGGACGCGGCGCTCGCCCAGTACGTCAACGACCGCCCCTACGCCGCCTCCTCGCTGCTCGCGGTGGCGCTCAGCGCCGTCTTCTCCAGCGCCCTGCGCGGGGTGTGCCAGGCGCGGCCCGAGCGCGCCGCCGAGCCGCTGCCGCTGCGGATCGAGGTGCCCGCGCTGCCCGCCCGCGGCGGCCCCGGCCTGGTCCGCGCCCTGTTCGAGCCGCTCGGCTGGACGGTCACCGCCGACCCGGTGGCCCTGGACGAGGGGTTCCCGGAGTGGGGCGACTCGCGCTATGTCCGGCTGGTCCTGGAGTCCGAGGCACTGACCCTGTCCGCCGCGCTGCGCCATCTGTACGTCCTGCTGCCGGTGCTGGACGACGCCAAGCACTACTGGGTCGCCCCCGACGAGGTCGACAAACTGCTGCGGGCCGGTGAGGGCTGGCTGCACCAGCACCCGGAGCAGCAGCTGATCACCAGCCGCTACCTCGCCCGCCGCTGGTCCCTGACCCGCGAGGCCCGCGAGCGGCTGGAGCTGGTCCGGCTGGCCGAGACCGACGACAGCGAGGTCGAGGAGATCGACAACGCGGTCCCGGAGGAGACCGGGGAGCCCGAGGACACCGGGGAGACCGAGGAGACGGAGACGCAGGTCCCGCTGGCCGTGCGGCGCCGCGAGGCCCTGCTCGCCGCGCTCCGCGCCTCCGGTGCCGCGCGCGTCCTGGACCTGGGCTGCGGACAGGGCCAGCTGGTGCAGGCGCTGCTGAAGGACGTCCGGTTCACCGAGATCGTCGGTGTGGATGTGTCGATGCGGGCGCTGACCGTCGCCGCCCGGCGGCTCAAGCTGGACCGCATGGGCGAACGGCAGGCGTCCCGCGTGCGGCTCCTCCAGGGCTCGCTGTCCTACACGGACCGGCGGCTGACGGGCTATGACGCGGCCGTGCTCAGCGAGGTGATCGAGCATCTGGACCTGCCGAGGCTCCCCGCCCTGGAGTACGCGGTCTTCGGCGCCGCGCGCCCCCGCACGGTCCTGGTGACCACGCCCAACGTCGAGTACAACGTCCGCTGGGAGTCCCTCCCGGCCGGGCATGTCCGGCACGGCGACCACCGCTTCGAATGGACCCGCGCCGAGTTCCGCGCCTGGGCCGAGCGGGTCGCCGCCCGCCATGGCTACACCGTGGAGCTGACCCCCGTCGGCCCGGACGACCCCGAGGTCGGCCCACCCACCCAGCTGGCGGCCTTCACCCGGATCGACACCACCCCCACCGACTCCACCCAGGCCACTTCCACTTCCACCCCGACCGACCGAACGGAGGCGACGGCAGCATGAACGAGTCCCCGATCACCCCCACTCAGAACCCCACTCAGCACCCCACTCAGACCCCCGGCCGCACCCTCCCCGTCACCGATCTCTCCCTCGTCGTGCTCGTCGGCGCCTCCGGCTCCGGCAAGTCCACCTTCGCGCGCCGCCACTTCAAGCCCACCGAGGTGATCTCCTCCGACTTCTGCCGGGGCCTGGTCTCCGACGACGAGAACGACCAGAGCGCCACCCGCGACGCCTTCGACGTGCTCCACTACATCGCCGGCAAGCGCCTGGCCGCAGGCCGCCGTACCGTCGTCGACGCCACCAGCGTGCAGCCCGACGCCCGGCGGCAGCTCATCGCGCTCGCCCGGGAGCACGACGTGCTGCCCATCGCGATCGTGCTGGACGTGCCCGAGTCGGTCTGTGCCGAGCGCAACGCAGGCCGCACCGACCGGGCCGACATGCCCCGCCGGGTGATCCAGCGGCACATCCGCGAACTGCGCCGCTCCTTGCGCGGACTGGAGCGCGAGGGCTTCCGCAAGGTGCACATCCTGCGCGGGGTGGAGGAGATCGAGGCGGCCACGATCCGCACCGAGAAGCGGTTCAACGACCTCACCCACCTCACCGGCCCCTTCGACATCATCGGCGACATCCACGGCTGCGCCGCCGAGCTGGAGTCCCTGCTGACCGAGCTGGGCTACCGCGACGGCGTCCACCCCGACGGCCGGACCGCGGTCTTCGTCGGCGACCTGGTCGACCGGGGCCCCGACAGCCCGGCCGTGCTGCGCCGGGTGATGGGGATGGTGAAGGGCGGCAGCGCGCTGTGCGTGCCCGGCAACCACGAGAACAAGTTCGGGCGGTATCTGCACGGCCGGAAGGTCCAGCACACCCACGGCCTCGCCGAGACCGTCGCCCAGCTGGCGGACGAGAGCGAGGAGTTCCGCCGCGAGGTCGGCACCTTCATCGACGGCCTGGTCAGCCACTACGTCCTGGACGGCGGCCGGCTGGTGGTCTGCCACGCGGGGCTGCCGGAGAAGTACCACGGCCGCACCTCCGGCCGGGTCCGCTCGCACGCCCTGTACGGGGAGACCACCGGGGAGACCGACGAGTTCGGGCTGCCGGTGCGCTACCCGTGGGCCGAGGACTACCGGGGCCGCGCCGCCGTGGTCTACGGCCACACCCCGGTCCCGGAGGCCACCTGGCTGAACAACACCATCTGCCTGGACACCGGCGCCGTCTTCGGCGGCAAGCTGACCGCGCTGCGCTGGCCGGAGCGCGAACTGGTCGACGTACCCGCCGAGCGGGTCTGGTACGAGCCGGTCCGGCCGTTGAAGGCCGAGGCGCCGGGCGGGCAGGACGGACGGCCGCTGGACCTGGCGGACGTCCAGGGGCGGCGGACCGTGGAGACCCGGCACGCCGGGCGGATCACGGTCCGCGAGGAGAACGCGGCGGCGGCGCTGGAGGTCATGAGCCGCTTCGCGATCGACCCGCGCCTGCTGCCGTACCTCCCGCCGACCATGGCACCCGGCCCGACGAGCAGCGCCGAAGGGTTCCTGGAGCACCCGGCGGAGGCGTTCGCGCAGTACCGGGACGACGGGGTCGAGCGGGTCGTGTGCGAGGAGAAGCACATGGGGTCGCGGGCCGTCGCCCTGGTCTGCCGGGACGCCGCCGCCGCGAGCCGCCACTTCGGCACGGACGGCCCCACCGGCTCCCTCTACACCCGCACCGGCCGCCCCTTCTTCACCGACGCCGCGATGACCGAACGCGTCCTGGACCGGCTGCGCACGGCGATCGGCGCGGCCGGGCTGTGGGACGAACTGGAGACGGACTGGCTGCTGCTGGACGCCGAGCTGATGCCCTGGTCGCTGAAGGCGTCCGGCCTGCTGCGCACCCAGTACGCGGCGGTCGGCGCCGCCGCCGGGGCGGTCTTCCCGGACGCGCTCGCCGCCCTGGAGCGGGCCGCCGCCCGGGGCGCCGATGTCACCGCCCTGCTGGACCGCCAGCGCGAGCGCGCCGGACAGGCCGCCGCGTTCACCGACGTCTACCGGCGTTACTGCTGGCCCACCGACGGTCTGGACGGCGTCCGCCTGGCCCCGTTCCAGCTGCTCGCCGTCCAGGGCCGCAGCCTCGCCGCCCTGCCCCACGACGAGCAGCTGACCCTGCTGGACCGGCTGGTCGAGCACGACACCACCGGCCTCCTGGCCACCACCCGCCGCCTCTATGTCGACCCCGCCGACCCCGCTTCGGTGGCGGCCGGGGTCGACTGGTGGCGGGAGATGACCGGCCGGGGCGGCGAGGGCATGGTCGTCAAACCGCTCGGCGCCCTGGTGCGCGACCCGAAGGGACGGCTCGTGCAGCCCGGTCTGAAGGTCCGCGGCGCGGAGTACCTGCGGCTGATCTACGGCCCCGAGTACACCCGCCCGGACCATCTGGACCGGCTGCGCCGCCGCTTCCTGAACCACAAGCGCTCCCTGGCGCTGCGCGAGTACGCCCTCGGACTGGAGGCCCTGGACCGGCTGGCCACCGGTGAGCCGCTGTGGCGGGTGCACGAGGCGGTGTTCGCGGTGCTGGCGCTGGAGTCGGAGCCGGTGGACCCCCGGCTGTGACCGCGCCGGACAGGCGTTCGACGCGAGTCCCGCACATCCTTCAGGGGAACGGCACATGAGCCCCGTATGAGCCACGCACAACGGGGAAATGACGGACCGTGAGGATTTCCCGAGAGATCACCGGACGACGGATTCCGGTCAAGTCGCCGCCCGAAGGGGCGAACTTGGCCGGAGGCCGCGGCTCCTCCCCCAGAGGCCCCTGGTTAACCGCTGGTTGCCGTGCTAACTTCGCTGGCCGGTCAGGCAGGGAGTACCGGCTTCGGGGGGACAGTCGGTGACGATGGGCGCGGGGGTCGACGGACCCGAGGGCGACGCCGTACGCGCGCGCGGGACGCGGCTCCTGCTGCGGCTGACCAATGTGCTGTGCGACCTCGGCTGTATGGAGGACGCGCAGGGCCGCCTCCACTTCGGTGTCGTCCTCGGCGATCTGCTGGGCCGCCAGGTCGACTTACGCGGCATCAAGCTCCGCGAGGACGTGGTGGTGCTGGTCCGCACCGCGCTGGGCACGGCGGGCGGCGAACGCGTCCTGGTCGAGGTGGTCCGCATCCTCGAAGGGGATCTCGCGGGCGACGACCTCGACCGGCTGCTGGACGATGTGCTCGCCCCCGCCACCGCCGGGCGGCCGACCGGTCCGCTGGCCCCCGACGATCTGACCGCCGCCCGCGCGGTGCTCGCCCAGGGCGAGGTGCCCGCCGTCCGTCTCCGCGACGACCTGGTCGAGGAGCTGAACGGCGTCGACCTGCCCACCGGCCTCCAGCCCGACCAGCTCTTCCTGCATCTGCTCGACTGGAACACCCAGCCCGACGGACTGCCCCCCGCCGCCCTGCTGATCGACCTCGCCGCCCGGATCGCCGTCGCCCCCGCCCACCGCGCCGCGCTCACCGAGTGGGCCGACGACTGGGCCGCCCGCACCGGACTCACCGCCCCCCTGGGCCGCCGCCGCACCGCCCGGGTCGAGGCCGTGCCCGACCCCGACATCCCGCGCGCCCTGGTGGTCGCCGTGGAACCGGCCCGCGACGGCAGCGACGAGATCGTCGTCCGCCCCTGGCTCAACTCCGTGCCCGGCTACTGGGATCCGCAGCCCGGCGAGCCCGTCACCACCACCCTGGACGGCCTCGGCACCGCCGTCGAGCGGGCGCTGCGCCAGGGCGCACGGCTCTGGTCGGTGCCCCCCGAGCCCGGACCGGGCGGACGCCGCCCCCCACCGCCGTATGTCGAATTCGTCCTTCCGTACGACCTGCTCAATCATGATGTGGCCGGTCTGACCCATCGGATCGGGGACGGACAGCCGCTGCCGCTGAGCCTGAAGTACGGCGTCCACCTGCGCAGTCTTGAGCGGATGCGGACGGACGACGCCCTGGTGCGGGATCAGTGGCGGGAGCGCTGGAGGGTGCTGCGCGAGCATGGAGTGGCGGTCCACGGCTGGCGTGAACCGGACGGCCGCTCGCCCGGCGCGTGGCAAGCCGCCCTCGCCGGGGAAGCAAGACATACGGCGGTGGTGCTCGACGCACCCACCGGCGCCATGGCACAGGCGGCCCTCAGAGCCGCCATCGCGGAAGGGATAGGGCTCGCGATCTGGGACCGCAGAGGGGTGTTCCGGGAGGAGCGCCGGGAGGTGATCACCGCGTTGTTCGCCGCCGCTCCGTTCCCCGAGCGCATCCCGCTCGCCGTCCATCTCCTGCGCCGCAACGCCGAGACCGACGGCCACGGGCCGGGGGAGCTGCTGGGCCGCCATATCGGCTTCTTCTGGGATGATCCGACGCGAACCGTGGATTTCCACCCCGTGGATCCGATAGATGCGGTAGACCCCTCGAACCCCTCGAACCCCTTGGATCCCGTGGACCCCCTGGATCCTATAGACCCTATAAATCCCATAAACGAAACTGATGGCATCGGCGACATCGACCCCGTTCCGCCCGGCGGTCTCGCCAGCGAGGAGGCATCGGCATGAGCGCACCGGAGCAGACGTCACCCGACGGCTGGCGGATGTTCCACGGCACGGGACGGACCCCGGCCGTCCCGCCCCAGGTGCCGCCGCCCCCGCCCTGGCGCCGGTTCCGCGGCGGCCCGCCCCTGGACGTGCCCACCGCCGACCCCGAGGCCGCCCTGCGCAGGCTCGGCCCCGGGGACATCGCCCCGCAGCTCGGCGCCGAGGAGATCGACGTCGTGAACGCGGCCCTGCTGCTGCGCCGGCCGCTGCTGATCACCGGGCCGCCCGGGGTGGGCAAATCCACCCTCGCCCATCTGATCGCCCGTGAACTGGGCCTCGGCCGGGTCCTGGAGTGGAACATCGTCAGCCGCACCGGCCTGCGCGACGGGCTCTACGCCTATGACGCCATGGGCCGCGCCCAGGCCATCGCCGCCTGGCGGGCCGGACTGGGCGACCCCGGCGCCGCGCGGACCGGGGACGACAGCACCCCGCCGGACGCCGACGGCCCGGCCTCGGACTTCTCACACTCCGGTCAACTGCCGTCGGCGCTCGGCGACTTCATTACGCTCGGGCCCCTCGGCACCGCCCTGCTGCCCTACGATCGACCCCGGGTGCTGCTCGTGGACGAGCTGGACAAGAGCGACATCGACCTGCCCAACGACCTGCTGCACGTCCTGGAGAACGGAAGCTATGACATCCCGGAACTGGTACGGGACACCGCGGACCTCGCGCGTGTCCACACCAGCGACCCCGGCGGCCACGCCGGGATCCGGGACGGCCGCGTCGAGTGCCGGGAGTTCCCGGTCGTGGTGATCACCAGCAACGGGGAACGCGAATTCCCCGCCGCCTTCCGCCGCCGCTGCCTCCCGCTGGAGATGCGCACGCCCACCCGGGACCAGCTCCTGGCCATGGTGGAAGGGCACTTGGGGCTCCGTCCGGACGGCACCGAGGGCCTGGTCGATCTGTTCGTGCAGCGGGTCCAGGCGGGCGGCACCCACTCCCTGGACCAGTTGCTGAACGCCGTCCAGATGACTACTGCGGGTGGTTTCCAGGCCGATGGTGACGGGCGTAAGCTCGTGGAAATGCTCCTGCGCGACCTCGCGAAGGGCCGCTGAATGAAGGGCTATCCCAGGGAGCACGCATCCGGGCCGGGTGACGGCTTTCCCCTTTCGGGGTCGTCGCCCCCTTCGGCGTTCCCCGAGACCGCCGAACCGGTCGCCGTGCCCGTACCGGCTTCCGCCGTCGAGGACCCGCGCTGGCAGGAGATCGCCGACGCGGTCTGGCTCGCCGCCTACTGGGACCGCCACGGCGGCCCGTCCGGTACGCCCGCCGAACCGGACGGCCCGCCCCAGGCGCCCGGCGCCGACCGGCCCGCACCGGACCCGGCGGCCGACGAGCCGCGCCCGGACACCTCGCCCGAGGACGCCACCACCCCCGACGCCTCCGACCCCCCGGCCGGCACCACGCTCCCGCCCCTCGCCCGCCCCACCGTCACCGGCCTGCTCGCCCCCGTCACCGCGGCCCGCCCCGCCGACCCCTCCGGCCCGCCGTCACCCCCCGGCGCCCGGTCCGGCGAACCCCCGCGCCCGCCCGGTCTGTCACCCGCCGCCGAGGGCCCCTTCACCCTGCACGTCTCCCGCCCGCTGCTGCCCGCCGACGACCGCCCCGCCCCCCGGCCCGGCCGCGCCACCGCGCTGTTCGCCCGCGCCCTGCACCAGCTCGCCCGGCGGCTGCCCTCGCGCGCCACCTTCGAGCTGGACGAGGAGACCACCGCCGAACAGGGGGTCGCCGACGGGCTGTGGATGCCGTTCCTGCGGCCCACCCGCTCCGCCGCCTTCGACCTGGTGCTGCTGGTGGACGACGCGCCGACGCTGCGGATCTGGCAGGAGGCCACCACCCGGCTCGCCGAGGCCGCCGAGCAGAGCGGCGCCTTCCGCGCCGTCCACACCGTCACCGTCCAGGTGCCCCGCACCGGGGCCGCCACCCTGCGCCGCACCCCCACCGGCCCCGCCGCCGACCCCGGCGAACTCCTCGACGGACGCGGCGGCCGGATCTTCCTGGTCGTCACCGACGGACTCGCCCACGGCTGGGCCGCACCCGCCGCCGACGACCTCCTCGGCCGCCTCGCCCACGCCGGCCCCACCGCGCTGGTCCATCTGCTGCCCCCGCACATGCGCCGCCGCGCCACCCTCTACCCCTACGACGCCGTCCTCGAAGCCGGGGGCTTCGGCGCCGCCAATCACGCGCTGGCGCACTGGCCGCCGCCCGGCGGGCCCGACCCGCTGCGCCCGCTGCCGCGCGGCGACGACGGCACGGTGCCGGTGCCGGTGCTGTCCCTCAAGCCGGCCTCGCTGGCTGCCTGGGCCGATCTGGTCACCGGTGAGCGCGGGGTGCGCCGGGCGCTGCCCGTGGTGCTGGCCGGGACGCTCACCAAGGGCTCGCCCGCGCCCGGACTGCGCGCCCCGCGCTTCCCGCGCGCCGCCAAGGCCGCCGTCCGCCGCTTCTCCACCCTCGCCACCCCCGCCGCCCGTCGGCTCGCCACCCAACTGGCGGCCGTTCCCTTCGAGTTCGACCTGGTCGAGCAGTTGCGGCGGCGGATCATGCCCGAGACCGGGCCGGACCATCTCGCCGAGATCCTGATGGGCGGCCTGATCGACTGGGACGGCGGTGACGGACGCCCCGAGTTCGCCGACGGCGTCCGTGAGGAACTCCTCGCCACCACCACCCGCAGCCAGCTCGCCCACACCGTCAGCGTGATCGGCGAGCTGCCCGCCGCCGGAGCGCGCGGCGTGGCCCTGCGCGCCGCCCTGCACGACCCGGCGGGCACCGTGCTCCCCGACCCGGGCGAACGCGCCTGGGTGCGCAGCGAGCTGGCCGTGATGCGGGCGCTGTCCGGTCCGTACGCGGAGCGGGCGCGGCGCATCGAGCCGCGGCTGTTCCGCACGGGCACCGCCTCCGCCGTGCCCGGCGACGGCACCGACGATGTCCCACCCGGCAGATCCACCCCCGGCGCCGCCGAACGGGTGAACGCCGGAATGGGTGGAGTGTCCCCTTCCGGGGGGAACGGCCAAGGTGATGGAGGAATGTCCGACGGAGGGGGAAGCCTGCCTCCGTCGAACGCCCCCGACGACCGTGGAGATCCCCCCGTGCTGGTATCCGACCCCACCCCACAAGTAGCCCCGGAGGCTGAGCAGCTCATGCAGAGCACCACGACCGCAACGCCCGCCCTTCTGGTGAACGTTCCGCTCCGGAACACCTCGTTCGTCGGCCGGCAGGCGCTTCTGAGGGCCGTGGAGGAGCAGCTCGACGCCCAGGACACGGCCGCCGTGCTCCCCAACGCGCTGCACGGCCTCGGTGGTGTCGGCAAGTCCCAGCTGGCCCTGGAGTACATCTACTCCCACCAGCACGAGTACCGGGTGATCTGCTGGATCCCGGCGGAGCGGGAGAGCCTGATCCTGGCGGCGCTGACGCAGCTCGCCGGACAGCTCGGCGTCGCCCCCGCCCAGGAGGGTCCGGGCTCGCCCACCGCCAACACCGCCGTACCGGCCGTGCTGGAGGCCCTGCGCTCCGGAGTCCCGTACGACAAGTGGCTGCTGGTCTTCGACAACGCCGAGGATGTCGAGGCCGTACGCGCCTACTTCCCGACCAACGGGCCCGGAAAGGTCATCGTCACCTCCCGGAACCGGGCCTGGGAGCGGGTCGCCACCTCGCTGCCGGTGAACGTCTTCGAGCGCGCGGAGTCCATCGAACTGCTCCAGAAGCGCTCGCCCGACCTCAGCGACGAGGACGCCGACCGGCTCGCCGACGTCCTCGGCGATCTGCCGCTCGCGGTCGAGCAGGCCGGCGCCTGGCGGGCGGTGACCGGGATGCAGGTCGACGAGTACGTTCAGCTCCTCGACGCGCGCAGCCCGGAGATCCTGGAACTCGACCCCTCGCCCGAGTACCCGGTCTCCGTCGCCGCCGCCTGGGACATCTCGCTGGAGCGGATCCGCGAGCGCAACCCCGGTGCCCGGCAACTCCTCGACATCTGCGCCAGCATGGCCCCCGAGCCCATCCCGCGGTCGGTGCTGCGCGGCAGCCGGGGCGTCAACCTCACGCCCGAGGTGGATCCGCTGCTGCGGGAGTCGATCAAGCTCAACCGGGCGGTGCGGGATCTGAGCCAGTTCTCGCTGATCAAGGTCGACCCCAGGACCGACACCCTCCAGATGCACCGGCTGCTCCAGACGGTGCTGCTGGCCAAGCTGAGCCGGGCCGAGCGCGAGCGGATGCGCGACGCCGCCCACCAGTTGCTGTCGGCGGCCAAGCCCGGTCCGTTCGCCTCGTCCCTGGAGTGGCGGGCCTACCAGGCGCTGCTGCCGCACGTCCACGCCTCGGGGGCCGTCCTCAGCACCGACACCTATGTCCGCGACCTGGTCTTCGACACCGTCTGGTTCCTGTTCTACTGGGGCGACCACGAGGGCGCCACGGATCTGGCCCGGCAGTGCTGGAACGCCTGGATCGCCGCCTCCGGCGAGGAGGACGTCCATGTCATCAAGATCGCCAAGAGCCTGGGCTTCCTGCTCCGCCAGATCGGCCAGGTCCCCGAGTCGATCCCGCTCACCGAGAAGGCGCTGGAGGTCAGCCGCCGGATCGACGCCGAGCCCGAGGACCTGATCGACTCGCTGTGCGAGCTGGCCGACGCGCGCAGCTACCAGGGGCGCTTCGAGGAAGCCCGCGACCTGGCCCGCGAGGCCACCGAACTGGCCCGCTCGCTGTACGGGGCGGACGACCCGATCACCCTGCGCGCCGTCCACGCCCTGGGCGTGGAGCTGCGGTTCTGCGGGGAGTTCGCGGAGGCGCTGGAGCTGGACCAGGAGAACGCCCGCCAGCGCGAGCAGTTGTTCGGCTCGGCCAGTTTCCTCACCCTCAACTCGCTGAACGCGCTGGCCATCGACCAGCGGGAGAACGGCGACTATCCCGGCGCGCGCGACCTTCAGGAGGACGCCTACCGGCAGGTCCTGGCGCTGGTCGGTGAGCAGCACCCGGCCGCCCTGCGCACCGCCCGCAATCTGGCGGTGTCCCGCCGCCGGGACGGCGCGTTCGGCGAGGCGGTGAAGATGTCCGAGGAGACCCTGCGCCGGTTCGTCGCCCGCTACGGCCCCGATCACTTCGACTCCCTGTCCACGGCCATGAACCTCGCGGTGGACCAGCGTCTGGACGGCGACCTCGAAGCCGCCCGCGGCCTCGCCGAGGTCACCATCCGGCGGGTGGAGCTGCGCCTGGGACGCGAGCACGCCCACGCCCTGATGGCCAAGGCGATCCTGGCCGCCACGCTCCGGGCGCTGGCCGCGCTCGACGAGGCCCAGGAACTGGAGGACGAAGCGGCCGACCGGCTCGCCGAGACACTCGGCTCCCGGCACATCACCACCCTCACGGTCGCCATCGGCCAGGCCAACACGGCCTACGCCCGGCTCGACTTCGACCGGGCCCGGCAGATCGACGAGACCAACCTGCCGCAGCTCGTGGAGGTCGCGGGCGAGGAGCATCCGCTGACCCTCGCCGTCCTCGCCAACCTCTCCCTGGACCTGCGCGGTCTGGGCCGGGGCCCCGAGGCGGACGACTTGCAGCGCCGGGCCGTCGAGGGGTTCTCCCGGGTGCTCCGCGCCGAGCACCCGTGGCTGGTCGCGGCCCGCCAGCGGCGCCGCATCGAGTGCGACATGGCACCGATGCCGCTGTAGGAGACCGGTGTCGGCGACCGCTTGCCCCGCCCCAACCGGCCCCGGATACTGTTACGTTGACGCTACATCGAACATCGATCGAGTGTTGAGCGAACGTCGTACGCGGGACTGCACAGGTGTCACGGGGGGCACATGACGGCGGTTGTCTTCGTCCACGGGACCGGGGTGCGCGAGCCCGGCTTCTCGAAACTCGCCGGGCGGGTCGCGGCGGGACTGACCGCGCTGCGGCCCGGTCTGCGGGTGGTGCCCTACTACTGGGGCGAGCCGTACGGCGCCGCGCTGGCGGGTGGCGGGCTGAGCCTGCCGCCCGAGGGCGGCACCTCCCGGGGCCTCGCCGAGGGGACGCCCCCGGACGGCGGCCCCGGGACCGACACCGACGACTGGGCCGCGCTCTACACCGACCCGTACGCCGAACTCGCCCTCGCCGCCGCCCTGGCGGGCCCGGTGGGGGAGCGCCCGCCCGGTACGGCGGTGCCGGAACAGCTCCTCCAGGCGCGGCTCGCCGCCCTCGCCGCGCGGGGCGACGATCCCGCCGCCGCACTGGGCCCGGGGCTCGGCCGGGCCGCCGCCGAATTGGCCGCGCATCCGCTGCTCGGGGCCGCCGCCGAGGCCCTCGGCCCGGACGACCTCGCCGAACTCGCCGCGCGCAGCCTCACCGCCCATGTGATTGCCGAACTGCTCGCCGCGGACGACCCGCTGGTCCCGGCGGGCGACACCCGCGACACCGTCGTACGGCAGCTCGCCGGGGCGCTCGGGGGTGCGCCGCGGGGCGGTGAGCGGGGGCTGCGGTCCGTGCTGCTGCGGGCCGCCGGGTCGGCCGCGACCAGCGCGGTGGTACGGCGCCGCCGCGCCCTGACCGAGGCCGCGCACCCGGCCGCCGGGGACATCCTGCGCTACCTCGCCCGGGGCGCCGCCGTACGGGAGGGGCTGCGCACCCTGGTCGCCGGGCTGGAGGCACCGGTCACGCTGGTCTGCCACAGCCTGGGCGGGATCATCGCCCTGGACACCCTGGTCGGCGCCCCGCTGCCGCAGGTGCGCCTGCTGGTGACGGCCGGTTCGCAGGGGCCGTTCCTCTACGAGTCCGGCTCGCTGCCCTCGCTGGAGCACCCGGCCCCGCTGCCGCCCCACGTCCCGGACTGGCTCAACCTCTACGACCGCCGCGATCTGCTCTCCTACCTCGGCGGGCCGCTCTTCCCGGGCCGGGTCACCGATGTCGCCGTCGACAGCCGCCAGCCGTTCCCCGCCGCGCACAGCGCCTACTGGACCAACCCCGAGGTCTACCGCCACATCGCGGACCGGCTGCCGTGACCGCCCCGCGGGCCGCGCCCGTGGACCCGGCGCGGGTCACCGCCCTGATCGTGGGCGTCGAGCGGTACGAGGCCGGGTCCGCCTGGGACCTGCCGGGACCGGCGCGGGACGCCGTCGCCTTCTGGCGGCTGCTGCGCGCGGCCGGGGTGCCCGAGGAGCGGCTGCGGCTGCATCTCGCGCCGCTGCCGCCGTACGTCCCGGGTGTGCCGTACGAGCGGGCCGACCATGCCACGCTGCGCCGGGTGCTGGTGCGGGATCTGCCGCAGGAGCGGGGCGAGGTGCTGTGGGTGTGGTGGGGCGGGCACGGGGTGCTGGACCGGGCCGGGCAGCTCCGGCTGTTCTGCGCGGACGCCGGGACGGACGACAAGCTCGCCATCGGGCTGGACTCGGCGCTGGAGCGCTACGCCGGGGACGCGGTGCCGGGGTTCGCCGAGCAGCTGTGGATCGTGGACGCCTGCGAGACGTTCGAGGAGGCGCTCGCCTTCCGGGAGCCGCTGCCGCCGGACGGGCTGCCGGTGGGGCGCCGCAATCTGGCACACCGCCAGAGCGTGCTGCGGGCCGCCGGGCGCGGCCGGGCCGCCGCGAACGATCCGGTGCGCGGTACGGGGCTGTTCTCCGAGATCGTCCTCGGTCTGCTCGCCGACCGCGCCGCCGCGCTGCCCGCCCCGCCGGATCCGGAGGAGCTGTTTCCGGCCGTGAAGACACGTATCGCGGCCCTCAGGGACGCGGGCGTTACCCTCCAGTATCCGGAGATCCGGCTGGACAGCCCCGACCGTACGGAGATTCTGGCCCCGGCGCCGCCCGTGCCGCCCGCTCCGGCCGTGCGCGGGCCCTCGCCGCTGCTGCGGGCGGTGTCCGTGCTGATGGCATACCCGCTGATGAACGACCCCGGTGAACGGCAGACCGTGGTCGCCGCGCTGGACCCGCGGGTCACCGCGACCCTGCCCCGCCACAGCAAGGCGCGGACGGATGTGACCGGCATCCTCACCCGGCTGGCCCGGGACCGCCCCGAGGCGCTGTGGGACCTGTACGACGCGGTGCTCTCGCTGGACGACCATCCGGAGCGGGCGGCGGAACTGGAGGTGGCGCTGCGGGAGTTCGGGGATGCCGCAGGACGCACACGTGATCAGAAATGATCGAGTGGCGGGATCGTATGGTTTTCGATTCGCGCATGAATGGTCATGATGGAAATGGACATGGGCAGAACAGGGACCGGCATGTGCACATGCCGCCATGTGCCGTGTGTGAGAAGGGGGAACATCTTGGAACAGCCGCCCGCTCTGCGCCACGCCGTGCACATCCAGGAGGTGCCGGCCGCCCCCACGGGTGCCGGCCTCTGGGAATCGGACCTGGCCGACCTCACGGGGCTGTCCCTGTCCGCCGTCGACGCACTTCCTCCGCTGGGTGACGAGGCCAGGCTGCTGCAAGAGGTACTGCGCGCCCGTCATGGGGTCCAGAAGGGCGGAGGCGGGGAAGGACCGGGCGGAACGGCGCGGGCCGAGTGACCGAGGACCCGCGCGCGAGAGCCGGCCGGTGACGACGGAGTGACCGGGCGAGGGCGTACCGGACCGGGTCCGCGCCCCGGCGCAGGCTGACCGACGGTCGGCCGGAGCGGCAGCCGGAGCCGGAGCCGGAGCCCGGGGCACGTCATGGATCGGCCCGCGCCGCCGACCCGAACGCGAATCCGAACCCGAACCATCCGACCGACCGAACGACCCCAGCGCACCCCGCACCGCGACCGGAGGTCCCCGCCCATGAGCAGCGCGTCCGTGCCCCCGCCTCGCCCCGCCCCGTTCCGGATGCCCGACCGGCTGTTCGCGGAGCTGGCCACCGGGGGCGGTTCGGACGAGGCGGTGGCCTTCCTGGTGCGCGGTGAGCGGGCCCGGCGGCTGCTCCTGCTGCGCACCCTGCTCGACCGGCTCGCCGCCCTGCCCACCCCGCTGACCCCGGCCGCCGAGACCTGGCAGACCGTCAAGGAGGCCGCCGAACGGGCGCCGGACGCGGTCGACGCGCTGCTCCTCGCCCCCGCCACCGGCGGCTGGCTCGCCCATCTGCTGCGCCGCGTCCACGGCACGTCCGGCGGCCCCCCGCTGTGGGCGGAGGCCGGGCACCTCACCGCCCTCGCCGTCGCCGCGTCCCTGCGGGCCGGTACGGAGGCGGATCTGCGGGTCGTACTGAGCGACGGCGGGCTGCATCTGCCGGGGCTGGGGCGGGCGGTGCTGTTCCGGGAGGGGGCGGGACCGGAGGGGGCGGGATCGGCGGGGGAGGGGCTGGGGGTGGACGGACCTGCGGCGGACGAACCTGCGGCGGACGGACCCGAGGCGGACGGCCCCGCGATCCACGCCCCCGCACTCGCCCGTGCCCGTACCTCCGCCGGGATCCTCACTCTCACCGGAGAGGACCGCCACGGCCGTACCCACACCCTGCGCTGCCGCCCGGCGACCGCGCCGATCGGCGCGCGCACCCCCGGGGACCGGGACTCTCCCGGCTGGCTCCCCCTGCGCACCCTCACCCACCGCTCCCTCTCCCACGGCTCCCTCTCCATCCCCCTCGACGATCTCGACCCGTACCGCGATCTCGACGACCCCGTTCCGCCCGCGCGGCTGGAGGAGGCCGAGGCGGGTGCCTGGCAGCGGATGTTCGAGGAGGCGGTGGGGCTGGTGGAGGGCGGGGGCGCCGGGACGCGGCCCGGTGGGCCCGGGGCGCCGGGGCGCCTCGACCCCGCGTGGATCCGGGCCGTCGTGCCCTGGGGGCGGACCGCGCTCACCCCGCCCGCCCCGGCGACCGTCGTGGTGTCCGCGTCCAGCGGGGACACCTTCGGGGCGATGGTGATAGCCCGGCCCGCCACCGCGCTGCCGCTCGCCGAGGCGCTGGTCCACGAGTTCCAGCACAGCAAGCTGGGCGCCCTGCTCCATCTCTTCCCTCTCCTCGACGACGACCGCGCCGAGCGCTTCTACGCCCCCTGGCGGGGCGACCCGCGCCATCTGACCGGGCTGCTGCACGGGGCGTACGCCTTCACCGCCGTCGCCGGGTTCTGGCGGGACCGGACGGCCGACCCGGATCACCCTGATCACCCGGATGACCCGGAACACGCCGACCGGGCCGCCTACTACTTCGCGCTCCGGCGGCTCCAGAGCCGGCTGGTGGTGCGGACCCTGCTGACCAGCGGGCGGCTCACCGCCGCGGGCCACCGCCTGGTGTCCGGGCTCGCCGCCACCCTGGACGGCTGGCTGCGCGAACCCGTCCCCCCGGCCGCCCTCGCCCGTGCCCGCACGGCCGCCGCCCTGCACCGCACCGAGTGGCGGCTGCGCAACGCGCTGCCCGGTCCGCCCGGCACCCTCAGGCTCCGCCCGGACCGGCGCACCTGGACCGATCTGCGCACCCACGCCTTCGCCACCGCCCCCACCGCCCCCCGTACGGCCGACGGGCATCTCGCCGCCGGTGACCCGGCCACCGCGCTGCGCCACTACGCCACCGACCTCGACCGCGACCCGGCTGACACCCGCACCCTGGCCGGCTGGATCGTCGCCCGCGCGGCCCTGACCCCGGGCCCCGCCGCGCGCCGCCTGCTGGCCCGCCCGGAACTCCGGCAGCCGCAGCCCCAGCCGTAGCCCTGGGTGTTGTGCTGTCGCCGTAGCCCCGGACGAGCCGCTGACGACGGCCTCTGGGGGAAACGTGGGTGAACACGTGCCCGATTGGTCAGGATGGGGGCATGGCATACCACGTCGACTCCGAGGCCGGGCGGCTGCGCCGCGTCATCCTGCACCGGCCCGATCTAGAGCTCAAAAGGCTCACCCCGAGCAACAAGGACGCGCTGCTCTTCGACGATGTGCTGTGGGTGCGCCGGGCGCGCGCCGAGCACGACGGCTTCGCCGACGTCCTGCGCGACCGCGGTGTCGAGGTCCATCTCTTCGGCGAACTGCTCACCGAGGCCCTGGGGATCCCGGCGGCCCGCACGCTCGTCCTGGACCGGGTCTTCGACGAGAAGGAGTACGGTCCGCTGGCCACCGGCCCGCTGCGGACCGCGTTCGCCGCGCTGCCCGCCGCCGAACTGGCCGAGGCGCTGGTCGGCGGGATGACCAAGCGGGAGTTCCTCCAGGGCCACGCCGAGCCGACCTCGGTCCGCTTCCACGCGATGGACCTGGACGACTTCCTGCTCGGTCCGCTGCCCAACCATCTGTTCACCCGGGACACCTCCGCCTGGATCTACGACGGCGTCTCCATCAACGCGATGCGCTGGCCCGCCCGGCAGCGCGAGACCGTGCACTTCGAGGCGATCTACCGGCACCATCCGCTGTTCACCGGGGACCCCTTCCCCGTCTGGTCCGAGGGCCAGGCCGACTATCCGTCCACCATCGAGGGCGGGGACGTCCTGGTCATCGGCAACGGCGCGGTCCTGATCGGGATGAGCGAGCGCACCACCCCGCAGGCCGTGGAGATGCTCGCGCACAAGCTGTTCGCGGCCGGTTCCGCGACCACGATCGTGGCGCTGGACATGCCCAAGCGACGCGCCTTCATGCATCTCGACACCGTGATGACGATGGTCGACGGCGACACCTTCACCCAGTACGCGGGTCTCGGCATGCTCCGCTCGTACACCATCGAGCCCGGGGCCGGGGAGCGGGAGCTGAAGGTCACCGACCATCCGCCGGAGCATATGCACCGGGCCATCGCCGCCGCGCTCGGGCTCAGTGAGATCCGGGTGCTGACCGCCGTCCAGGACGTGCACTCCGCCGAGCGCGAGCAGTGGGACGACGGCTGCAATGTGCTCGCCGTGGAGCCCGGGGTGGTCGTCGCCTACGAGCGCAACGCCACCACCAACACCCAGCTGCGCAAACAGGGCATCGAGGTGATCGAGATCCCGGGCAGCGAGCTGGGCCGGGGCCGGGGCGGGCCGCGCTGCATGAGCTGCCCGGTGGAGCGGGACCCGGTGTAGACCTCGGGGGGAGGAAGAGGACACCTGTGGACGGCTTCGTATAAGAATGCCGAAGGTCGTATAGACTTCCAATCTCACCCGTTGTTCTCCGCCGTCCGAATTTGGAGCCTCCATGGCGACCGTCCCGACCGCCCTCGCCGGCCGCAGCTTCCTCAAGGAGCTGGACTTCACCCGTGCGGAGTTCCTCGGGCTGATCGAGCTGGCCGCCGAGCTGAAGGCGGCCAAGCGGGCCGGGACGGAGCCCCGCCATCTGGTCGGCCGGAACATCGCGCTGATCTTCGAGAAGACCTCCACCCGCACCCGCTGCGCCTTCGAGGTCGCGGCGGCCGACCAGGGCGCCTCCACCACCTATCTCGACCCCTCCGGCTCCCAGCTCGGGCACAAGGAGTCCGTCAAGGACACCGCCCGGGTGCTCGGCCGGATGTACGACGGGATCGAGTACCGGGGGGACAGCCAGGACGCGGTGGAGGAGCTGGCCCGGTACGCCGGGGTGCCGGTCTTCAACGGTCTCACCGACGACTGGCACCCCACCCAGATGCTCGCCGACATCCTGACCATGACCGAGCACTGCGCCAAGCCCCTCACCGGCACCGCCTTCGCCTATCTCGGCGACGCCCGCTTCAACATGGGCAACTCCTATCTGATCACCGGCGCCCTGCTCGGCATGGACGTCCGGATCGTCGCCCCCGAGACCTACTGGCCCGCCGCGCCGGTGGTGGCGCGGGCGCGGGAGCTGGCCGCCGGGAGCGGCGCCCGGATCACCCTCACCGAGTCGGTGACCGAGGGCGTACGGGGCGCCGACTTCGTCGCCACCGATGTCTGGGTCTCCATGGGGGAGCCCAAGGAGGTCTGGGACGAGCGGATCACCGCGCTGGTGCCGTACGCGGTGACCATGGACGTGCTGCGCGCCACCGGCAATCCCGAGGTGCGGTTCCTGCACTGTCTGCCGGCCTTCCACGACCTCGGGACCAAGGTCGGCCGGGAGATCCACGAGCGGCACGGCCTGGACTCGCTGGAGGTGACCGACGAGGTGTTCGAGTCGGCCCACTCGGTCGTCTTCGACGAGGCGGAGAACCGGCTGCACACCATCAAGGCGGTGCTCGTCGCCACGCTCGGCTGAGCTCCGCCGGGCACGCCCTACGGTCCCCGCCGCTGCGGTGGCACGGCCGGGAGCGTGAACCACACCGCCTTGCCGGTCTCGGTGGCGCGGTGGCCGCAGGCCGAGCTGAGGGTGCGGATCAGCAGCAGCCCCCGTCCGTGCTCCTGCCAGGGGTCGGGCGCGTGCTCCGGCGGCCGGGTCAGATCGCCGGGCGGGTACGGGTCGGGGTCGTGCACCTCGACCTGGCAGCCCGTCGGCAGCAACTGGACGACCAGCTCGATCGGGGTGTCGCCGGAGGTGTGCTCGACGGCGTTCGCGACCAGCTCCGCGGTCAGCAGTTCGGCGGTGTCGCTGTCGGCGCCGTGCTCCAGTTCGGCCAGGGCCGTGCGCACCAGCGCCCGCGCGACCGGTACCGCGGCGGCGGAGTGGGGCAGTGCGATGCGCCAGGTGGCGGAGGCGGGGGAGCGATCGTGCACGGCGAGTCCGTTCATGGAGCAGGAGCCCTGAGTGACGCCGGGTGATACCGGGTGATACCGAGCGATGTCTCAGGCTGTCCTGCGTTCAACTTTAGGGATGGTACGACGCCCCCCGGCAGGGTCACTGGTCGGGCGTCGCCGGGACTTCAGGACCCCCCTCTCGGGCGACTTACCCGGGGGAACGCTGGGGGGCCTCCGGCTGATCCCGTTGTTACCGCGTTATTGACGTCTCAGGGAGAAGCGGTGACGCGAGAGCCGTGCGGTGAGCGGACGACCGCGCTCCGTGAGCGCCGGGCGGCCCCCTCGCTCTATCGCGTACATCTGACGACAGTCACGAATGAATGATAATTTCGAGGGGTAGAGCACGGGGAGAGCACGCGCAGCTTCGTGAGGCCGAGCCCGCCCGAGGAGGCCCGCCCGCCATGAGTCCGTTCACCGGCTCCGCCACCCGTACGCCCCGCTGGCGCCATTTGCGCGTCGAGGAGTCCGACGGTGTCGCCACGGTCACCCTCGCCCGCCCCGAGAAACTCAACGCCCTCACCTTCGGCGCCTACGCCGATCTGCGCGATCTGCTCGCCGAACTGTCCCGGGAGCGGGCCGTACGGGCCCTGGTGCTGGCCGGCGAGGGCCGCGGCTTCTGCTCCGGCGGGGATGTCGACGAGATCATCGGCGCCACCCTCGCCATGGACACCGCCCAGCTCCTCGACTTCAACCGGATGACCGGTCAGGTGGTCCGGGCGATCCGGGAGTGCCCGTTCCCGGTGATCGCGGCCGTGCACGGGGTCGCGGCGGGCGCCGGGGCGGTACTGGCCCTCGCCGCGGACTTCCGGGTCGCCGACCCCTCCGCGCGGTTCGCTTTCCTCTTCACCCGCGTCGGCCTCTCCGGCGGCGACATGGGCGCCGCGTATCTGCTCCCCAGGGTCGTCGGGCTCGGGCACGCCACCCGGCTGCTGATGCTGGGCGACCCGGTCCGCGCGCCCGAGGCCGAGCGCATCGGCCTGATCAGCGAACTCACCGAGGAGGGCGACACCGACAAGGCCGCACACGCCCTCGCCCGCCGCCTCGCCGACGGGCCCGCCCTGGCCCACGCCCAGACCAAGGCCCTCCTCACCGCGGAACTCGACATGCCGCTCGCCGCGTCGGTGGAACTGGACGCGTCGACCCAGGCCCTGCTGATGACGGGCGCGGACTACGCGGAGTTCCACGCCGCGTTCACCCAGAAACGCGCCCCGACATGGAAGAACCGCTAGCCGTGCCGCCCGGCCACCGGTCCTCCATCGCGGGCGCGCGGCTGCGCCGGTGTGCGGCTGTGTGGTGTGGGTGGGCCCAGGGGTGGGCGGGTGACCGGCTGTCCAGGTCAGGCGCGTGGCGGTCTCGGGGGGTGGCTGTGCGGTGTGGGTGGGCCCAGGGGTGGGCTGGCGACCGGCTCTCTAGCTCAGGCGCGCGGCACTGTCCCGAAATGCGGCTCCTCCGCGTGGGCGCGGCCGGTGCCGTGCCCAGTGACTTGGAGCCGACGGTGACCGCCCCCACCCCGGGGGCGCGGGGCTGTGTCGATGTGCGGCTCCGCCGCGTGGGCGCGGCCGGTGCCGTGCCGGTGACTTGGAGCCGACGATGACCCTCCCCACCCCAGGGGCGCGGGGAACTGCGCGACCAGCCCCCACCCACCCGCACCGGCCACCCGACCCGCACCGGCCACCCGACCCCCACCACCCCCACCACCCCCTCCACGTAGCCATAGCTGGCGGCGGCCCCGGTGGCCTCTACACCGCCGCCCTCCTCAAACGTCTCGACCCCACCCGCCACATCACTGTCTACGAACGCAACGCCCCCGACGACACCTTCGGCTTCGGCGTCGTCCTCTCCGACGAGACCCTCGGCGGCATCGAACACGCCGACCCCGTCGTCCACCAGGCCCTCCAACGGGACTTCATCCGCTGGGACGACATCGACATCGTCCACCGCGCCACCCACCGGACCACCCGCCACACCTCTTCCGGGCACGGCTTCGCCGCCCTCGGTCGCCACCGGCTCCTGGAGATCCTCCACGACCGCTGCCGCTCCCTCGGCGTCGACCTCCGCTTCCGCACCCCCGCCCCGCACCCCGACCACCTCGCCGCCACCCATGATCTGGTCGTCGCCGCCGACGGCGTCCACAGCACGATCCGCGAGATCCACGCCGACACCTTCCGCCCCCGCGTCACCCCGCACCGCTGCCGCTACCTCTGGCTCGCCGCCGACCTCGCCTTCGACGCCTTCCGCTTCGAGATCGCCGAGACCGAGCACGGCGTCATACAGCTCCACGGCTACCCGTACGCCCCCGACGCCTCCACCGTCATCGTCGAGATGCGCGAGGAGGTCTGGCGGGCCGCCGGGTTCGACGCTCTCGGCGTCGAGGAGTCCGCCGCCCGCTGCGCGGCGCTCTTCGCCGCCGCCCTCGACGGCCACCCCCTGCGCTCCCGCAACTCCGCCTGGACCACTTTCCGCACCGTCGTCAACGCCCACTGGTCGCACGGCAACACCGTGCTGCTCGGCGACGCCGCGCACACCGCCCACTTCTCCATCGGCTCCGGCACCAAACTCGCCGTCGAGGACGCCCTCGCGCTCGCCGCCGCCCTCGAAGAGCACCCCGCCCTCCCCGACGCCCTCGCCGCCTACGAGGCCGAGCGCCGACCCGTCGTCGCCTCCACCCAGCGGGCCGCGCGCGCCAGCCTGGAGTGGTTCGAGGACCTCGGCCGCCATCTCGGCCGCCCGCCCCGCCAGTTCGCCTTCGATCTGCTCACCCGCAGCCGCCGGGTCACCCATGACAATCTGCGGCTTCGCGACCCCGCCTTCACCGCCGCCGTCGAGGAGGAGTTCGGCTGCCCGCCCGGCACCCCGCCGATGTTCACCCCGTTCCGGCTGCGCGGACTCACCCTGCGCAACCGGGTCGTCGTCTCCCCCATGGACCTGTACTCCGCCACCGACGGCCTCCCCGGCGACCTCCACCTCGTCCACCTCGGCGCCCGCGCCCTCGGCGCCGCCGGGCTGGTGATGACCGAGATGGTGTGCGTCAGCCCCGAGGGCCGGATCACCCCCGGCTGCGCGGGCCTCTACACCGACCGGCAGGCCACGGCCTGGCGCCGGATCGCCGACTTCGTCCACACTCAGGCCCCCGGCACCGCCCTCGGCGTCCAGCTCGGGCACAGCGGTCGCAAGGGCTCCACCAAGCTGATGTGGGAGGGCATGGACGAACCCCTCGACACCGGCAACTGGCCCCTCGTCGCCCCCTCACCCCTGCCCTACCGCCCGGACAGCCAGACCCCGGCCGAGCTGACCGCGACCCAACTCGGCGCCATCCGGAGGCAGTTCACCGCCGCCGCCCGCCGCGCCGCCGACGCCGGGTTCGACCTCCTCGAACTGCACTGCGCCCACGGCTACCTCCTCTCCGGCTTCCTCTCCCCCCTCACCAACCACCGCACCGACGCCTACGGCGGCACCCTGGACAAGCGGCTCCGCTTCCCGCTGGAGGTCTTCGACGCCGTACGGGAGTGCTGGCCGGCCGAGCGGCCCATGACCGTACGGATCTCCGCCACCGACTGGGCCGACGGCGGCACCACCGGCGACGACGCGGTGGCCATGGCCCGCGCCTTCGCCGCGCACGGTGCCGACGCCGTCGATGTGTCGACCGGACAGGTCGTCAGCGACGAACGCCCCGAGTTCGGCCGCTCCTACCAGACACCGTTCGCCGACCGGATCCGCGCCGAGGCCGGGGTCCCGGTGATCGCGGTCGGCGCGATCTCCTCCTGGGACGACGTCAACTCCCTGATCCTCGCCGGACGCGCCGACCTCTGCGCCTTGGCCCGCCCCCACCTCTACGACCCGCACTGGACCCTGCACGCCGCCGCCGAGCAGGGCTACGACGGCCCCGGGGTGCGCTGGCCGGACCCGTACCGGGCGGGCAGCCGCCCCCCGAGAACGGGCCGCACGGACGCGCCGAAGCCCCGGCTGACGCTGGGCGACTGACCCTCAGCCGACCGGTACGCGGCTCGCCCGGAGAGCGCCTGCCTTACAAGCAGGATGTCTACGCCTCGCCCATCCCCGCCTTCAGTGTCGCCCCGTCCGCCGGGTCGATCAGCAGGAATGCGCCGGTGGGCCGGGACACCGCGTACGGGTCGAGCGGGAGCGGCTCGGCAGTGCGCAGCGCGATCCGGCCCCTCCTGGCCCCGGCTCGCGGCGACCCGTTCGACCGCCTCCAGCTGATCGGTGAGGACCGACTTGGAGTCGTGCAGCAGCCGTCCGACGAGTGTCGACTTGCCGTCGTCCACGGAACCGGCGGTGGCGAACCGCAGCAGGGTGAGGGAGAAAGGGACGGTGGCGGGGGCGAATGCCTTCAGGGCCAGGTGGAGCATGACGATGGAGTCCTTGCCGCCGGAGAAGAGGATCACCGGCCGTTCGAACTCGCCCGCCACCTCGCGGAAGATGTGCACCGCCCTCGGACTCCAGCGCGTCCAGATGGGAGAGGACGAAGCCCTCCGAACCGCCCGTCGTCCCGGTCATATGAGCCCTTGCTCCGGTCATCCGCAACAGCCCTCGTCTCTTTCCCGTCGTACGACCTCATGGACGCTGGGCAGGAAACTTGAGAGGAGGGGCAGAGGAGGCTGAGGGTTCTCCTAGCGCCTCAGGGTGTGGCTGGTGTCACAGGGCGGAGGGGGTGTCACAGCCCCGCGAACTCCGCCCCGGCGTCCCGCAGTCGGGCGTGCAGTGCGCGGAAGACCGCCGCCGAGCGGGCGCCGGGCCAGTCGCCGGGCAGCAGCCGGGCGGGGAGGCCAGGGTCGGTGTAGGGGAGGTGGCGCCAGGAGTCCAGGGCGAGGAGATAGTCGTGGTACGCCTCCTCGGGCGGGGTGCCGGTACGCCGCTGCCAGGTGCGCAGTACGGGTCCGTGGCGGTCGAGGAACGCCTCGTGCTCCTTGGCGATGGCGGTCAGGTCCCACCACCGGCCCACCGACTCCACGGTGGGCGCGAACCCGAGGTGCTCGCCGCGGAACAGGTCGACATAGCCGTCCAGGCGCAGCCGGTGCAGGGTGTGCCGGGTCTCCTCGTAGAGCCGGGCGGGGGCGATCCAGACGCCGGGGGCGGCCGTGCCGAAGCCGAGGCCGGAGAGGCGGGAGCGCAGGATGTGCCGCTTCTGCCGCTCCGACTCCGGCACCGAGAACACCGCGAGGACCCAGCCCTCGTCGCCGTCCGGCGGTGGCGCGTAGACCCGTCTGTCGCCGTCCTGGAGCAACTGCCGGGCGTCCGGCGAGAGTTCGTATCCGGCGGCGCCCTCGGCGGTGCGGGCGGGCAGCAGCAGGCCGCGCCGCTTCAGCCGGGACACCGAGGACCGTACGGAGGGCGCGTCGACGCCCACCGCGGCCAGCAGCCGGATCAGCTCGGCGACGGGCACGGGGCCGGGGAAGTCCCGGCCGTACGCGCCGTAGAGCGTGACGATGAGGGACCGTGGAGCATGCTGGTCGGACACGTTGATCATTTTAGGCACTCGGTATCGCCGCTGGTCATCCGCCTGGTCATCCGCCTGGTCATCCGGCTGGTCATCCGGCTGGTCATCCGAGGTCTCCGGGGAGGGGCAGGGCCGGGGTCAGGGCCGGGGCCGGTGGGTCTCGCGCAGCCGGAACCGCTGGAGCTTGCCGGTCGCGGTCCTCGGCAGCGCGTCCAGGAAGACGATCTCGCGCGGACACTTGTACGGTGCCAGCTCCGCCTTGACGAAGGCGCGCAGCGCGTCGGCGTCCCGTCCGGCGCCCTCCCTCACCACCACATGCGCCACCACGATCTGCCCCCGCCCGGCGTCCTCGCGCCCCACCACCGCCGCCTCCACCACCTCCGGATGGCGCAGCAGGGCGTCCTCCACCTCGGGTCCGGCGATGTTGTACCCGGCGGAGATGATCATGTCGTCGGCGCGGGCGACATAGCGGTAGTAGCCGTCGGAGTCGCGGACATAGGTGTCGCCGGTGATGTTCCAGCCGTCGCGGACGTACTCGCGCTGGCGCGGGTCGGCGAGATAGCGGCAGCCGATCGGGCCGCGTACGGCGAGCAGTCCGGGGCGGCCGTCGGGCAGCGGTCTGCCGTCGCCGTCCTGCACCCGCGCCTCCCAGCCCGGCACCGGCAGGCCGGTGGTGCCGGGGCGTATGGCGTCGTCGGCGGCGGAGATGAAGATGTGCAGCAGTTCGGTGGCGCCGATACCGTTGATGATCTTCAGCCCGGTGTGCTCGCGCCAGGCGTGCCAGGTGGCGGCGGGCAGATTCTCCCCGGCCGAGACACAGCGGCGCAGCGAGCCGACATCGTGCCCGGCCAGCTCGCCGAGCATCGCCCGGTATGCGGTCGGCGCGGTGAACAGCACCGACACCCGGTGCGCGGCGACGGCCGGCAGCAACTGGCGGGGCCCGGCCTGTTCGAGGAGCAGGGAGCTGGCGCCCGCCCGCATCGGGAACACCACCAGCCCGCCCAGCCCGAAGGTGAACCCGAGCGGCGGCGACCCGGTGAACACATCGTCGGCGCGGGGCTTGAGGACATGCCGGGAGAAGGTGTCCGCGACGGCCAGCACATCCCGGTGGACATGCAGACAGCCCTTGGGCCGCCCGGTGGTGCCGGAGGTGAACGCGATCAGCGCCACATCGTCCGCGGCGGTGTCGGCGGCCGGGAAGGGCGTGTCCGGCGCGGGGAGCCGCAGCAGATCACCGGGACCGTCACCGCCGTACGGGGTGACGCGCAGGCCGGGGACCTCGGCGCGGACGAGGTCGGTGAGCGACCGGCTGTCGCACAGGGCGTGCCGGACCTGGGCGATCTCGCAGAGGGTGGCCAGTTCGTGCGGGCGCTGCTGGGCCAGCACGGTGACCGCGACCGCGCCCGCCTTCAGCACCGCCAGCCAGCAGGCGACCAGCCAGGGGGTGGTGGGGCCGCGCAGCAGCACCCGGTTGCCGGGGACCACCCCCAGCTGTCCGGTGAGCAGATGCGCGATCCGGTCGACCCGCTCACCCAGTTCGGCGTACGTCCACGGGGCGGCGTCCGGGGTGCGCAGCACGGGGGCGTCCGGGGCGCCGCCCGCGAGGAGTTCGGTGGCGCAGTTCAGCCGTTCGGGGTAGCGCAGCTCCGGCAGTTCGAAGCGGAGCCGGGGCCACTGCTCGCGCGGTGGGAGGTGGTCGCGCGCGAAGGTGTCGACGTGGGCGGAGCGGGTCGGACCGTCCATGGATGGATCGCCCCCTTGCCGGGTGGGCCGGGTGGGCCGAGTGGGCCGGGTGGTGTTCCGTGCCTGCCTCGCGCCTCCGGCGGGTCCTGGGGGGTGCGACCGGGATGCGAGACGGGGTGCTACGGGGGTGCAACGGCGGTGCCCCGAGGCTCCCTGGTGGTGGCTTGCCGGTGGTTCCTGCGTGGTTCCTGGGTGGTTCCTGGCTGGTTGCTGGTTGCTGGTTGCTGGTTGCTGGTGGTTCCTGGTGGCTCCCTTGTTGCTCCCCGGTGGGTGTCCCGGTGGGTGTTCGGGGGCCGTTCGATGGCTGTCCGGTGGCTTTCCGGTGGCGAGGGGCGCGCGGTGTCGTGGGTCCCCGGTGGCGGACGCACCACAGGGAGCGTAACGCGTTGGTGACGACAGTCAATGGGGCGCGATAGCCTCGGGGGTGTCCGGCGTCCGGTGTCCCGGCGGCATCGCGCCGGGCGGTCCCGATGTCGGTGGGGGAGAGGAGTGTCCGGCCGTGCCCGCATTCTCGCTCGAACCGGAACAGCGCGCCTGGTGCGCCGAACTGCGCGAGCTGGCCGCCCGGCGGCTGCGCCCGCTCGCCGACCGGGGCACGCCCGGCCGGGTCAACCGGCCGCTCCTCGCCGAACTCGGCGCCCTGGGACTGACGGCCCGCCTCTTCACCTCCGGCGCGCTCGGGCTCTGTCTGCTGCGCGAGTCCCTCGCCCAGGAGTGCACCGAGGCCGAGACCGCCCTCGCCCTCCAGGGTCTCGGCGCCCACCCCGTGCACACCCATGGCAGCGCCGCGCAGCGCGACCGCTGGCTGCCCGGGGTCGAGGCGGGCCGGGTCGTCGCCGCGTTCGCGCTCAGCGAGCCCGGCGCGGGCTCCGACGCCGCTGCCCTGGCACTCGCCGCGTCGGCGGACGGCGCGCGGGGCTGGACCCTCACCGGCGAGAAGTGCTGGATCTCCAACGCCCCCGAGGCCGACTTCCACACCGTCTTCGCCCGGACGACGCCGGGTGCCGGGGCCCGTGGGATCACCGCGTTCCTGGTCCCCGCCGACCGGCCCGGCCTCACCGGCACCCCCCTCGACATGCTCTCCCCGCACCCGATCGGCGCCCTGGACTTCGACGGCGTACCGGTGAGCCGGGCGGATGTCCTCGGCGAGGTCGACGGCGGCTTCCGGGTCGCCATGGGCACCCTGAATCTCTTCCGGCCCAGCGTCGGTGCCTTCGCCGTCGGCATGGCCCAGGCCGCGCTGGACGCCACCCTCGCGCACACCGCCGCGCGGGACGCCTTCGACGGCAAGCTCGCCGACCTTCAGTCTGTCGCCCACCAGGTCGCCGAGATGTCCCTGCGCACCGAGGCGGCCCGGCTGATGGTGTACGCGGCGGCCTCGGCGTACGACATGGGCGACCCGGACGTACCCCGGCGCTCCGCTTCGGCGAAGCTGCTGGCCACCGAGACGGCGCAGTTCGTGGTCGACACGGCGGTGCAGCTGCACGGGGCGGCGGCCCTGCGGCGCGGGCATCCGCTGGAGCATCTGTACCGGGAGGTGCGGGCGCCGAGGATCTACGAGGGGGCGAGCGAGGTGCAGCGGTCGATCATCGCGAAGGAGCTGTACCGGGGGCGGCTGCGGGGGCGGTCCGAGGGGCGGTCCGAGGGGGCCGTCGGATGAGCGCCGAGCGGATCAACCCGGACGGGCTGGCGCCTGCGGCGGGGTTCTCGCACGCGGTGGTCGCGACCGGGTCGCGGCTGGTGTTCCTCGCCGGGCAGACGGCGCTGGACGGGGACGGGAGGGTGGTCGGCGGGGCCTCGCTGACCACGCAGTTCGAGCGGGCGCTGAGCAATCTGCTGGCCGCGCTGGCGGCGGCGGGCGGTGCGCCCTCCGATCTCGCCCGGGTCACCGTCTACGCGACGGATGTCGCCGCGTACCGGGAGCGGGCGCCGGAACTGGGCCGTATCTGGCGGCGGCTGGCGGGGCGGGACTATCCGGCGATGGCGGTGGTCCAGGTGGTACGGCTGTGGGACGAGGAGGCGCTGGTGGAGCTGGACGGGTTCGCGGTGCTCTAGCCCGCCGGGCGGGGGGTGGGTGGGGTGATCCGGTGCGGGGTGTCACTCACCGCGTTGGCGGGGTGCCGCCGCGACCCTCCCCCTGAGCGGAGCGACCGCGCTTCCGTCCGGGAGGAGTTCGCCCGAGTCGTCGAAGACGATCGTGCCGTCGCACAGCAGGTTCCAGCCCTGTTCGGGGTGGGCGCTCACCAGATGCGGTGCGGCGGTGACCGTCGTCGGGGCGGGGCACGAGGGCCGGTGGGAACACATGGCGTACCTCCTGTTGGTGGCCGGTGGTGGCCGGTGGTGGCCGGTGGTGGCCGGTGGTGGCCGGTGGTGGCCGGTGGTGGCCGGTCGTGCGGGCGTCTGGGTAGACCATGCGCCCGCCGCGCAACCACCGGAACGACCCTGCGGGAAACGTGACAACACGCGGACAACTCACAGACGGTTCCGCCACCGTGGCCGCCCGGCTCCGGCTCCGACCGTTGGAGTGACGTTCACGGGCGTCGGAGGGCCGTACGGCGGCCCCGGTGGGCCCCGCGCGGTACCTCAGGTACCTGAACGACACCCCCCACTGGAGGCCCCATGCCCGTCCGTCCCGTTCTCCTCGGTGCCGCCGCGGCCCTGCTCGCGCTGGCCCTGTCCGCCCCCACCGCCGCCACCGCCGGTCCCTTCGAGTCGGTGACCATCGATCCCACCGGACGGATCGCCGCCGACGGCACGATCACCCTGTCCGGGACGTATCGCTGCCTCGGCGCCACCGGACCCGTCTTCGTCAGCTCCTCCGTCGCCCAGGGTTCCGCCACCGACCAGTCGCGCGTGCGCTACGGCATCGGCGGCAGCCCCGCGCTGTGCGACGGTGCCGTGCACTCCTGGACCAACACCGGCCGCCCGTCGCCCGGCACCCTCGTGCCGGGCGCGGCGGATGTCGAGGCGACGGTGACCGAACTGAGTTCCCAGGGGCTGCCGTTGCCCATCTTCCACGCGGTGGGCGAGGCGGAGGTGACGCTGGTCGGCCCCTGAGGCGCGCGGACCGTTCGGGCCCGTGCCCGCGCCCGTGCCCGTGGTGAGGCCGCGGTACCGTCCGCCGACGCAGTGCCGGGGGACGACGGCCGCGCACGGGGACGCGCCCCGCTTCCGCGCCGAGACGGTGCTCGGCGCGCGGACGAAGCGGGGCGCGTCAAAGGGGTGGGCCGACGGCCTACGGAACGGTGGTCACTGGCGGTTGACGGTGAACGTCGACGTGGTGTTCCTGATGTCGACCGCGTTGTTGCTCAGCGTCAGGCCCACGAAGGTCGCCGAGCCCACCGCCGGGCCCTGGCCGGGCTCGGGCAGTTCATTGGCCCAGATCCCGAAGCCGGACTTGGCGTCGTAGGCGTCGCCGCTCTTCTGCGCGCCGCTGATCGAGACATCCGTCAGGACGGTGTCCTGGACGGAGTTCTGCGGCTGCCCGCCGACATAGTTCGTCTGGAACATGATCCCGCTGTAGGTGGGATCGACGATGTCCACATCGGTGACCCGGATCGCGGTGAACGTCTTCGACGCCGAGAACATCCAGATGGCACCGAAGGTCTGGCTGCCCCAGAAATGGCCGCCGGATCTGATCAGTGAGGCGTTCTCCACCTTGGTCTGGCCGGGACCGAAGCCGTTCATCGGATAGCCGAAGTCGAGCGAGCTGATGGTGATGCCGGAGTAGACCAGCGTGTCCGCGATGTAGAGATTGCGGAACACGTTGTTCTCGCCGCCGTAGACCGCGATACCGGCCGCCCGCCAGGTCAGGATCGAGGTCAGGTTCTCGTAGACATTGCCGGTGTTGTTGCCGCCGCCGTTGTCGGTGGCCGCGAACAGGGCGAAGCTGTCGTCGCCGGTGGAGCGGGCCTCGTTGTTCTGGATCAGGTTGTTCTGCGACCCGTTCGTCATGTTGATGGCGTCGGCGAACGTGTCCCGGATCCGGCTGTTCTTGATGGTGACGTTGTCGCTGTTGGCGGCCCAGTACAGGCACATCTGGTGTTCGACCCAGAGATTGTCGATGGTCAGATTGCTGACATTGGACAGATCGCCGAAGACCTTGCCGGGGCCGTCGTTGCGGGAGTCGTAGTTGCCGAAGTAGGAGAAGTGGGCGAAGGTCGAGCCGTTGGCCGACGACTCGATCCGGAAGCCGACATCCGTGTTCGACTGGGTCGTCGGGGCGACGAAGCGGCTGTACCAGGGCCCGGCGCCGACGACCCGCACGGCCTTGCCGTACACATTGAACTTGCTGGTCGTCTGGTAGTTGCCGGCCGGCAGATACACCCCGAGCAGATTGCCGGTGGTGTCCATCCGCACCCGGTCCAGGGCGGACTGCACATCCTGCTGGGTGAACCCGGCCGGGGTGGTGTAGCGCGCCGGGTCGGGGTTGGCGATCTGGGCGGCCTGCTCGGTGTTGATGAAGTCGATCGTGTACTGCGAGGTGTTCGCCGCGTCCTTCTGGAGCCGGATCCTGGCGCCCGCCGGGACCGTCGAGTCCAGCAGGACATTGGCCTCGTCGTAGATGTGCCGGGCGGGGCCCGACCCCGGAGAGTTGCCGGGGCTTGCCTCGGCGCCGTACAGCCAGGAGTACTTCGAGGTCAGGTTGATCGCCTTGTGGAAGGCGCCGTTGACATAGATGTTGAGGGTGGAGTCGATGCCGCCGCCGCCCGCCGAGTCCGGGATGGAGAACCGGGTGACGAGGGTGTTGGTGGGCTCCTTGGTGGTCCACTCGACGTAGTTGCCGGTGCTGTTGAGGGTGACGGCCCTGCGGCCGGACGCCTCGCCCGCCGGGTCGCCGACGGTCCGGTTCGGGCCGATCGTCTGGGCGCCGCCGCCGACGACCCCGTCCTCCGCCTCGTACATCGAGAACGGCAGATTGGCGCCGCGGCCGACGAAGAGCGGCTTGGTGCTGGTGTTGTTGGGGCGCTTGACCGGCAGTTCATTGGCGTCGTCGGCGATCACCGTGCGCACGCTGTACTTGCCGCCGACCGCGGTCCAGGAGCCCAGTGCGATCGGGCTGGTGGTGGCCCCGGCCGCGATGGCGCCGCTGTAGCTGCCGGTCAGGGTGCGGACCGTGCCGCCGGACTCGTTGAGCAGCGTCAGGGTGACATTGTGCGCGCCGGACGCGGAGGCGATGTTGCCCTGGTTCTTGATGGCGACGGTGAAGTTCACCGCGGCGCCCGCCGCCGGGTTGTCCGGGGACCAGCCGACCGGCGAGGCCACCAGGTCGGCGCTCTGCACCGGCCGCACCACCAGCGGGTTCGCGGCGGTGAAGGAGTTGTTGGTGTCGTTCTGCTCGACGACCGTGTTCGCCTCGTCGACTCTGGCGGTCAGCTGGTACGAGCCCGCGTCCCGGGTGCCGATGGAGGCGGTGACATCGCTGGACGCGCCCGCGGCGAGCGCGCCGACATTGGCGGTGCCCACCCGGGTGGTGCCCAGATAGAAGTTGACGTTGCTGGCCGGGGAGGCGGCGCTGCCGGTGTTGGCGACCCGCGCGGTCAGGCTCACGCTGTCCGTCTCCACCGGGGAGGCGGGGGAGGCCGTCAGACTGCTCACCGTCAGATCCGGGTTGGGCGCCGGATCACCGATGACCTGCAACTCGCCGATCTGCCCGCCGGGCGCCCCGGTGTTGCTGTTGATCCGCACCTGGACATCGGCGGTCCGCGCGGTCACCGGGATGGTGAGCGTGTTCCCGGTGCTCGGGTTGAAGCCGTAGTTGGTGGCCGCCACCAGACTGGTGTACGCGGTCTGGCTCTGCTCCCGGCCGAGGATCTGGATGTTCTGGGTGCGCGCGCCCCAGATCGGGTCGGGGTTGAGCTTGATGACGACCTGGCTGATGTCGGCGTTGGCACCCAGCTTCACCGTGAGCACACTGGGCCAGACCCCGCTGGCGCCCTCCCAGTAGGTGCCGACGTTGTTGTCGACGGCGTTCGGCCCGACGAAGGTGTGCACATACCCGGAGACGGTGACCGGCTTGCCCACCGCGAGGTTGGTCGCCAGGATCCCGGCGTCCCCGGTGGTCGCCGCCTTCGCGCTGAGCGGCGAGGTGTTCCCGGCCGCGTCCCTCGCCCGCACCTGGTAGGTCACCGTCGCCCCGGCCGGCTGGTCGTCGGTGAACGAGGTGACGTTCCCGGCGACGCTCCCGGCCCGCTTGTTGTCGGCGTAGATGTCGTACCCGGTGACCTTCCGGTCGTCGGCCGACCGCTGCCAGCCGAGGCTCACCGCACCGGACTTCGCCGCCTTCGCGGTCAGCCCGGTGGGCGGGGTCGGCGCCTCGGTGTCACCCTTCGCCGCCCGGCGGGTCACCGTGCCGCTCGCCGCCGACTGGTTCCCGGCCGCGTCCCGGGCCGTGACCTTGTAGGCGAGCGTCCGGTCCGCGGGCTGGTCGTCGGTGTACGAGGTGACGTTCCCGGCGACGGTCGTCCGCAGCACCCCGCCGAGATAGATGTCGTACCCGGTGACCTTCGTATCGTCCTTCGCCGCCGCCCAGTCCAGGGCGACCTTCCCGGTGGCGGGCTCGGTCAGCTTGAGCGCGCCGGGGGCGGAGGGCGCCGAGGTGTCACCGGTCGCGGGCCCGTACACCTCGACCTCGCCGAACTGCCCCCCGCTCTTCTTCGACGCCCCGGCGAGCGCGAGCCGCAGATACCGGGTGGTCGTGGTGTCGAAGCTGATGGTGGCCTGGTTCCCGTCGTCCGGGTCGAACCGGTAGGCGGCCTCGGCGACGATGTCCGTACGGTGCTTGCCGTCGGTGCTGCCCTGCACCTTCAGCGTCTGCGTCCGCGCGTCGAACCCGGCGGGCAGCTTCATCACCACCCGGTTCACCGGCAGCGCCGCGCCCAGATCGGTCTGGACCCAGGGCGCGGAGTCGCCCTTGCCGCTCTTCCAGTAGCTGCTGCGGTCGGTGTCCGCGGCCGAGCCCGCCGCGTGTCCGGCCACCGCGCTGCTGGCGGTCACCCGCTTGCCGCGGGCCAGATCGGCGCTGCTGCCGGTCGCCTCGTGCGCCTCCAGCTCGGCCAGCTGACCGGCGCCCGCGGCGCTGTTGCCGGTGATCTCCACCCGCAGATAACGGGTGTCGAGCGCCGGGAAGGCGATGGTCACGGTGTTGTCGTCGGCCGGGGCGAAGGTGTACTCCGCCGAGGGCACCAGGACCCGGAACGCCGCACCGTCGGCACTGCCCTGCACGGAGAGGGTCTGGGTCCGTGGCTTGAAGCCCTCGGGCAGCTTCAGCACCGCCTGGTCGATCTTGGTGCGGGCGCCGAGGTCGATCTGCGCCCAGGCGGGGAAGTCCCCGCGACCGCTCTGCCAGTACGTGTCCCGGTCGCCGTCGTTCAGCGCGGCGGCGGAGTGCCCGCCCGCGCTGCTCGCCGCGGCGGCACCGCTCGCCGCGAGGGCCGGTCCGCCGCTGCCACCGGCCGCCAGCGCGGGCAGGGTCGGCCCGCCGACGACCACGAGACTGCCCGCCAGGGTCATGGCGAGCGTCCGCCATCTGTAGCGCCTGCCGCCGGATGGCTCACTGCTGATACGCGTGCTGCTCATCGTGCTCCTCGTCCGCAGGGGTGGGGGATGCAGGGGTGCTCTCGCTCATGTCAGAAAGTTGCGAGAGGGTGATCCTGAGAAGCGTTGCACTGCAAGTAATTTGCGTAGGTCTGTTGAAGCGTTGCAGAAAGCGCGGTCTACGTCCATGCTCATGACAAAGATCGGTGCGGGGGTGGGGTGGGGGCGGTGGGGGTGGGGATGGGAGCAGGGGACAGCGACAGGGCCGGGGCCGGGAACGGGGCCGGGAACGGGAACGGCCCTCGCGCTCGGGGGAGTCGCGAGGGCCGTTCGGGGGAGGGGAGGGGGAGCGGGGTGGTGCCGGGTCAGTCCTGGAGCCCGTAGAAGAGGATCGGGGAGTTGGGCCGCAGGCCGATCCGCCGGTAGACCGGGGCGCCGGCCTCGGTGGCGTGCAGTACGGCCCGGGTGAGACCGGTGGCGCGGGCCCCCTCGTACAGCGCCTTGCGGGTGACGGCCTCGCCGTACCCCTTGCGCTGCCACTCCGGGTCGGTGGCGACCAGCGCGACGAACAGCCGGCCGTCCTCCGCGACCGCCCCGGCGCAGGCCACCGGGGTGTCACCGCGCATCCCCAGATAGGCGTACACCCCGTCCTTCCACAGGGTTGACCCGAGCAGCCCGTCGCGCCCGTCCTCCAGCGGGAAGCCGTACGCGCGGGAGTTGAGATCGGCGTACGCCCGTAGCTGGGTCTCGTCGGTGACGCGGACGAAGGTGAGGTCGGGGTGGCGGGGTTCGGGCAGCGGGAGGACATCACCGGCCATCCCGGTGCCGGGGAAGGCGTACCGGAGACCGGCCTGCTCGGCGGCGATGGGGAGCGCGGCGCGGGCGGTCTCGTCGAGCAGCGCCTCGAACAGCCAGAGGAAACCCGGGCGTTGCTTGGTCCGCATGACCTCGGCGGCCTCGCGCAGCCGCCGGGCGAGCGCGTCCGGACCGATGCCGGTGCCGGTGAGGGTGAGGCAGTTCCAGAAGGCGAACCGGCTGTCGGCCCAGCGCACCGCGACACCGGGCAGATCACGTACATCGGCGTCGGGAGTGCGGTCGAGCACCATGTGCCGCCAGACGGAGGTGAGTTGCTCCGCCGATTCGACGGAGTCCGCGAGTTCAGTCACCGTGGTTGACCCCAGAGGTCGGAAGTGGGCGCCACCGCCGGGCTCCACGAGAGGGGGGCGGCGGCGCGGGACGGTTCCGGGGTAGCACAGGAGGGGGGCTCTCGGGGGTCGGTTGGGTGGGAGGGGGTGCTCTTGAGGGGTGGGCGCTTCTCCACCGGGGTGCGGTGATGGTGGAGGGCGTGGGTGGTGAGGGGTGGTCGGGGCGGGGCGCGGCCGGAACCGCAAGGGGCCCTCAGAGCTCTCTGGGCCCTCTGGGCTCTCTGGGCCTTGAGGGCATCAGGTGTCGGCGGAGTCAAAAGTGCGATGCGCGGATTCGTACGCCTCTGCGACCATGCCCGGATGGAGCAGAGTCCTGAAGCGCTGGTCATCCGGCACGCCCACCGTCTCCCGTCCCCTCCCGGGTCCCCCGGTGAAGGCGCCGTCGTCGCGCGGCAGTTCGACGCGGTGCTGGCCTCGGTGGGGTTCAAACTGTCGTCGGAGTTGCTGGAGCGGCTGTCCGGGCTGTCCAGGACGGCGGTCACGCGCACCGCGCGGCGGACGCTGCGCACGGTCCGCGAGATGGTGGGCGACCACGTCCGCCACAACAGCTACTTCATCGACTTCCCGGCGAACGTCCCGGACACCGAGGAGTTCTGGATGCGGTGCGTGGCGGAGGCGCTCGCCGACCCCGCGTCCCGCCCGCACGTGCTGTCGCAGCTGGCCCAGGGCGTCCTGAACCTGCTCAGCCTCCCCACCTACGGCCGCTACCAGCACACCTACGAGGACATGCTCGCGGCGCAGGACGAGCTGATCGCCGCCGCGGGCGACCGGGTGACGGTGCTGCACCTCGGGCGGGACCTGGACGACGAGCTGACGGAGCTGTACCTGGCCCTGGCGGGCGGTACGACACCGCTGGGCGAGGACGACCTCCTCGACCTCACCTTCCTCGCCGGGTGGTGTGTGCTCGGGCCCCAGCCGGAGTCGATCCCGGTGCGGGAGAACCGGGCCGTCGTCAACGCGGCGCGGCTCTCCGCCGGCGCGGATCCGCTGCTGGACACGGTGACCGATGTGCTGCGGCTGGCCTGCGCGCTGTCCGGCGGCGATGTCACCCTGACGGAACCGACCCGGTTCCGGACGCTGCCGAGGCCGGTGCGCCGGGCGCTGCTCGCGGGCCTGGACACCCTCGTCGCCGCGAACCCCGCGAAGCTGGCCGACGTCCTCGCGCACCGCGAGCCGTTCAAGCGGCTCGGTGAGCGGCTGCACCCGCACGAGTACCCGCAGTGGCGGCACGCCGCCGCGGTGTTCGCCGTGGCCCGGGGCGACCGGCGGCCCCGCCGCTCCCTCGACAGCCGGATCGAGGAACGCCTGCACGACCACGACGTCCCGGGCGCGGTACGGCTGCTGTCGTCGGCGCCGGGGAAGCTGTTCCGGTCCCTGGACCTGCTGCTGCGGATGGCCGTCGGCCAGGAGGAGCGGGACCTGGTCCTGGAGGCGGCGGAGCGGGTCGCGCCGCAGGTGTCCGGGCGGGTGCTGCTGTCGGTCCGCGAGCACTTCCACAACCGGGAGCGGGAGACCGGCGCGCCCCGGGTCTTCGTCAATCGCCGGGGCCGCGGCTGGGTGACCGACGATGCCCGGCCGCCCGTCCCCGCCGCCGACCGCGATCTGCTGATCGCCGCCCTCGACGCCGAGATCCGCGGTCGGCTCCCGGTGCCGCCGGGCCGGATCCTGATCGACCCGGACATCCTCGATGTGGCGCTGCCGCTCAGCGGCCGGGCGGCCCCGGCCGGGCTCGGCGTGCTCCCGAGGGGTTCGCTCTCGCCGGTCGACGGCGGTGAGCTGCGCTTCTTCGTCCACTGGAAGCAGAGCAAGCACCGCACCGACTACGACCTGTCCGCGCTGCTCCTCAACGCGGACTACAGCACCGACGCCTGGCTCTCCTACACCTCCCTCAAGGCGGTGGGGGGCTGGCACTCCGGTGACATCACCGAGGCACCCGACGGAGCCTCGGAGTTCATCAGCCTGACCCTGGACCGGGTCGGCCCGCCCTTCATCGTGCCGCAGGTCAACATCTACGCGGGCGAGGGCTTCGACGAGGTCGAGGAGTCCTTCTTCGGCTACATGCTGCGCGACGCCGAGCAGCGGGGCCGCCCGTTCGAGCCGCGCACGGTACGCATGAAGTCGGACCTGCGGGGCACGGGCCGGGTGGCGCTCCCGCTGGTCTTCCGCCGAACGAAGGACGGCCGCTGGGGCGCGAAGTGGCTGCACCTGTATCTGCGGGGCATCTCGGCGGCCAACCGGGTCGAGGAGAACCAGGTGTCGGTGGCGAAGGTGGTGCGGGCGGTGGTGGCTCGCGACTATCTGACGGTCCGATACCTGGCCGATCTGATGTCGGGTGAGGGCGGCACGGGCCTGATATCCGGCGTGGGTGCCAGGGACCTGATGTATCGCGAGGGCGGGACGGGCCCGGTGTCCGGCGATGGTGACACGGACAGGGGCCCTCTGTCCGGCGACGGCCACACGGACCCGACGTCCGGCGGCACCCCGCCGGTCACCCCGTGGCGCGCCGGCGACCCGCTCCCGTCCGAGCCCGTCCTCTACCTCGGCCTGGAACGCCCCGAGGGCCTCCACCCGGACTCCCGGATCATCACCCCCGAAAACTTGCGCGACATGATCCCGGCGTGAGTGTTAGCGTGGCCGTACGGCGAGGCCATGAAAGGGCTTCCTTCTCAGACTCCTTACTGCACGAGTTCTTTCGCTTTCCTCGCCGTTCGCTTTCCTTCCGGGCGGTGCCCGCGCTGTCTCGCGCGGGCACCGCCCGGTCGGCTTTCCTGGTGGAACTCAGCGATGGCGTCCTTGACGCCGGGGGAGGGCTACGAGCCCGTCCGCCACCTGTCGCCGTCCGAGTCCGGCTCCGCATCGGGGTCCTGGTCCACGTCCGGGTCCGGGTCCAGGTCGTACAGGGGCCGCTCCTCGATCCCCAGGGCGCGCATCAACTGGCTGGTGGGAACCCTGAACTGGCGCCCCACCCGGAGCACCATGCAAGGAAACTCGCCCCGGTGGACCAGCCGATAGGCCGTCGCGTTGCAGACACCCAGCGCGCGGGCCGCGGTCCGCAGGTCGATGACGACGGGCAGTTCGAACAGCTCGGTGAAACTGAGCCGACCATGGGACGAGGTCATCACGGCCTCCTCGTGGCGGGGCGGGACGTGAGGGCGCGCACCCGACGCCGGGGCACGCGCTTCCGGGGAACGTGGCCCCGGGGCGGCCGGACCCCGGATTCCTCTTCGGTACGGGCGAGTGCCTCCGCCCGCAACTGCTCCGGACGTACCCGGAACCTCAAGGAGGCGCGCAGTCCGTCCGGCCCGTCCGGACGGTCGACCCGTACGTCGAGCCCGTCCCGTGCCGTGTCGATCTCCGACGGGTCGGCCGCCACGGGAGTCAGGGCACGGTCCTGAGGGAGACGCTCCACCTGAGTGGAAGGGGTCTCCCGCAGACCGGCACGGGCGAATCGCCACGCCCTGGTACGGGCCGCCCTGAGCAGCGGTCCGATGTGAAGGCCGGTCATGGCGCCCCAGTGGGCCGACTGCGCGGGCTCTTCCTGCCCTGCCTGCTCTTCGAGTGCTTCGAGCAGGGCCAGGACCATCTCGGACTCCACGTCCGAGCGGTTGACGCGCAGCCGCCCGCAGATCCGCCGGACCGTCCCGCTCAGCTTGGGCGCGGCCAGCCAGATGAGCAGGAGCTTCCCGGTTCCGTCGGGGGAGCGGTCGGTCCGGGCCGCACTGAGTACGGCGTCCCAGACCGTGGCGGACAGGCGCGGGTCCCGGTTCGGCCCGTAGAGGGCCTCGTACGCCTCGGCGGCGGTCAGCCGGACGGGGCCACCGTCGCTCTCGTTCGCCTGACGGCCGAGGATCACCGGCGCCTTCTCGTTGGCGTGGAGGTCGTCGAAAACCCTCCGGACCTCCCCCACCTACCACGGCACCACCAGGCGGGGACGGCGGTGCCCGCCCCCCCGCCTTCCCCGCCTTCCCGTGCAGCTGGGCGTCAGCGAAGCCGGAGGCCAGCCACCGGCAATGGCACAAACCTGTCGCGCCTGGCCGGATACCACAACGGCTGTGTTCAGGTTCACCGGTACGGAACATCCCGCTGCGTGGGGCGGACCTGTTCGGAGGTCAGGCGGGGACGCCTGCCTGGTTCAGGACGGTGGCCATCTCGTCCTCGGGGAGGGCGGGGTTGGCGCCCGCGCTGGAGGCCAGTTCGGGGATGCGGAGGGCCTCGCGGAGCCGGTGGAGCGGCAGGCGTGGGTCGTTGGCCGCGGCCTGGCGCGTCCAGACCGTGGGGTCATGGCTGAGCCGTTCGATCAGCGCGGGTGAGGCGGCCGGGTCCCGGACGGCCAGTCGGCGGTGGTTGCCGTCCGGGTGGTCCGCACAGCGCGCGGCGAGGCCCTCGCGGGGAAAGCGGGGGTGGGTCTCCGCCATCCAAGCGGAGAACGTCCCGCCGAGCCGGGCGAACACACGCATCAGGACCTCCTGAGGGGTGTCGGGGTGGTGCACGCCCAGGAGGTTCTCCACCAGGGGGTCCCGGGTGCGCGCGAGCAGGCTGACGAGGTCGGGCGGCAGATGGGGGCTGTGGGCGGCGGCGCGGCGGAGCAGTGGGTGGGCGGAGGCCGCGGCCCGTCGCAGCACCCCGGGGTCGGCGAGCCCGTCCCGTACCCACTCCACGTCACCCTTGGCGAAGGCGTCGACGGTGAAGTCGATCGACATGCGGCGTGTCTCGTCCAGTTCGGGCCTGAGGGAGACGGCGAGCCGTACGGCCCCGTCGGGGTCGGTGGCGAGCCGCTCGACGAGGTCGGGGGGCAGCGAAGGGTTCTCGGCGAGGGCCGTCAGGTGCGTCCGTTCGGCGAGGCACCGTTCGGCGTCGGCGCGGACGAGGAGTCCGTGGCGCAGTGCCCCGGCCGCGGACTGCGGATCGCGCAGGAGTCCGGCGGTGAGGTGCGCGTCCCGCCGGCACGCCCGCAGCGCGGCGGCCCGCCGCACCTCCGGGTCGGGGTCGGCCAGCAGCGCCGACCGCTCGCCCGGCGCCAGGATCTCCCATACGCGTGCCGCGCTTCGGCGCGCTGCCGGATCGGGGTGCGCGGCGAGGGAGGCCACGAACGACGGCGCGATGTGGGGTGAGTCCAGCAGGGCCGTCCGTACGGAGGGGTCGGGGTCGTCGAGCAGGCGGGCGCACACGTCGTCCGGCAGCGGTGCGACCGTCGTACGCGGGTCACGCGACTCGGGTCCGTACGCGAGAGCGGCCCGCACCCTGGGGGAAGGGTCGTCCACGAGCCGGGCCCGCTGCGCGGGCTCGGCCCTGGCGCTCATCGCGAACCCGGTCCGGGCGCGCGGGTTCGGGTGAGCCAGGATCACCGCGACGGCCGGCTCGGGGAGTCCGGCCCGCTGGAGGGCGTGACGGGGCGGGCCGTCACCGCCGCCGTCACCGTCACCGCCGCCGTCGAAGGCGAGCAGGCGCAGCAGCAGCGGTGTCGGCAGCGCCGGGTTGCGGGCGACTCCGTCCAGCGCGGACGTATGGAACGCGACCATGATTCCCCTGATTTCCCTGCCCCTGTGTCTTCGGCGGCTGGTCCACGACCATCCCCCCCCGCAGCCCGTCAGGCCGTCCGGCGGGCGAACCCTCCTGATCGGCCGGACAGTACCCAATCTAGGTCTAGCCAGGTGCTGTTGCCCGGTCCGGGCCGGCCCGGACCGCGCCTGCGCCTGTCGGTGGGCTTCTCGGTGTGGTGGTGCTGCGGCTTCTTCGGTAACCATCGCTCGACCGTGCGGCTCAGCCGTCTCCGGGGAGAGGAAGGCATGGTGGTTGTCACCGGCCGGTACACCGGGGTGTCCAGGAGCCGGTGCCTGGCCGCCGCTACGAGGGCGAGCGAAGGGCTCCGCACCCACCCTGCCGCACTTCCGCTGCCACTGTGACGTCCGTGGCCCGGATTCCCGAGCTGGCGGTCGCACAGGATCATCCCCGGTGCGGTGCGGTGCGGTGCGGTGCGGTGCGGTGCGGTGCGGCCGGGCGGGTGTGCGCCGCCGCTCAGGATCACCCCTGGCCCGGCGTCGCGGCCGGGCAGTTGCGCGGCCGGGGTCTGCGGCTGGATCGCGGCGGAAATCGGCGTAAGAGTGGCTTATGTCGTGCGCCGCGCCGTTGTCACCATGTCCCGATGAGCGGCTCGCCGGACACCGGTATCCCCGTGCAGAGCACCACGGACGGTGACCCTGCTGTTCTTCTCGCCCTGCACGAGTGGCTGGGGCCGGAGGACGCACTGTGCGGCCGACTATCGCCGCAGTCGTCCCGGAGGGCGGTCGGCGGGGAGGGGAGATGGGCGGGGGCCCGCTCGACGTGCTCGCGCTCGGGAGGAGCCGGGATCACCGTGCGAAGGCCCCGGGGGCGCAACGTCACCGTCGGTGCCCACGGCGTCCGGGAGAACCTGCCCACCCCGATCCGCGAGACCGACCGGCTCGCGCACAGACCCGGGCGGCAGCCGTGACCGGGCTCCCCGACCCGACCCGACCCGTTCCCGCGCCGTACTCGGCGACACCCGGAACGGACCGGTCTTCCGGGTCAAGGCCTTCGCCAGCCTGGCCTTCGCCACGCCGCCCCCGACTCCGCTGTCCCCGGGACCCTGCACCGCCACCGCCGCACCAGCCCTCGGCCATCCCGCCACCAGCACCTCCCTCGCCCAGTACCTTGACGCTCGCCGCTACTTCGACGACTGGATCACCCTCATCACCACCGCCCTGGCCGCCTACCGGGAACTCGGCAACCAGCGCGGCGAAGCCCTGGCACCGAACAACCTCGGCATCGCCCTGCGACAGGTACGGCGGTTCCAAGAGGCCGCCGACGCCCACAGCCAGGATCTGGCCATCTGCCGCGAACTCGGCGACCACCGGGGCGAAGGCGCAGCACTGACCAACCTCGGCAACGCCCTCCACGAGATACGGCGGTTCGGGGAGGCCGTCGACGCCCACACTCAGGCCGCCGCGATCTACCGCGAACTCGGCGATCCGTCCAGGAACGGCTGGCTCGGATGGCCTGCGTGGTTGCGCACAACGATGGCTGGCTGAGACGAAGCCGAGCGACCGACGCTGATTGACCTGGGCCGGGGCGAGCGCTGCGGGTCCAGCCAGCGGCACCGGCCCAGGGTGTGGACCCGTGCGGCGGCTGGGTCGGTGGTGCCCCTTCCCGCCCGAGTCCGGCTCGGCCGGTGGCGGCGGCCATGGCGAGGTTGGAGCATGTGCAGGCCCATCAGGCGGCGTGTGTTCCGCAGGGCTGCTGCTGTTCCTGTTCGGCGTCGTAGAAGACGGCCTGGTGCTCGGCGAGGAAACGTGAGGCCGCGTCCACACCCAGGGCACGCAACCCGCTGGTGTCCTCCCGCACGAGCCGGGCAAGGTAGTCCCCGATGCTCAGCCCGAGCTCGGCGGCACGCTTCCGCGCGAGCTCCGCGACTTCCTCGTCCCCGCGCACGCCCATTTGCGTCTTCGCCATACCACCCTCGCCATACCACCCATGGCAACAGCCGTTACCAAACGGTGGGCGGAGAGAACGGTCCGGCTGACATCCGCAGGCGCCTGGTGCCCCGAGCCCGGCAAGGCCGTCCCGCGACTGCGGGAGACGCCCGCCTTGCCGCGCGGCCCGCCCGGCCCCCTGCGGACAGCCGTCGGGACCGCCGTTGCCGGATCGGCGGTTTCAATACGGGCAGAGTGGATGCGGCTCTCTGAATTTCAAATTCAGGCGGCACAGCTCCGCCCATTGCCGCCGTTCAGTCTTTTTGGTGTTTGTGGACGAGCCAGACGGCGAGGAGTGATCCGGCTGCCGGTGGGATGAAGTTGAGTGATGCTCTGAGGCCCCATTGTGCGGCGGTGAAGAGTGCGGCGAGGTGGATGAGCACCGCGATTGTCGAGACGAGGAGTAAGGGGCCTCTGGCGAGCATTATGCGTCTTTTCTGGGTGGGGCTGGCTTTGCTTGGTATTTACCGGGAGGGTCAGCATGCCGCGTGGTGGTTGTGTGCGCAACAACAGGTTGTTGCAGGGCCTGAACCGGTGACCCCGTATGCCCCTTTGCGGAGACATTGCGAATCTGAGGTTGATTGCCGCCGAGCAGGGTAAACGCGGATGTTTCCGTGCCGCGCGTACTGGCTGATTCTTTTCGGTTTGGCTCATTAGCTTCACCGGCTGCATACACCGGGTTTTGTATACGTTACGAGCTGTGATGGACATCACCAGGAGTCTGGGCTGCCATCGCTGTCCGAATTGGATTCTTTGATGATCTTTGCGATCTTGTGTTCCGTGGTTACTTTTCGATTCGTTTACAGCTCCTGCATGCGTGGAAGAAAAGGAGTGGCTTGTGAGACCCGAAGAGTTTCCCTCTCCCGAGGAGAGAGGGCGGATGTGGCATGAGAAAAGCAGAAGCATCCGCTGGATAGCGGGCGGGCTCGCTGTTCTGCTGTCGGTTTCCCTGATGGAAAGCGCGGCGGTGGCCGCAGCGCCGGAACAGGCCGGTACGGCGGCGGGTGAGGAGAAGAAGAAAGCTGTCACGTCCGCGGCGGACATTCCGTCGGCGAAGGTCGCGGCCCGGTTGTCCGGGCAGCGGGTGGAGGCGCTCAGTGAGCGTACGGAGACGTCGACGACGTGGGTGAACAAGGACGGCTCGCTGACGACGGAGCTGTCGGCGGGGCCGGTGCGTTTCGAGCGGGACGGGAAGTGGGTGAACGTCGATGTCGGCCTGCGGGAGACATCGGACGGGAGCGTGGAGCCGGTCGCGCATCCGGGTTCGCTGAGGCTGGCGGGCCGTACGGGGACGCCGGCGGCGTCGCTGGCGGCGGCCGGGCGGGCGAAGCCGGTGGACCTGGTCACACTCGGAGAGGGCGACCAGCAGATCACCCTCCAGTGGAAGGGCGGTCTGCCCGAGCCGGTGCTGGACGGCACACGCGCCACGTATCCGGAGGCGGTACCGGGCGCGGATGTCGTGGTGGAGGCGACCCGGACCGGGTTCGAGCAGTTCGTCGAGATCAACGAGCGTCCCACCACGGACGCCTACTCCTACACGCTGCCGCTGAAGGCCAAGGGCCTGAAGGTGAAGCAGCTCGCCGACGGCAGTGTCCAGTTCACCGACAAGAAGAACAAGCGGCGGGCCGTCATGCCCGCGCCGGTGATGTGGGACGCGACGGTCGACAAGCGTTCCGGTGAGCACACCCGCAGGGTGCCGGTGGCGATGAAGGTGGTGCAGAAAGGTTCCGGCGTCGATCTGGTGATGACCCCGGACGCCGCCTTCCTCAAGGACCCGGAGACGAAGTTCCCGGTGACGGTCGACCCGTCGACGTCGGCGCTGGGCAATGTCTTCGACACCTATGTGCAGCAGGGCGAGACGGTCGACTGGTCCACGGACACGGAGCTGGACCTCGGGAACCCGGGCACGACCAACGCGAACGGCACGCCGCGTACGGCACGGTCGTTCATCTCCTGGAACACCTCGCCCATCCGGGACGCGCTGGTGACCGGTGCGACGCTGAGTCTGTTCAACTTCCATTCGGGCAACACCGATTGCACGGCCCAGTCGTGGCAGGTGTGGTCGGCGGGAGCCGCGTCCACGTCGTCGCGGTGGACCGCGCAGCCCGCGTGGACCGCGCAGCGGGCCACGTCGACGCAGACCCGCGGTAACCCGGCGTGCACGGCGGCGCCGGACGGCTGGATCACCGCGGATGTGACCACCCTCGCCCAGGAGTGGGCGTCGGCCGCCGCGACCCGGGGGCACATGGGGCTGCGGGCGGCGAGTGAGACGGTCGTCGCGCAGTGGAAGCGGGTCAATTCCGCGAACGCGGCGTCGAATCCGCCGAAGCTGTCGGTGACGTACAACTTCCGGCCGAAGACGGGCACGAAGCAGGAGGCCGGGCCGCCGTTCTTCTCCTACAGCGGCGCCTATACGGTGAACACCGTGCGGCCGGTCCTGCGGGACACGTTCGTCGACGCGGACGGCGACAGGGTCAACGGCACCTTCCAGATCTACGACTCGACCGGCACCACCCAGGTCGGCACCAACATGGTGTCTCCCTATGTGGCGTCCGGTTCGGCGGCGTCGGTGACCGTCCCGGCCGGGGTCCTCACCAACGGCACCACCTACCGCTTCCGCACCAGCCCCTACGACGGCACCCACTACAACACCGGCTGGTCGGCGTGGAAGACGTTCACCGTCGACACCGCCGCCCCCTCCGCCCCGCCCGCGGTGACCTCCACCGACTACCCGTCCGGGCAGTGGGTCAAGGGCGCCGGGCAGGCGGGCACGTTCACCGTCACCCCGCCCGCCGCCGACCACCAGTGGCTGGAATGGTCCCTGGACGGCGTGACCTGGACCAAGGTCACCACCGGCGGCGCCACGGTCGACAAGACCATCAGCGTCACCCCGCCGAAGAACGGCACCCACACCCTCCAGGTCCGCTCCGTGGACCGCGCCGACAACAGATCCGAGCCCCGCGACTACGTCTTCCACGCCGGGCCCGGCGGGTTCGTCCAGCCCTCCGAGGGCGAACGCACCGCACGCCGCCTCCCGCTGGTCGCCGAGGCCGCCGCGAGCACCTACGACAGCGTCGCCTTCTCCTGGCGCCGCTCCGAGGCCGACCCCTGGGTGCGGATCCCGGCCGGTGACGTCACCTCCGGCGGCACCGCCCTCACCGCCTGGCCCGTCCCCCTGGTCAGCGGGAAGAACGCGCCGCTGGTGTGGAACGCCACCAGCACCGTCGACCCGGACGGCACCGTCCAGATCAAGGCCGACTTCACCGGCCCCGGCTCCGCCGCCTCCTCCACCGCGCCGCTGACCGTGGTCGTGGACCGCAACGCCGACGGCGCCGCCACCACCGACACCGGTCCCGGCTCGCTGAACCTGCTCACCGGCGACTACACCCTCTCCGAGACCGACGCCTCGTTCTTCGACATGTCGGTGACCCGCACCGCCTCCTCCCGCAGCCCGCAGCAGGGCGCCCAGCAGGAGGGCCAGGCGGCGATCTTCGGCAGTGAGTGGGTGGCCGGCACGACAGCTGAGCTGACCGACTCCGACTTCAGCCAGCTGCGCAGGATCTCCGACACCGCGGTGGCGGTGGACATGGCCGAGGGCGATGTCCTGCACTTCACCGCCAACGCGGCCCGCACCGGCTGGATCTCCGAGCCCGGCGCGGAGGACCTCACCCTGACCGGCAGCGTGAGCGCGGCGACGTTCACCCTGACCGACAGCGAGGGCACGGTGACCACCTTCACCAAGCCCACCGGCGGCAGCACCTGGCAGGTCTCCTCCACCCTGCTGAACGGCCTGACGAACTCCACCACCACCGTCATCTCCGAGACGGTCACCACGGGCGGCACGACACTCGCCCGTCCGAAGCGAATCATCGCCCCGACCTCGGCCGTCACCGCCGCCACCTGCGAGGCCACCCCGACCACGAGGGGCTGCCGGGTCCTGGAGTTCGTCTACGCCACCGCCACCACGGCCACCGGCACCGACACCAACGCCCAGTTCGGCGACTACACCGGCCAGGTCCGCCAGATACGCCTGTACTCCACCCAGCCCGGCGCGACCGCGGCCACCGCCACCGTCGTCGCCACCTACCGCTACGACTCCCTGGGCCGGCTGCGCCAGACCTGGGACCCCCGCATCGGACAGCAGGCCCAGACCCAGTACGCCTACCACGAAGGCCGCGTCACCTGGCTGGAACCGGCCGGTGAACAGCCCTACACCTTCACCTACGGCAACGCCGGAACCGGCACCGCCCCCGGCGCGGGCATGCTCCTGAACGTCTCCCGCCCCGCCCTCCAGCAGGGCAGCGCCACCACCACCGACGGCGACGCGGTCACCAGCATCGTCTACGGCGTCCCGCTGACCGGCACCAAGGCCCCCCACACCATGGGCGCCACCACCACGGCCGGCTGGGGCCAGCTCGACAACCCCAGCGACGCCACCGCCGTCTTCCCCCCGGACTCGATCCCCGCCTCCCACGACGGTGACGCCCTCACCTCCGGGAGCTACGGCCGGGCGAGCGTCCACTACCTGAACGCCTCCGGCCGCCAGGTCAACACCGCCGAACCCGGCGGCCACATCAGCACCACCGAGTACGACCGCTTCGGCAACACCGTCCGTGAACTGACCGCCGCCAACCGGGCCCTCGCCCTCGGCACCACACAGGCCCAGCAGGACACCCTCACCGACCTCGGGATCGTCTCCCGCACCTCCTCCGAGCGGGCCCACCTGCTGTCGACGACCTCCCTGTTCAACGACACCGGCACCCGCGAACTGGAGGAGTTCGGGCCACTGCGCCGGGTCGACCTCGGCGAGGACCTCAGGGACGGCACCACCGTCCTGGTCGAGTCCGGCACCTCCGTACCCGCCCGCGCCTGGACGGTCAGGGAGTACGACGAGGGGCGGCCCACCAACGGCACCGCCACCGTCAGGGACCAGGTCACCCTGGAAATCACCGGCGCACGCGTCCGGGACTACTACTCGGTCATGGGTGAGCAGCGCGTCACCGAGTCCCAGTACGACTGGGCGAAGGGCCTGCCCACCCTCGTCATCAAGGACTCCGGCGGGCTCAATCTGACCACGTCCAACGGCTATGACGCCCAGGGCCGCGTCACCTCCCAGTCCCTGCCCGGCTCCACCGGCAGTGACGCCGCGACCCGGATCACGACGTACTGGTCCGGCAGCGGTACCGGCTGGTGCCAGGGCCGCCCGGAGTGGGCCGACGCGGTGTGCTGGACCGGCCCGGCCGGAGCCATCACCGGCGGCGGCTCCAACCCGGCCAACCTGCCCGACACCAGCACCGAGTACGACTACTACGGGCAGCCCGCGACCGTCACCGACACCGCCAACGGCCAGACCCGCACCACCACCATCGTCTACGACGCGGCCGGCCGGCCTGAGACGACCACGATCACGGGCACCCTGGGCCAGGCCGTGCCCGGGTCCACCACCGAGTACGACCCCGCCACCGGCGAGGTCCTCAGAACCGTCTCGACCGCCGGGGGAACCATCACCCGCGCCTACGACACACTCGGCCGTCTCATCTCCTACACCGACGCCGACGGCGGGCAGACCACCACCGAGTACGACCGTCTCGACCGGCCCGTCAAGACCACCGACAGCGTCCCCTCCACAGTCACCTACACCTACGACCACACGGCCGAACCCCGCGGACTGATCACCAGGACCACCGACTCCGTCGCCGGTGACTTCACCGCCGCCTACGACCCCGACGGCTCCCTCACCACCGAGAAACTCCCCGGCGGCTACACCCTGAACGTCACCGAGGACCCCGCCGGCGCGGTCACCTCCCGGGCCTACACCCGCGACAGCGACAGCACCTCCGTCTACACCGACACCGTCACCGAGAACGTCCAGGGCCAGACCACCAGCCACCAGGGCTGGTCCGCCCAGGAGTACACCTACGACAAGGCCGGCCGTCTCACCGGTGTCGACGACACCGTCGGCGAGGTCTGCACCCGCCGCACCTACACCTTCGACCAGCGGGCCAACCGCACCGCGCTGGCGACCTCCACCGAAGCCGCCGGGGCCGCCTGCACTTCCACCGGTGCCACCACCACCACGAACACGTACGACAGCGCCGACCGCCTCACCAACACCGGTTACACCTACGACGCGTTCGGCCGCACCACCGCCCTGCCCGGCAGCACCCTCAGCTACTACACCAACGACCTCGCCCACCAGCAGACCAGCGGCACCACCCGCCAGACCTGGCAGCTCGACGCCGCCCTGCGCTTCCGCTCCTGGACCACCGAGACCGGCAGCGGCACCACCTGGACCCAGACCGCGTCCAAGATCAACCACTACGACGGCGACAGCGACAACCCCCGCTGGATCACCGAGAACACCACCACCGGCGCCCTCACCCGCAACGTCGACGGCACCGGCGGAGACCTCGCCGCCACCACCGGCCAGACCGGCGACACCGTCCTCCAGCTCACCAACATCCACGGCGACATCGCCCTCCAGTTCCCCCTCGACACCACCCAGGCACCCACCGCCCTGGACAGCGACGAGTACGGCAACCCCCGCCCCGACCAGGCAGCCACCCGCTACAACTGGCTCGGCGCGAAACAACGCTCCAGTGAAACCGTCACCGGCCTCACCCTCATGGGCTTCCGCCTCTACAACCCGGCCACCGGACGCTTCCTCTCCCTCGACCCCGTCTACGGCGGAAACTCCAACGCCTACGAGTACTGCAGTGCCGATCCCGTCAACTGCTACGACCTCGACGGCCGATTCGGCTGGGGCAAGATGTTCGACCGTGTGGGGATGGGCCTGTCCGTCGCCGCGATGTTCGGCTGCGGTCCCTGCGCGGCAGGCGCAGCGGTCATCAGCATCGGCCGAGGGGGATACAAGCTCGCCCGCGGGGACCGCTCCGGGTGGATCGACCTCGCGGGAGGCCTCTCCTACGGCGCTGCCAGGGGGGCCAAGTGGGTCGGCAACCGGTGGAGGAACCGCAACATGAAGGCCAGCCCCAAGGGCGTGAGCAACGGCCGGGCACGAGCTCACAAGCGTGCACGCCAGAGGGCAGCCGCCAGGCACAGGAGCTACAACCGGCGCGTAGTACGCCGGGCCAACCGGCTCGACCGCTGGTACGGGTACGGCAGCACCTCCTACTCGCTCTATGGTGAGTACCGCGACTGGCGCCGCCGCTGAGCCGATCAACAGATGACGTAGGAAACACCACAGTGTGACGGGAGGGGCTGCACGCGCAGCCCCTCCCTACCCGCTGATCCGGAACCCGAGAAGAGACTTCCTCATGCCCATCCGCCCACAGAGGCGTATCCCTGATCTGGCGGCCACGGCCGATGCGTTCGCGTCCTGGCTCCTGGACCGTATCGGCGACAGGTTCTACGAGCCTGCCGACCAGTCGGGAACCGAAGAACTCGCGGCTGCCTGGAAGCGCGTCAGGGCAAAGCCAGGACGGCTTTCCACCAAGACCAGCGACGAGTGGAGCCGTATCGAATCGTTCATGGGAGCCACCGGCTTCGGGTGGCTTGTCCTCTCCACGCTCATCGGAGTCCTCTACCTGATCAGCCCCCTCGGCGGATGGGCCGCCACACTGCTGCACAGCGTCATCCTGATCACCGTGTCCCTGACCGCAGGGCTCGCTGCCACCCGCATCGCCGCGCACTACGCGGCCACCGCGGCAATCTCCCAGAACTACGCATCGAACCGGCGCATACGCACCATGACATCGATCCTCCGCAGCCGGACCGTCCTCGCCGTCGCCGCTGTGACCGCAGCCGTTCTGTACATCTCCTTCGGACCGCACCACCCCTGAGAAGTCCTCACCAGGTCAGCCCTGCGAAGTCGATTTCGACATGCCCTGTCAGCGGATGGGCGTGGCGAGCTCGTGGACGATGTCGAGGCAGGTCGAGGCGACCGGGTTCAGGCCGGTGCGGGGCCGCAGGAAGCCGTAGTCGATCGGTGGGGCGTCGTGCAGCGGGACGAAGGCCAGGCCCGGACGGGAGTGGAAGTCCTGGGCGCGCATCACCACCGTGCTGACGCCGACGCCCATGCTGACGTGGACCAGGACCTCGGGCCAGAAGCGGGTGGCCGGCCTCTGCGGGATCGGCCGGCCGGGCGGGGTTCTTCGGGGGAAGCAGTAGTCCATCCAGTATTCGGGGATGTGAACTGGATCTCCACACAGCTGAGTTGTGTGCAATCCAATCGCGGGATGTGTCGTGCGCCCCGTACTGTCCTCCTCGACGAAACCCCCACCGGCCGACGGCAGGACACCCAACGCCTAACCGGGCCCCGTCGGGCCAGTGGTCCCTCTGCACCCCGCAGGACCCGGTCGCCCCCCCCGCTCCACCACGGCACCAACACCCTCGCCGAGCGCGGCGAAAGTGCCGCTTCCCGTAGGCGCGGATTCCCCGCGGCGGCGGCGGACGCCTCCCGGTGGTGCCCCGTGCATCGCAGATTCCCCCGCCCCACCCCTTGCGGGATCGCCGGGCGACAAGGCATGCTCCCGGCATGGTTAAAGGATTTAACTACTTTCGGGTAGGGGGGAAGTGACCGCCCTATGAGCGATCCATCCGAGTTCGACGCGCTGGGTCAGGCAGAGTTGATCCGTAGCGGGCAGGTATCGCCGAAGGATCTGCTGGAAGCCGCCATCGAGCGTATTGACCGGACCAATCCAGAGATTAACGCCGTCATTCACACCATGTATGACGAAGCGCGTTCGACCGCCTCCGGAGCGCTACCCGAAGGGCCTTTCACCGGAGTTCCCTTTCTGCTGAAGGACGGCGGCGGAGTGGGGTACGCCGGGGTGCCGATGACCTCCGCGAGCAGATTCCTCGCGGATTACGTGCCCACCGAGGACGGTGAACTCACCCGCCGCTACAAGGCCGCCGGTCTCGTGGTGTGCGGCAAGACGAATCTGCCCGAGTTCGGACTCCTGCCCACCACGGAACCCGAACTGCACGGGCCCACCCGCAACCCCTGGGACACCGCGCTGTCGGCGGGCGGGTCGAGCGGTGGCGCGGCGGCGGCCGTCGCCGCGCGGATGGTGCCCATGGCCAACGCCAGCGACAGCGGGGGATCGATCCGGGTTCCGGCCGGGAACTGCGGGGTGTTCGGGATGAAGCCCACCCGGCTCCGGATCTCCTCGGCCCGCCGCAGGGCCGGACTCTCCCCCCGGATCGCCGTGCTCAGCGAACACGCGGTGACCCTGAGCGTGCGCGACTGCGCCGCCCTGCTCGACGCCACCGCCGGGCCCCTGCCCGGGGACCCGTACCGGGCGCCGCGGCCCGAGCGGCCGTATCTGGAGGAGACCGGACGCGATCCGGGGCGGCTGCGGATCGTCTTCAGCCGCCGGTCACCCACCGGCTCGCCGCTCCATCCCGACTGCCTCGCGGCTGTCGAGGACGCGGCCCGCCTCTGCGAGGATCTCGGACACCATGTCGAGGAGGGCACGCCCGGACTGGACGCCGCGAGGTTCGGGAGCGCGTTCAGCGCGGTGTCATCGGCCGGGCTCGCCTGGGACGTGGCGCGGATGGAGCGGACCCTCGGCCGGGCGGCCCGTGAAGAGGACTTCGAGGCCGGCACCTGGGCGATGATCCAGAACGGCCGGTCCGAGGCCACCGGACTGGCGGCCTACTTCGACGCCCTCGCCGAGTTGCAGACGCTCTGTGACGGGCTGGCCGCCTTTCAGGAGCCGTACGACGTCTGGCTGACGCCCACCGCGGGGGCGCCCGCGCCGCCGCTCGGCTTCTTCACCTCGCCGCCGGAGGACCCGACGCGCGGACTGCGTGCCTCCGCCGCCTTTCTGCCGTTCACGGTGCTCATCAACGTCACCGGGCAGCCCGCGATGTCCGTGCCTCTTTTCTGGAATTCGGCCGGTGTCCCGGTGGGAACCCATTTCGTCGGCCCCTACGGCGACGAGGGGCTGCTGTACCGGCTGGCCGCCCAATTGGAAGCCGCCCGCCCCTGGGCCGGACGCCTCCCGCCCGTGCTGAACACCCGATAGCCCCGATAGCCCCGATAGTTCGATGGGCCGATAGGTCGATAGCTCGATGGCCGGTTGGCCCGATAGCCCGAGGGCTCATCGCGCAATGAGGCCGAAAGCCCTCGCGGGTTCTTCCGGGACCCGCACGACAACGAGGAGAAAAGCTGTGTCCACCCATACCGAAGCATGGCCGAACCAGCTGATTGCCGGACCCCGCTGGACTTCGCACCAGTTCATCGCCAGCGAAGTGATGGACGACCAGATCAAGCATCAGCTGAGCATGATGTTCTTCGGCATGTCGGATCTGGGCGAGTGCCTTGAGGTCGCCCGGCGGATACGCGTCGACGACGAGGAGAGCTGGATCGAGGCATGGGGTGACCGTGCCCATATGCTCCAGCAGCGCGCCGAGGCAGCGGAGAAGCGTGGCCGGAACGTCTCCGCGGGCGACGCCTATCTGCGTGCCGCCACCTACTGGCGGGCCTCGCTGATGCACTTCAGCCACCCGGAGGATCCCCGGGTCCGCGAGCACGCGATCAGCAGCTACGACTGCTACGACCGCTATCTCGCGCTGTCGGGGTATCCCGGGGAGTTCGTGCGCATACCGTACGAGGGCAGCTTCCTCTTCTCGTATCTCTACCGCAGTCCGGTGGCCAAGGGCCCCGCGCCGCTGCTGATCTTCTTCCAGGGCCGGGACGCCTGGCCGGAGGACACCCGCTGGGTCTACGACGGTGCCATCCGGCGCGGCTACCACTGTCTGTCCGTGCAGTGCCCCGGCCAGGGACTGAGCCTGCGGCTCAACAAGCTGCCGTTCCGGTACGACTGGGAGAAGGTCGTCACACCGATCGTGGACACCGCCGTCACCCTCGACGGAGTGGCCCCGGACCGTATCGGTCTGATGGGACTGAGCTTCGGCGGCTATCTCGCGCCCCGCGCCGCCGCCTTCGAGAAGAGACTCAAGGTGTGCGTCGCCAACCCGGGCGTACTGCACTGGGGGGACGCCATCCGGTCCGGGCTCCCCGACGCGCTCGGCGACGCGCTGGCCGGCGGGCCCGAGGTGTTCAACGGGGCCGTCGCGTCACTGGGCGCCGAGCTGCCGCTCGCGGAGTGGTTCCTGCGTGACTCGGGGTGGAAGCACGGAACCACGACACCGTACGAACTGTTCCAGGCGTTCGACGCCTGCGATCTCACCGACGTCGCGGCCGGGATCGAGTGCGAGACCCTGGTGATGGACGGCGCGGAGGAGCGGTTCTCCACCGGTCAGGCGGAGTTGCTGTACGACGCGCTGACCTGCCCCAAGGAATTCATGCTGTTCGACGAGGACAGCACCGCGCAGCTGCACTGCCAGAACGGCGGGACCGCCACCGCCGCGGAGTTCACCTTCGACTGGCTGGACGGGCGGCTCTAGCGCCCCGCCCCGGGGCCCTTCCCCTCCGCTCCGGCCCCGCCCTCCCCGGCCCGAGGGTCCGTCCCCGGCCCCAGGGTCCGCCCTCCGCTCCAGTCCCGTCCTCCCCGGCTCCAGGGTCCGTCCCCGGCCCTAGGGTCCGTCCTCCGCTCCGGCTCCGTCCTCGGCCCCAGGCTCCGTCCTCGGCCCCAGGCTCCGTCCTCGGCCCCAGGGTCCGTCCCCGACCCAGGGTCCGCCCTCGGCCCCAAGGCCCGTCCCCGGCCCCAAGGCCCACGCCCGCCGCCGACCCCCAGGGCCCACGCCCACCGCCGGCCCCAGGCTCCGGCTTCCCGGACCTGCGCCGTGTGCCCCCGCCGGGAGGGTGCTCTCCCCCCACTCCCCGCGTCCCCCTCCTCACTTCTTCCCCCCGTCCAGGGACCCTTCAGGGAGTACGCCCATGTCCGAACCCCTTCCCCGGGTCGCCGCGCCCGGCGCCCGACCCGCACCCCGACCGCCCGCGGGGGCCGTCGAGGGCCGTCGCGAGGTGACCGAGCACCCGGCGGACGACGTCCCGGGCCCCGGCTCGGTCGACCCCGGCCCGGCCGCCCCCAGCGCCATCGCCCCCGGCGCCGTCGACCCCGCCGGACTGCGGCTGCGCGACACGCTCCGGCGCGGCGGGTGGAGCATCTGCCTGCTGGCCGTGCCCCTCGTCGTGATGGAACAGCTGAGCCGTGAGGCGACCAGCACCCTCGCCCCGGACATCCGCAACACCTTCGGCATCTCCGACGCCGCGTTCGTCGCCACCGCCGGGTTCACCGGAGTCGCCCTGGTCCTGGGCGGGATACCCATGGCCTGGCTGGCCGGCCGGGTCAACCGCAAGAACCTCGTCGTGATCTCAGCCATCGTGGGAACCCTCTCCCTGATCGGCGCCGGGCTCGCCCAGAACGTCTGGCACCTCTTCGCCGCCTACGCCTTCACCGGCCTGGCCGCGGCGTACTCCAACCCGGTCTTCGGCTCGCTGATCGCCGACGCCTACCCCGTCGAGGGACGCGGCCGGATCTACTCCCTGCACGCGACGGCCACCCCGATCGGCCAGGCCGTCGGACCCGCACTCGCCGGATCGCTGGCCGGTGTCGCGGACGACGGCGGCACATCCTGGCGCTGGGCGTACATCGGACTGGCCGTGCCGTACGCGCTGCTGGCGATCGCCGCGGCCGTCTTCCTGAAGGAACCGCGGCGCCACGGGGCCGGCCGGCCCGCCACCGACGGCGACGGAACCGGTCCGGCGCGGGAGGAGCACCCTGTCGGGATCCTCCACGGCTTCCGGCAGATGATGAGGGTCAGGACGTTCCTCTACATGTGCCTGGGCATCGGTGTCCTCGGGCTGGCCCTGTTCACCGTGCCGGTCCAGATGTCCCTGCTGCTGGGCGACGAGTACCACTTCGACGCCTTCGAACGCGGAGTGATCTTCTCGCTCACCCAGTTGCCCGTGATCGGCGCCATGGTGATCGGCGGCCACTACTTCGACCGGGTGTTCCGGCGGACGCCGGAGACGACCGTGCTCATCGCGGGCGGCTCGATCCTCGGGTACGGCGTCATCACCTGCGGCGGGATCTGGCTGGGGCCCGCCTGGCTGATGCTCATCGCCTACGTCCTGGCCTCGATGTGCGTGGGGATCGCCCTGGTGTGTGTCGGTCCGCTGGTCGCGGCGGTCTCACCGCACCGGCTGCGGGCCCAGGCGTTCGCGTTCCTGCCCGTCTTCACCTTCCTGATGGGCGGCTTCTTCGGCTCCGTCTTCGCCGGATTCATCTCCGACTCGTTCGGACCCCGGACCGCGATCACCTGCGCCGTGGCCTTCTCGGCCTTCGCCGCCGGGCTGCTCTTCCTCCGTGGCCGCGGACATCTGCGGCACGACATCGCGGCGGCGGCCGAGGAGCCCGACCTCGACCCGGAACCCGTACCCCTCTGAAAGGACTGGCCATGTCTTCGTCTTCGCACCCCGCGGGGGCACCGACCACGCCACCCCACCCGTTCGGCCTGCACGGCAGAACAGCCGTCGTCACGGGCGCGAGTTCGGGCATCGGCGCCGAGATCGCGCGGGCCCTCGGCGCCGCCGGCTGCGACGTCGTCCTCGTGGGCCGCTCCGCCGACCGGCTGACCGCCGCCGCGGCTGCCGTCGCCCTGAGCGGAGCCGCGCATCTGACGGTCGCCGTCGATCTCCGCGAGGACGACGCCCCGCGCCGGGTCGTCGAGGCGGCGATCGAGCGGTTCGGGCGGCTCGACGTCCTGGTGCACTCCGCGGGCGTCTACACCCAGGCATCGCTGACGGACACCACGGACGAGATGTTCGACGGACAGTGGGCGACCAATGTCCGCGCGCCGTTCCGGCTCACCCGGGCCTCCCGTCCGCATCTGACGCGGGGCGCCTCCGTCATCTTCGTCTCCTCGATGTCCGGCCGGGTCGGCTCGCCCGACGACTCGGCCTACTGCGCCTCCAAAGGCGCGGTGGAACTGATGGTCAAGGCGCTCGCCACCGAGCTGGCACCGGCCGGCATCCGGGTCAACGCGGTGGCCCCCGGCAATGTGCACACCCCCATCAACGCCGGACTCATCACCCCGGAGCTGGAGAAGGAGATCGTGGCGACGACCCCGGCGGGCCGGGTGGGCGAGGTCGCCGACATCAGTCCGGCGGTGGTCTATCTCGCCTCGGACGCCTCGTCGTACGTGTACGGCGCCAGCCTCGCCGTCGACGGCGGGTTCACCGCGCAGTAGCCCACCGGCACATCCGCCCCGCGCCCGGCGACCGAGGACACCGGCGGCGCGCGCCTCACCGGCGGACCGGACATCCAACCCCGTTCGAGAGCGAGCACGAGGACCCGACATGACCACATTCCCCAGCGGCGTCGACCCGCACCGGTTCGAAGCCGAACTCCGCCGGCTGGAGGAGGTCTCCCGCTTTCCGGAGATGCCCCGCAACCTCTTCGACGAGGGCCCCCATCTGATCACCACACCCGAACTCCCCTGGGGCGACGCCGTGCGCGAGGCGTCGGTCGGGGTGTACCTCCGCTTCGTCCACGGCGAGACCTGGATCACCGGCGGCGGGGCGCGGGAGATGGAGGCGGAGGTCGTCGGGTGGCTGGGCGGGCTGATGGGCGCCGCGGCGCCGGCCGGCTTCATCACCTCGGGCGGCTCCGAGTCCAATATGTGCGCGATCCTCACCGCGAAGCAGCGGGCCGGACGCCGTGGCGGAAGTGTGGTCTTCCCGGACAACGGCCACTACTCGCTGCACAAGCTCTGCCGGATGTTCGACCTCGACCCCATCGTGGTGCCCGCCCCCCGGGGCCGGCTGGACCAGGTCGATCCGGAGGCCGTCGAGGCCGCCGTCCGCCCCGACACGATCGCCCTCATCGCGACGGCCGGGACCTGGGCGTACGGCAGTGTGGACCCGATCGCGGAGATGGGTGCGATCGCCGAGCGCCATGGGCTGTATCTGCATGTCGACGGGGCGTTCGGCGGCTTCATCCTGCCGTTCCTGGAGCGCTCCGGCTATGACACCGCCATCCCCGCCTGGGACTTCCGGGTCCCCGGGGTCTGCTCGATCAGCGCCGATCTGCACAAGAACGGCATGGCCCCGCCGCCCGCCGGAACACTGCTCTTCCGGGACGCGTCACTGCTCGCGTCCGCGAAGGAGATCTGTCCGCCCAACGGCACCATGTCCGGCACCCGGGGCGCGGGGCCCATCGCGGGCGCCTGGGCGATGGCGAAGCTGCTCGGCGAACCGGGCTACACGGCGGTGTCACTGAAGTCCATGGCGATGCGCGACGAACTCGTGGCCGGGGCGGAGGCCGTGCCCGGTCTCGACGTCCACCCGGGGTCGCGGATCAATATGACCCTCATCCACTCCCGGACCCTCGATCTGCGGCCCGCCGCCGAGCAACTACGGCGCCGAGGCTGGATGTTCGCGGCACGGGCCGTGCCGGGGCCGGTGAGCCTCGTCGTCGTCCCCATGCCGCACAACGACGGCCGGATCGCGGACTTCCTGCGGGATCTGCGGGAGTGCGCGGCGTCCGCGCCCCCGCTGGAGGGGACGCCTGCCGAGGCGTCCCGCGAACCCGTGTCCAGTTACGGCTTCTGAGCATGAGCACCGAGAAGCGGAGACCGACCATGTGCGCCGACCACCCTCATCCCTCCCCGGCCCCCGGGCGGACCCGCCCCCCGAGGGCCGACTCGGCCCATCCGGCCCACCCGGCCGACTCGGCCGACTCGGCCCATCCGGCCGCCCTGTTCCGCCCGGCCGCCCCGGCCGACTCGGCCCGCCCGGCCGCCCGGCCGCGCCCAGCGACCCGCCCCGGGCCCGTCCCGGCGCCCCTGCCCGCGAAAGGGAACCGCCCGTGAGCGCCCCCGGCCCGGCCACCCGGGTGTCCGTCGACATCGGCGGCACCTTCACCGACCTCGTCGTCGAGCAGAACGGCGAGCTGCGGCTGTTCAAGTCGCCGACCGTGCCGGACGATCCGGTACGCGGCATCCTGACTGTCCTCACCAGGGCGGCCGAGGCCGATGGACTGACCCTGGAGCGATTCCTCGCCCACGTCGGGACGTTCGTCCACGCCACGACCCGCGGACTCAACGCCGTACTCACCGGCACCACCGCGAGGACCGCGTTCCTCACCACCGAGGGCCACCCCGATGTGCTCCTGCTGCGCGAGGGCGGACGGCCGGACCCCTTCGACTTCACCGTCCCGTTCCCCGAGCCCTATGTGCCCCGCTCCCTCACCTTCGAGGTGCCGGAGCGCATCACCGCCTCGGGGGAGATCCTGCGCCCGCTCGACCACGACGGGCTCGGCCGGATCTGCGACCGCCTCGCCGCCGCCGAGGTCGAGGCCGTGGCCGTGTGCCTGCTGTGGGCGACGGTGAACCCGGCGCACGAACTCGCGGTCGCCGAGGTGCTGCGAGAACGCCTGCCCGGTGTCCCCCACACCCTCTCCCACGCGCTGAACCCGTCGCTGCGGGAGTACCGGCGGGCCTCGTCCGCCGCGATCGACGCCTCGCTCAAACCACTGATGTCCCGGTACACCGAGGGCCTGACCGGGCGGCTGCGTGCTGCCGGGCTCACCGGCCGGATCCTGATGGTCACCTCCATCGGCGGGGTGATGGATGTCCGGGACGCGGCCGAGAAGCCGGTGCTGACCATCAACTCGGGTCCGTCGATGGCCCCCGTAGCGGGCCGCGCGTACGCCGCCGCGGACCTCGGCGCGGGCACGGTGATCGTCGCCGACGCGGGGGGCACCACCTACGACGTCACCCTCGTCCGCGACGGCGAGATACCCGCCACCCGGTCGGCCTGGGTCGGCGGCGAGATCACCGGACATATGACCGGGCTGCCGTCGATCGACGTCAAGAGCGTCGGCGCGGGCGGCGGCAGCATCGCCTGGGTGGACCCCGGCGGCCTGCTGCACGTCGGCCCGGCGAGCGCGGGTTCGGTGCCGGGCCCGGCCTGTTACGGGCGCGGCGGTGCCCGTGCCACGGTGACCGACGCCGCCCTCGTACTGGGGTATCTGGACCCGGCGTCCTTCTCCAGCGGCGCCATGGTGCTCGATCCGGAGGCGGCGCTCGCGGCGATCACCACCGATGTCGCCCGGCCGCTCGGTGTCGAACCGGTCGCCGCGGCCCACGCCGTACTCGAACTCACCACCGAGCACATGGTCCGGGCGATCGAGGAGATCACCCTCCAGCAGGGCATCGACCCGTCCCGGGCGGTCCTCGTCGGCGGCGGTGGCGCCGCCGGGCTCAACGCGGCGGCGGTCGCACAGCGGCTCGGCTGCCGCACCCTGGTGGTTCCGGCCGTCGGCGCGGCGCTCGCCGCGTCCGGGGCGCTGATGTCCGATCTGCGGGCGGTGTACACGGCGACGGTCCCGGCGGTGACCAGCGCCTTCGAGGCGGACCGGGTGAACGCGGCGCTGGCCGCCCTGCTGGCGCGGTGCGGCGAGTTCGCCGCACATGTGGGCGCGGACCCGGCGGAGATGACCGTCACCCTGTTCGCGGAGGCGCGGTACCCGCAGCAGATCTGGGAGCTGGAGGTGCCCCTGCGCGGCGAGTCCTTCGCCACGGCGGACGCCGTCAGGGACTTCGAGGCCGACTTCCACGCCGTCCACCAGCGCATCCTCGGCATCACGGACGAGGATTCACCGGTCGAGGTGGTCAGCTGGGGCGCCAGGGCCAGGGTGCCGCTGGCCGACCGTACCGGCGTGCTGACCGCCCGGCCCGGGGAGGCCGCCCCCGCCGGAGTGCGGCGGGCCTATGTGCCCGGCCGGGGCATGACCGGCATTCCGGTACGGCCCCTGTCGGGCATCGCCCCCGGCGAGGTCCTCCAGGGCCCCGTGCTCATCGAGTCGCCCTTCACCACGGTGGTCGTCGCCGACAACAGCACCGGCGGGATCAGCGCCTCCGGTTCCCTGGTCATCCACCCGGCGAAGGAATCCACCGAGCGGACCCGAGCGGAACGGCCGTCCGGCGCGGAAGGGTCGTCCGGTGCGGAAGGGTCGTCCGGTGCGGATCAGCCGTCCGGCGCGGAAGGGTCGTCCGGCGCGGATCAGCCGTCCGGCCCGGAACGGTCGTCCGGCGCGCAACAGCCGACCAGCCCGGAGCGGCCGTCCGGCACGCAACAGCCGTCCGGCGCGGAACAACGGACCGGTTCCGGCCGGCGGGAGGAGACGAGATGACCACGGAGCAGAGCGCCCCACGGAACGTGGCCGGGGTACGGGACGGGGCCCGGCTCGCCGTCCTGGCCCACCGATTCGAGGCGATCGTCCGCCGGATGTCCAACACCCTCGCCCGCAGCGGCCGTTCGGGTGTGCTCAACACCGCGCGGGACTTCTCCTGCTGTGTGCTGACCGCCGACGGCGGGGTGCTGATGACCGGCCAGAGCCCGCCGATCCATGTGATGGGCGGCCCCGACCTCCAGGCCCGCTCCCTGCTGGAGTTCCATCCCGAACTGCGCGCGGGCGACGCGTTCCTCCACAACTCGCCCTACCACGGCAACACCCACGCCGCCGATCACTCCATCCTGGTGCCCGTCGTGGACGACGCGGGCGTCCACCGGTTCACCGTGCTCGCCAAGGCCCACCAGGCGGACTGCGGCAACTCCGTACCGACGACGTACATGGCCGGCGCCAGGGACGTCTACGAGGAGGGCGCGCTGATCTTCCCCGTCGTGCGCGTCCAGGAGGACTACACCGACCGTACGGACATCCTGCGCATGTGCGAGATGCGCATCCGCGTCCCGCACCAGTGGCGCGGCGACTATCTCGCCGTCCTGGGCAGCGCCCGGATCGGGGAACAGTCGTTGCTGCGCCTCGCCGAGGAGGTCGGCTGGGACGCGCTCGACTCCTTCGCCCACGATTGGCTCGACTACGGCGAGTCCCGCATGGCGGCGGCCATCGCCGCCCTCCCGGCGGGCGAGACGACCGTGACGACCCGGCACGACCCGTTCCCCGGGGTGCCGGACGGCGTCACCATCGGCGCGAAGGTCCGCGTCGATCCCGTCGGCGGCGTGATCGACGTCGATCTGCGGGACAACCCCGACTGTGTGCCCAGCGGACTGAACCTCAGTGAGGCGTCCTCCCGCACGGCCGCGCTGATCGGGGTGTTCAACAGCATCGACCACACCGTTCCGCACAACCAGGGCAGTTTCCGCAGAGTGCGGGTGCGACTGCGGGAGAACTGCGTGGTGGGCATTCCACGGCACCCGGTGAGCTGCTCGGTCGCGACGACCAACCTCGCCAACCGGCTCGGCAACATCGTCCAGCGCGCCTTCGCCGATCTCGGCGACGGGATCGGCATGGCCGAGGTCGGCACCGGAATGTCCCCGTCGGAGGCGGTCGTCTCCGGTGTCGACCGGCGCGGCGGGGGCGCCGAACCGTTCGTCAACCAGATCTTCACCGGCACCAACGGGGGAGCGGCCGGCCCGTTCAGCGACGGCTGGCTGACGATGGACGACCTCGGCAGCGGCGGCACCCTGCTGCTCGACAGCGTCGAGATCGACGAGCTGAAGCAGCCGCTGGTCATCCATGAGCGCAGGCTCGCCCAGGACACCGAGGGCGCGGGACGGATGCGCGGCGCCCCCGGACTCACCGTCGAGTACGGCCCGGTCGGCGGCGACCTGGAGGCGGTGTACGCCAACGACGGATCCGTCCATCCGATGAGCGGCGCCCGCGGCGGACTGCCCGGCGCGCGCTCGGCCCAGCAACTGCGGCACCACGACGGACACCTCAGCGATCTGGACATCTGCGGCCCGGTACGGGTGGCGCAGGGCGAGCGGCTGGTCGCCCGCACCAGCGGCGGCGGCGGATACGGCCCGCCGGACACCCGCGACCCCGACGCCGTGGCCCTGGACATCCGCGAGGGCTGGATCAGCGCGGACCGCGCCCGGCGGATCTACCGGGTGGCACTGGACGACACCGGCGCGGTGGACACGACGGAGACCGCCCGGATCCGCGGAACGACATGAACGACGCGAACGACATGAACGACGGAAATGAGGTGACGGCGATGAACCCTGCAAGCCCTGCAAGCCCTGCAAACCATACGAACCCTATGAACCCGGTGGACCGCACCCGGCTCTCCGCCCTGCTCGCGGAGGAACGCCGCACCTACCGCGACCGCAACCCCCGCTCCCGTACCGCCCACCAGAAAGCGGACCATCTGCTCGGCGGTGTGCCGATGACCTGGATGGCGAAGAACGCGGCGGGCTTCCCGCTCTATCTGCGACAGGCCGCCGGAGCGACGGTCGTCGACCTCGACGGCCATGAACTCATCGACTTCTGCCTCGGCGACACCGGAGCGATGGCCGGGCACTCCCCGGCACCGACCGTCGCCGCAGTCGCCCGCCGGTACGGCGAACTCGGCGGCGCGACGACGATGATGCCCACCGAGGACGCGGCGGTCGTCGCGGAGGAACTGGCCCGCCGGTTCGGGGTGTCCCGCTGGAGCTTCGCCCTCTCCGCGACCGACGCCAACCGCTGGGCGCTGCGGCTCTCCCGCGCGTTCACCGGCCGGCCCAGGATCCTGGTCAACAGCTACGGCTACCACGGCAGCGTGGACGAGTCGTTCGTCGTCACCGGCCCCGACGGCCCGCGCTCCCGGCCCGGCAACGTGGGCGCCCCCGTCGACCCCACGACGACCAGCCGGGTCGTCGAGTTCAACGACCTCGAAGCGCTGGAGCGGGAACTCTCGTACGGGGATGTCGCGGCGCTCCTGATGGAGCCGGCGCTCACCAACATGGGCATCGTCCTGCCCGAGGCGGGCTACCTCGACGGCGTACGCGAACTGACCCGCCGCGCCGGTGTGCTGCTCATCAACGACGAGACCCACACCGTCTCGGCCGGACCCGGCGGCTGTACCGGCGCCTGGGGGCTCGAACCGGACATCGTGACCATCGGCAAGGCGATCGGCGGCGGCATCCCGATCGGGGCGTACGGGCTGAGCGAACCGCTCGCCGAGGAGCTGTGGGCCAGAGCGGACCTGGACCTGGTGGACACGGGCGGAGTCGGCGGCACCCTCGCGGGCAACGCGCTCTCCCTCGCCGCCGCCCGCGCCACCCTCACCGAGGTACTCACCCCGGCCGCCTACGCGCACATGTCCGCACTCGCCACCCGGTACACGGCCGGTGTGGAGCGGATCATCCACGCCCACCGGCTGCCCTGGTCGGTGACCCGCCTCGGTGCCCGTGCCGAGTACCGCTTCATGGCACCGGCACCGCTGAACGGCACCTCCTCGCAGCGGGCGACCGACGCCGAACTGGAGGACTGTCTGCATCTCTTCCTGCTCAACCGGGGCGTCCTGCTGACCCCCTTCCACAACATGGCGCTGATGTGCCCGGAGACCTCCGAGGCCGACGTCCGGACCCATCTGGCCCTGCTCGACACCGCGGTGCGCGCCCTGGTCGCGTGATCACGCCCGGCTCTCCAGCGGTCCGCCCCGGCCCGGAGCGGACCCCGGGAAGGCTCACCCACGAACTCAGAGCAAGGCATGGAATCCACTTCCGAACGACCCGAATCAGCCGGCAAGGGCGCCATGGCGGCGGCGGATCCCGTGATCTCCCATCGGACGATCATGCGGATCCTCACGGGACTGCTGCTCGCGCTGTTCTCCTCCGTGCTCAGCACGATGATCGTGACCAACGCCCTGCCCGCGATCCTGACCGAACTCGGCGGCAGCCAGGCCCAGTACACCTGGGTGGTGGCGGCTTCCCTGCTCACCATGACGGTCAGCACCCCGATCTGGGGGCGCCTGGCCGACCAGTACAGCAAGCGCCCACTGGTCCAGCTCGCGCTCGTGATCTTCGTGACCGGCTCGGCGGGCGCGGCGCTCGCCCCGTCGATGGGGCCGCTCATCGCGATGCGGGCGGTCCAGGGCATCGCCATGGGCGGTCTGATGGCCACCGGCCAGGCGGTCATCGCCACCCTGGTCCCACCCCGGCAGAGGGGGCGCTACTCCGGCTACGTCGGTGCCGTCATGGCCGGGGCGACGGTGTGCGGCCCGCTCGTCGGCGGGGTCGTCGTGGACACCGAGTGGCTCGGCTGGCGCTGGTGCTTCCTGGTCGTGCTGCCGTTCGCGCTGGTCAGCCTGGTCCTTCTGCAACGTCATCTCCTGCTGCCCGAGACCCCCCGCCGAAAGGCGGAGGCGGACTGGACGGGGGCGGCGCTGATCGCCGTCACCGCGTCGCTGCCGCTGCTGTGGGTGACGTTCGCGGGCGACGCGTTCGCCTGGGTCTCCTGGCAGACGGCCGCGTTCCTGAGCGCCACCGTCCTCGTCGGGGCGATCACCGTCCGGGTGGAGCGTCACCACCCGGCGCCTGTCGTCGCACGGTCCGTCCTCGGGGACCGGAACACCCGGCTGGTGGTTCTGGGGAGCGTCTCCGTCGGGGTGGTCATGTTCGGGGTGATCCTGTTCCTGAGCCAGTACTTCCAACTAGCCCTCGGGCACTCACCGACCGCCGCCGGACTGCTGGGCATGCCGATGATGCTCGGCACCCTCGCCGGCACCCTGGGCTCGGGGACCCTGATCACCCGCTCGGGGCGCTGGAAGGCGTTCCTGGTCGGCGGCTCCGCCCTGCTGGTGACCGGGCTGGCGCTGCTCGGACTGCCCGCCGTGACCGGTGCCGGTCCCCTGCCCCTGCCGCTGCTGCTCGCGGCGACGGTCCTGGTCGGGCTGGGTATCGGGGCGGTGATGCAGAACTACGTCCTGGTGGCCCAGAACTCCGTGGACACCGACCGGGTGGGTGCCGCCGGTGCCACCGTCACCTTCTTCCGGTCGCTCGCGGGCGCGATCGGCGTCTCCCTGCTCGGCGCCGTGGTCACCCACCGCGCGGCCGGTCTCACCGACACCGCCGCGGCGACGGAGCCGGGCGGCGGCCCCGCACCGGACCCGGCACTGCGGGAGGCGGCACAGACCGCGTACGGAGACGCCCTCGCCGTCGTGTTCCTGGTGTCCGCGGTGGTCGCCCTGGTCTGTCTGGCCGTCTCCCTGGCCCTCCGGGAGACTCCCCTGCGTACCACGCTCCCCGGGAGCGAACAGAAAGAGCCCACGGCACAGGAGGCCCAGGCACCGGGAGAGGATACGTCCCCTGAGCGGACCGGCCGCCCGAAACACCGGGACTCGAAGAACCGGGGCACCGATGCGGGACCGCCGGGCGACTGACGCACTCCTCGGCTTCGTCGCGCGGGTTGGCGGCACGGGCCCTGCTGGGGCCTACCGGGGCCTACCGGGGCCTGCCCGGGCCTGTCGGGCCAGGGAGTCAGCCGTCCCCTCAATGCCGTTCGCCGCCGCGTACTGTCCGGCAACCCGGACGGTCGTCCCTGTGGGGCCGTCTCGCAGGGCCTGGGCATCCGGGGCGGCGACTGGCCCGGAGCTCCGGAGCCCCGGATCGACGGATCGACGGCTGATGACCGCGGTGGGCCACAGCTGGGACAGGCCGTGTGGTCCAGGCCGTGCGGCACAGGCCGCTGTGTCGGGCCGCCCGAGGCTTGGGCGCGACGGCCCTGGGCATGGGCGGCCCTGGACGTGGGGACCTTGGCGGCGAGCGGCCTTGGAGGTGGGTAACCCTGAACGTGGGCGACCTTGATGGCGAGCGGCCCTGGACGTGGGCGACCTTGGCCGCGAGCGGTCCTGCACGGGCCGTGGCTCAGCCGTTCTTCGCCCGCCCGGCCCAAGCGCGCCGCCCGCCCCCGCCGAAGTCCTTCTCGGCCTGTATGTCGAGCGCGGCCTCGATCTCCTCCACACGCAGCGCCCTGAAGGCCTCGATGGCATCCCCGGTCTCCCCGAGAACGTCCTTGATCCGCTGCACCAGCAGACCCTCCGCGCCCCGAAGGGTGTCGACGCCGTGCTGGGTGATCGAGAAGACGACCCCCCGCCCGTCGCCCGCCGTGTCGCTGCGCTCGATGAGACCGGCTCGCACCATGCCATTGGTGAGCGCCGACACCGCGGGGCGGCTCACCGCCGTGGAGCGCGCCAGCTCGTACGCCCGCTGCTCGCCGACCACGGCACTGTTCAGCGCGCGGTACTGGGCCAGGGTGAGCCCGGCCTCCTCGCACACCTGCTGGACGATGCGGGCCAGGCGGATCACGGTCCTGATGGACTCAAGCAGCTCGGTGTCCGGACTCTTCTCCATACGACTCTCCCGGCCCATCGGCCCACTGTCCCGCCCTGGGGGCGAATTCGGCGCGGGATGTCACAGCTCCACTCCCGCTGTCCGACATGCCACCCTAGTCCGTACCGGCCCGCCACGCCCAGGTGGCCTCGGAAGACACCGCACTCCAGGAGTCCGAGCGGCGGAACCCGATCTATGCCGACCTGCGCAACCCGGCAGGTGACGGGGCCACCGTCTACAACCACACGCCCGAGGGACGACTCCTCGCGTCCAGCTCGATTCTGTCCCAGGCGAACAACCTCCAACAGGATCTGACGACGACGACGCATCCCGGGCCCGGCACCGATACCGGACCCGAACAACAGAAATCTTCAGCCGAAGATCGACGGTGGCGGCGGGAAGGACCTGCGAAACCTCGTCCCCCAGTATGCGAAGACCAACAGCCCGTACATCAGGGACGGAGTGGATAAGGATATTCGCATGTCTCTCGAATCCGGTCACAGTCCTGCTCTGGCGATAAACCCGCACTACGACAATGCGACCTCGGGAATCCCCACCCGGATCGAGTATAATCACGCGGGCCTAAACACAGGTGTGCGCAAGCGCTGTGTGACCTACCGGCCCCCTGTGGGTGGCCCTGCTGAGGGTTCTGCAAACTGTCCGAAATGAATTTTGAAGGTGACCATGCAACTCAACTACACCGATGCAGTCATGGAGATGCTCGGGGAGCGCACGAGCCCCGTACCGTTCGTCGGGTCATGGGATGACCTGGAAAGTGAGTTGGGTGTTCGGCTTCCTGAGGACTACAAGAGGATCCTGGAAAAGTACGCCCCGGTTCAGCTGAATGGACATGTCTTTCTGGAGCATCCGCATACCCGTAGGTGGAACCTCGGTCAATGGATGCGCGGGACGGTGGAGGCGTTCTCGCGCAGTAAATTTACGGAGGATGATTGTCCGACGATGCCAGGGGGGCCGGTCTTTGGTGGGCCTGCTGGTCTCATTCCATTGCTCAGTACTGATCGTGGAGAATACCTCTTTGGGATTGCTCGTATGGTTGGAAGCCATTCCGGAGAATGGATCCTTCTTTCCTGTGACGGTGATGAGCAAGGGTTCTACGAATATCGAATGTCTTTCTCTGAATGGTTCTATCGGCATCTGATTGGAGAGAGTATGTTCGGTCCGGGAAGCGCAGTTTTCTATCCGGGTCCGATTGTGTTCGAGAGTATGCCGATGACCTACGAGGAGCGCTCAGTCAGTTGGCAAGGGCCCGAACGCGGCATGTGAGCCATGGATGTGACGTTCCCTGCGATTCGCATCTCACTTGGCCAGTCGGCGGTATTGGATGAGGGTTGCAGGCGATGCAGGCGATGCAGGCGATGCTGGTGAAGGCCAGGACGTGGTCGGCCTTGCGTTCGTAGCAGCGGTGCGGGCGGCGGCATCCGGGCAAGCGTGCCGGGCCAGAGAGCGTTCGATGGTCCAACGGTGCTGCCCCAGCCGCTTGGAGGATTCGATGCCCTCGCGGGTGATGCGGTGCCTGATGCCGCCCGACGCGGTGTTCCTCGCCGTGCTGGAGATCTTCGCCCGCTACATCCGTGACCACGGCTCGCGGGCCCTGCCACCGGACGGCGCTCCGGAGCGCGAGGCCGACCGGCTCGCCGCCCGCAGCCCCGTCTGTGGCCTCATCGCCCGGCCCGACCGGCAACTCGTAGCCCGGCTGGCGGAGTTCACCGCGGGCCGCTGACCCGCTGCCCGCACCCGCGCGGGATCAGAGGAAGGGGAGTCCCGTCCGGCCAGGACGGGACTCCCGACGACGCCTCTTGTAGGACCGTCTGCCGCCTGCCTTCCCGGGCGGAGCCGCCCGACGGCTTCCGCGCGGGTACTGCTCACCCTGGGAGGCGCGGCCCTGCGGACAGGAGCCCCATCCGTTCCTGGTGCCCAGCGGGCCGTTCCTTCAGTCCGACCTCTGTCCGTCTCGTCCGGGGAACGCTCTCCAGCATCCTCCGGGCCGCCGTCGAGGACCGCCGCCTCGGACGCAACCCATGCCGCTCCAGCACGGTCGGTCGAGGTACGGGAACAGCTGTGCTTCGCGCTCCCCAAGGGGCGCAAGGTCCGCGACGTTGCCACTGCCGGGCAGCGTGGCTCGGGCCACCCGGCAGCAGCACATGCAGCAGTCCGCACCGGTGCCGGTCACGCCGCCCCGGGACGACCCGACTCCCGCCGAGACACCAGCGGCGGCCAAACCGCGGCGACCGAGGACCTACAGCCTCCTGGTGACGGGACGCGAGCGCAGGGCCAGCAACCGGAACTACCTCAACTCCTACGTGTGGAAGCTCGCTCCGACCACGGCGCGACCGTGATCGCCCCGCTGGACGAGGGCAGCGCCGACGGTGCTCGTGTGTGGGAGGAGCCGTTCCGGGAGCAGGCGTCCACCCCCTGCGTCACTTCTTCGCCTCCGAGGAACTGGAGGCCGGCGAGTCGGTCGTCTCCCTGGCGTGCTGGCTGGGGCACTCCGACCCCGGGTTCATGTCGTGGAAGTACTCCCACTCCCTGCCCCGCGCGGGCGCGCGAGGCGGCGTCGCCATCGACGCGATCTTCGCGTAGCCGAGGCTGGTCGGCAGGACCTGTGGAGCGTGGCCCGTAGCCAGCCACAGGCCCAAAGTCCCAGAGGAATCACGGGGATGCCGCCGCACCCTGCCCTGGCCCGCTGAGTCGCAGGTCAGCAGCCAGAGTGCGGCGGCAGCCGCGCGTGCGTCAGATGTCCCGAAAGATCTCGATCTGCGCCCCGATCGAATTCAACCGCTCCGCCAGATCCTCGTACCCCCGGTTGATGACATACACATTGCGCAGCACCGACGTGCCGTCCGCCGCCATCATCGCCAGCAGGACCACCACCGCGGGGCGGAGCGCCGGGGGGCACATCATTTCCGCGGCGCGCCAGCGGGTGGGGCCCTCGACCAGGACGCGGTGGGGGTCCAGGAGCTGGAGCCGGCCGCCGAGGCGGTTGAGGTCGGTGAGGTAGATCGCGCGGTTGTCGTAGACCCAGTCGTGGATCAGGGTCTTGCCCTGGGCCACCGCGGCGATGGCCGCGAAGAACGGGACGTTGTCGATGTTCAGGCCCGGGAACGGCATCGGGTGGATCTTGTCGATCGGCGCTTCCAGCTTCGAGGGGCGCACGGTCAGGTCCGCCAGCCGGGTGCGGCCGTTGTCGGCGACGTACTCGGGGCTGCGGTCGTGGTCGAGGCCCATCTCCTCCAGGACCGCCAGCTCGATCTCCAGGAACTCGATGGGGACCCGGCGGACCGTCAGTTCGGACTCCGTGACCACCGCGGCGGCCAGCAGGCTCATCGCCTCCACCGGGTCCTCGGAGGGGGAGTAGTCCACATCCACGTCGATGGTGGGGACACCGTGGACGGTGAGCGTGGTGGTGCCGATGCCCTCCACCCGCACACCCAGCGCCTCCAGGAAGAAGCACAGGTCCTGGACCATGTAGTTGGAGGACGCGTTGCGGATCGTGGTGACCCCGTCGTGGCGGGCGGCGGCCAGGAGCGCGTTCTCGGTCACCGTGTCGCCGCGCTCGGTCAGGACGATCGGGCGGTCGGGGCGGACGGCGCGGTCCACCACCGCGTGGTACTGGCCCTCCGTCGCCGCGATGTCCAGCCCGAACCGGCGCAGCGCGATCATGTGCGGCTCGATGGTCCGGGTGCCGAGGTCGCAGCCACCGGCGTACGGCAGCTTGAAGCGGTCCATGCGGTGCAGCAGCGGACCGAAGAACATGATGATCGACCGGGTGCGTACGGCGGCGTCCGCGTCGATCGCGTCCATGTCCAGGTCGGCGGGCGGCACGATCTCCAGGTCCACCCCGCCGTTGATCCAGCGGGTGCGGACGCCGATGGAGCCCAGCACCTCCAGCAGGCGGTAGACCTCCTCGATCCGCGCCACCCGGCGCAGCACGGTGCGGCCCTTGTTCAGCAGCGACGCGCACAGCAGCGCCACGCATGCGTTCTTGCTGGTCTTGACGTCGATCGCGCCGGACAGGCGCCGACCGCCGACGACCCGCAGATGCATCGGGCCCGCGTAGCCCAGCGAGACGATTTCGCTGTCCAGCGCTTCACCGATTCGGGCGATCATCTCAAGGCTGATGTTCTGGTTACCGCGCTCGATGCGATTGACGGCGCTCTGGCTGGTGCCGAGCGCCTCCGCGAGCTGCGACTGGGTCCAGCCCCGGTGCTGACGGGCGTCCCTGATGAGCTTGCCGATGCGTTCGAGGTAGTCGTCTGCCATGACGTTGAGGCTATCTCAGATATGAGATGGCGCTCGCTGGGGGGTCCGTTCGGGTGAAACGGCGTCAAGAGTCGCTGGTGGGGGCGCTTGTGCCGGAGGTGGGGTGGATTGGGGTTTGGTGGGGTGGATGCCGGGTTGGTTCGGGTTCGGTGGGGTCGGCGGAGTGGATGCCGGGCTGGTCCTGGCTCTGGCTCTGGATCTGGTTCAGGTTCGGTGGGGTGGGTGCCCGGTTGCTCACGGTTCGGTCGGTGTCGTTGTGCTCAGGCCGCGCATCACCAGGTCCAGCAGTCGCCGCGCCCTCGGCTGCCAGTCGTCCGTCGGGTCGATCTGCCACAGGCCCGCGATGGCCAGCACGAAATCGTCCGCGGTGACGCCGGGGCGGACGGTTCCGGCCTTCTCGCCCGCCGCCAGGAGGAGTTCGATCGCGTCCAGCAGCGGGGCGGCGCCGGGGGGTGTCGCGCAGCCGGGGGCGTTCGTCGCCCGGCGGATCGCCTCGGCCAGTCCGATTTTGGTCATGTAGTAGCGGGCCAGATGGTCCATCCACTCGCGCAGGGCCCGCTCCGGGGCGCAGGTGCGCAGCAGTTCCGGCGCCGCGTCCGCGACCTGCTGCATCTCATGCCGGTACAGCTCGATGACCAGCGCCTCGCGGTTCGGGAAGTGGCGGTAGAGCGTGCCCTGTCCGACGCACGCCTTCTTGGCGATGGCGCTCAGCGGGGCCCCGGCGTCGCGGGTCAGCTCGGTGAGGGCCACCGCCAGGATGCGTTCGCGATTGCGCTGGGCGTCCACCCGCTGCGGGGTGGCGTCCGCACCCCGCGCCGCCTCGCTCCTCGGCTGTCTCATAGTCGTCTCTCCCGGCCTGTCCCGCGCGAACCCGATCTTGCCAACCGGACAGCTGTCCGCTACGTTCCTGAGCGTATCCGGACAGTTGTCCGGTTGAGTCTCCGGGGGTGGCGGCGCCGAGCCCAGTCTCGCAGCGTGCGACTCCCGGTTCCCACCCCCCACCCGCCGCCCGCCGGCCCCCAAAAAGAGCGCCCGGAACCGCGACAGCTCCGCGAAAGAAGGCTGACCATGGCTTCGGCCCCCGCGTCGACCTCCAGCGACCTCACCCTCCACATCAACGGCGAGAAGTACGCGCTGACCGCCGACCACCGCACCACCCTCCTCGACGCCCTGCGCGAGCGGCTCGACCTCACCGGCACCAAGAAGGGCTGCGACCACGGACAGTGCGGCGCCTGCACGGTGCTGGCCGACGGGCGCCGCACCCTGGCGTGTCTGACCCTCGCCGTCGCCGCCGAGGGCACCGAGATCACCACCGTCGAGGGGCTCGCCCCGGACGGCCGACTGCACCCCGTCCAGCAGGCGTTCCTCGACCTCGACGGCTACCAGTGCGGCTACTGCACCCCCGGCCAGATATGTTCCGCCGTCGCCGTCCTCGACGAACACGCGGCCGGCTGGCCCAGCGCCGTCACCGCCGACCTCCGCCCGGAGACCGGACCACCGCCCCTCACCCCGGAGGAGATCCGCGAGCGGATGAGCGGCAACCTGTGCCGCTGCGGGGCCTACGTCGCCATCGTCGACGCCGTCGCGCACGCCGCCCACCTCACCGCAGCCGCCCCCACCCGTACTCCCGCCCACCTCACCGCAGCCGCCCCCACCCATACCCCCGCCCCCGCCCCCGAGGAGCCCACCGCATGAGGGAGTTCGGCTACGACCGCGCCCACGACATACCCGGCGCCCTCGCCCTCCTCGGCCGCGACCCCGACGCCCGCTACCTCGGCGGCGGCACCAATCTCGTCGACCTGATGAAGTCCGGCGTCGAACGCCCCGCCCGCCTGGTCGACATCGGCGCCCTCCCCCTGGACCGCGTCGAACGCTGTGCCGACGGCTCGATACGCATCGGCGCCACCGTCACCCACAGCGACCTCGCCGCCCACCCCGGCATCCGCCGCGCCTACCCCGCGCTCGCCCAGGCCGTCCTGTCCGGCGCCTCCGGGCAGCTCCGCAACATGGCCACCATCGGCGGCAACCTCCTCCAGCGCACCCGCTGCCCCTACTTCACCGACCTCACCGCCCCCTGCAACAAACGCGACCCCGGCACCGGCTGCTCCGCCGTCCGGGGCGAGCACCGCGGCCACGCCGTCCTCGGCGCCTCCGCGCACTGCGTCGCCGTCCACCCCTCGGACCTGGCCGTCGCCCTCACCGCCTTCGACGCGGTCATCTCCTACGAGAGCCAGGACGGCGCCGGGGAGATACCGCTCGACGCCCTCTACCCGCCCGTCGCCGACACCCCGCACCGCGAGACCGTGCTGCCCCCGGGCGCCCTCATCACCGGCGTCACCCTGCCGCCCGCCCCGGTCGCCGCCCGCTCCCGCTACCGCAAGGTCCGCGAACGGGCCTCGTACGCCTTCGCCATCGGGTCGGTCGCCGCCGCCCTCGACACCGCCGACGGCGTCGTACGCGATGTCCGGCTGGCGTTCGGGGCGGTCGCCTCCCGGCCCTGGCGGGCCCGTACCGCCGAGCGGGCGCTGCTCGGCGGCCCCGCCACCCCGGACGCCTTCACCCGCGCCGCCGACGCCGAACTCGCCGCGGCCACCCCGCTGCGGGACAACGCGTACAAGGTCCCCCTCGTCCGCAACCTCGTCACCGCGCTGCTCACCGAACTCACCGCCCCCGTACCACCCGGCGGACCCGTCCCGAGCGCCCAGGGGGGCGACCGATGACCCTCACCTCCCTCAGCGCCGTCGGCGTCCCGCACACCCGCGTCGAAGGCCCCGACAAGGTCACCGGGCGCGCCCGCTACTCCGGGGAAGTGCCCTTCGCCGAGCTGGCGCACGGCTGGCTGGTGCTGGCCACCGTCACCCGGGGCCGGATCCGGTCCGTGGACACCGCGTCCGCCCTCGCCCGGCCCGGCGTCCTCGCCGTCCTGCACCACGGGAACGCGCCGCACGTCGAACCGGACGAAGGGGACACCACGAGCGCCGTGTTCCAGCACGACCGGGTGCCCTACCGGGGCTGGCCCGTCGCCCTGGTCGTCGCCGAGACCTCCGAGCAGGCGCGGGAGGCCGCCGAGACCCTCGCCGTGGACTACGCCACCGAACCGCACGACACGGACTTCCGCGAGGACCACCCCGGCGCCTACGTCCCCCCGGACGGGCCGCATGTCGCCTCCGCCGTCCGCAAGGGCGATCTCGATGCCGCGCTCGCCGCGTCCGCCGTCCTCGTCGACGCCCGCTACACCACCCCCGAGCAGCACCACAACCCCATGGAGCCGCACGCCGCCACCGCCCGCTGGGAGGACGGCCGGCTCGAACTCATCGACTCCAACCAGGGCGCCGCCTGGGTCCAGGGCGGTCTGGCGCGGATGTTCTCGCTCGACCCGGGCGCGGTACGGGTCCGCTCCGAGCACATCGGCGGCGGCTTCGGGTCCAAGGGGCTGCGCGCCCACCAGGTGGCCGCCGTGATGGCCGCGACCCGGCTGCGCCGCCCGGTCCGGGTCGTGCTGACCCGGCGCCAGATGTTCTCCCTCACCGGCTACCGCAGCCCCACCGTCCAGCGGGTACGGCTCGGCGCCGGACCCGACGGACGCCTGCGCGCCCTGGAGCACCAGGGCTTCAATCTCACCTCCACGGTCCATGAGTTCACCGAACCGTCCGCCTCCACCGGACGCGTGCTCTACGCCGCCGACGCCCACCACACCGCCCACCGGCTGGTCCGCCTCGACGTGCCCTCCCCGACCTATATGCGCGCCCCCGGCGAGGCACCCGGCTCCTTCGCCCTGGAGTGCGCCCTCGACGAACTCGCCGAACGCCTCGGCCTCGACCCCATCGAACTGCGCGCCCGCAACGAACCCGCGCTCGGCCCCGTCTCCGGACTGCCCTTCGCCGGACGGCAGCTCCTCGACTGCTTCCGCGAGGGCGCCGACCGCTTCGGCTGGGCCGACCGCGACCCCCGCCCCCGGCTGCGCCGCGAGGGTCCGCTGCTGCTCGGCACCGGCACCGCGGCGGCCTGCTTCCCGGCCGGTGCCGGGCCCTCCACCGCCGCCGTCACCGCCGAGGCCGACGGCACCTTCACCGTCCGCATCACCGCTGCCGACATCGGCACCGGCGCCCGTACGGCGCTCACCCTGGTCGCCGCCGACGCGCTGGACGTGGCGCCCGCCCGGGTCCGGGTCCGCATCGGCGACAGCGACTTCGGACCGGCGATGATCGCGGGCGGCTCCACCGGCACCCGTTCCTGGGCCTGGGCCGTCACCGCCGCCGCCCGCGAACTGCGCGAACGGCTCGTCCCCGGCGCCGACCTGCCCCCGCAGGGCATCACCGCCCGCGCCGACACCACCGCCGCCCTCGCCGCCCTGCCCGCCCGCGAACGGCACTCCTACGGCGCCCAGTTCGCCGAGGTCGCCGTCGACACCGGCACCGGGGAGATCCGGGTACGGCGGCTGCTCGGCGTGTTCGCCGCCGGGCGGATCGTCAATCCGCTCACCGCGCGCGGGCAGTTCGTCGGCGGGATGACCTGGGGCCTGTCCATGGCCCTGCACGAGGAGGCCGCCCGCGACCCCGCCTCCGGCGCCTCCGTCGGCGCCGACCTCGCGGGCTACCACTTCGCCGCGCACGCCGACGTCCCGGCCGTCGAGGCGCACTGGCTGGCCGCACCGGACGACGACGACCCCGTCGGCATCAAGGGCATCGGCGAGATCGGCATCGTCGGCACGGCCGCGGCCATCGCCAACGCCGTCTGGCACGCGACCGGCGTCCGCCACCGCGATCTCCCCCTGCGACCGGACCGGATCCTCACCGCGGGCCTGGAGGAAAACGGCCGGGAACCGGAGGAGTGACCGATCAGCCGTGCAGCCACCTCGTGCCGCCCCCGGCAGCCGCCGGGAACCCGGGGAGTGACCGACCGGCCGTACACCGACCTCGTACCGCCCCCCGGCAGCCCCGGGAACCGGAGGAGTGACCCCCACGTTCATCTGAGACCACACACAGCGCACCTCCGGTGAGGCGGACACCGGGGCCCTAACCCGCCGGACCGCCCTGCGGCCGGTGCACGGAGGCAAGGATGTTCGACATCGCCCGGGAGCTGGACCACTGGGTGGCCGAAGGACGCGCGTTCGCCGTCGCCACGGTCGTGGCGGTCGGCGGCAGCGCCCCCCGGGGCCCCGGCGCCGCCCTCGCCGTGGACAGCGAGGGCACGGCGATCGGCTCGGTCTCCGGCGGCTGTGTGGAGGGCGCGGTCTACGAACTGTGCGAGCGCGCCCTGCGCGACGGCGAGACCCTGCGCGAGCGCTTCGGCTACAGCGACGACGACGCCTTCGCCGTCGGGCTGACCTGCGGCGGCACGGTCGAGGTACTGGTCACCCCGGTCGGTACGCGATCCCCCGACCGCCCGGTCCTCGGCGCGGCGCTGGCGTCCGCCGCCCGGGGCGAGGGCGCGGCGGTGGTCCGGGTCGCCCGGGGCCCGCGCGAGCAGCTCGGCCGGGCCATGACGGTCCGCCCCGACGGCACCTACGAGGGCGGGCTCGGCCTCTCCCGGCAGCTCGACCGGGTCGCCGCCGCCGAGGCCCGCGCCCTGCTGGAGGTGGGGCGCACGGGCAGTGTGGAGATCTCGGAGAACGGCTCGCACTGCCCCGGCGGACTCACCCTGTTCGTGGAGTCGAGCGTGCCGCCGCCCCGGATGATCGTCTTCGGCGCGATCGACTTCGCGGCGGCGCTGGTCCGGGCCGGGAAGTTCCTCGGCTACCACGTCACGGTCTGCGACGCCCGCCCGGTCTTCGCCACCCGCGCCCGCTTCCCGGACGCCGACGAGATCGTCATCGACTGGCCCCACCGCTATCTCCGCACCACCCCGACCGACGCCCGCACGGTGCTGTGCGTCCTCACCCATGACGCCAAGTTCGATGTACCGCTGCTGGTCGAGGCGTTGCGGCTGCCGGTGGCGTACATCGGCGCGATGGGCTCGCGGCGCACCCACGCCGACCGGGATTCCCGGCTGCGCGAGGCGGGCCTCACCGACGCCGAACTCACCCGGCTGCGCTCCCCGATCGGCCTGGACCTCGGCGCCCGCACGCCCGAGGAGACGGCCCTGTCCATCGCGGCGGAGATCATCGCCGCGCGCCGGGGCGGCTCCGGCTCCCCCCTGACCGGCAGCCGCACCCCGATCCACCGGGACACGGACACGGCGGTGGCGGACCGGGAGGAGGCACCTGCGGCGGCGTGAACGGACGGTGACCCGGGAGTACGGTGCCCCCCCCCGGCGGACGGTGACTCCTGGGCGGACGGTGCCCTCCGGGCGAACGCTGCCTAGGATCACCGCATGTCCGCCGACGAGCCCATCCTCACCCGGTCCTCCTTCCGCCGCCTCCACCCCCTCTCGGCGCCGCACCCCCTGTCCCTGCCACCCGCCCGGATCTGGTCGGACGCGGACTGGCAGATCATCCGGCGCGGCTACCAGGCACGGGACATGGACGAGAAGTGGAACGTCTTCACCGAGGGCGACGAGGTCTTCCTGCACCGCAGCTGGACGGGGAACGGAGTCTTCGTGGCCACCTTCACCCCGGCCGAGGGCGGCGGCCGGCGCATCACCCGCGCCCTGGTCGAACGCGATCCCGCGCGCCAGCGCTCCACGGACGACGACCACGACCGGCTGATGCTGGAACTGGTGCTCAGCGCCATCGTCCTCGGCGAACCGGCCACCGAACTGCGCGCCGCCCTCGTCGAGGCCCGCGACACACAGGGCGCGACCGACGCCGCCGCCATCCAGCACAGCCTCCTCGGGCTGCGCACGCCCTCCGGCCAGGCACCGGCATGAAGGTACTCGTGATCGGTGCGGGCGGGACGATCGGAACGGCGGTCGTCCGGGCCCTGGAGGGGACGCACGAGGTGGTACGCGCCTCACGCCGGGGCCCGGTCCGGGTGGACCTGGAGGAACCGGACTCCCTGGACGCCCTGTTCGAGACAGTGACCGGTCTGGACGCGGTGATCTGCTGCGCCGCGAGCGGCCCACTGGTCGACCTGGCGGCCGTCGCCGACGACACCTTCGCGGCGGGCGTACGCGGCAAACTGCTGGGCCAGGTCGCGCTGGCCCGGCGGGCGGCACGGTCCGTCCGGGAGGGCGGCTCCATCACCCTCACCGGCGGCACCTTCCCCGAACCCCTGGCGGGCGGCTCGCTCGGGGCCCTGGTCAACGGCGGCCTGGAAGGCTTCGTCCGCAACGCGGCGACGGAACTCCCGCGCGGGGTACGGCTCAATCTCATCAGCCCGGGATGGATCAGCGAAACGCTGGAGGCGCTCGGCCGCGACGGCTCCGCCGGGACCCCGGCGGCGGAGGTGGCGCGCGCCTATGTGAGAGCGGTGGAGGGGGATGTACGGGGGTGGGTCTGGCGGGGGCCGGAGCGGGAGCGGGGGTGAGGTGGGTGCGGGGGCTGCCGCGAAGGTCGGCGGGGTGAGGTGAGGTGGGTGCGGGGGTCGGCGGGGTGAGGTGCGCGCCGGTCGCGCTGGGCCGGGAGTATCCGCGTGCCCGTCGCGTCCCCCCTCCCGCCCGCACCCAGCCCCATACAGCCGCCGCTCAGTACCCCACCTCCCGCCACCCCCCACCCTCCGGATCCAGCTCCGCGTAAGCCGCCTCGGGTGGGCTGATCGTGAAGCGGACCACGCCGTCGCCGCCGCCCGTGACCGTCCAGGGGTGGAGGTCGTCGCGCAGGACGTGGACACCGGCCGGGGTGAGTTCCGCCGCGCCGGAGCGGCCCGCGGCCAGGAACACCCGGTCGCCGACCACGGCCACGTCGGCGAGGGGGAGTCCGCAGCGGGCCCGCACGGTGAAACCGGCCTCCGCCGAGCCGCGCAGGATCCGCCCGCCCCTCGACCGGCCGCTGATCAGGACCTCGCCGTCCGGGGCGAACGCGATGCCGCTGAGGATGTCGCCGGTGTCCGGGCCGTCCGGATCCGGCAGGGGGCGCCAGCGGTGTCCGTCGAAGTGGAGGAGGGTGCTGCCGTACCCCACCGCGTAGACATCGCCGGGGGAGCGGCCCCGGATACAGCCGAGGGGGCGGCCGAGACCGGGGTCGTGCTGGGTCCAGCGCTCGCCGTCCCAGTGGTAGAGGACGCCGCCGAAGGTGCCGATATGGACGTCCCGGTCCGAGGTGCCCCAGATCGACCAGGGGCGGGGGCGGGCACCGTCGGACTCCTGGGGCGGCAGCCGGTGGTGGCGCCAGCGCAGACCGCCCTCGGGCACCTCGAACTCCAGGCCGGGGTCCGGGTCGTCGTCGTCCGGCCAGGGCACCGGCGCCGTGGTCCAGACGAGGCCGGTGCCGCTGGTCACCCAGGGGTGGCCCGGCGCGGACACCCACAGTTCGCGGAGCGGGTCGTTGGTGGCCAGTACGTTCTCGGCGGGGCCGTCGTCGCCCGCCCGGCGCCGGAACAGATAGCCGGCGGCCTGGGCCTCCTCACCTGGACGGTAGGCGATCAGCAGGAAGTGGACCGTGCCCGCCGTCTCCTGGACGTACAGGATGTCCTCCCGGAAGCCGCCGTCGGGGGAGGACTCCGGGGCGGGGCCGCTGTGGTCGTCGTCGCTCATCGCGGGGGCGGCAGTTCCTCCAGCGGGGCGACCGTGCGACCGCCGCGGATCAGGGGCTGTCCGGCCACCAGCCGGTCGAGCAGCCCCTCGTAGCGCAGGCCCGCCTCGGAGAGACGGACGTCGTCCCCGGGGTCGGTCCCGGCGGGGATCAGGGCCTCCGGGAGCAGCAACTCGGCCAGTTCCAGGGGCGGGTCCGGCTGATCGACCGTCAGACCGGCCCCGGCGAGGTCGGCGTAGCCAGGGACGACCGGCCGTCCGCGCAGCCGTCCGCCTATCTCCGGCAGGAACTCGTCCCACAGCACCGCCAGCGCCGCCCGCAGATCCCCGCCCGCCTCCAACTGCCCGTCGGCCGTCACGCCGATGACCGTCTCGGCCTCGATGCCGCCCTGGACCAGCAGCCGGGCATCGCCCGCCACGACCAGGTTGGCGACCCGCAGATCACCGAGCACGATCAGCGCCGGGGCGCCGAACTCCAGGTTGAGGACATTGCCGTCGATCTCCAGGTCGCCGTCGATGACATAGCCGGTGACCGCGCCGTCGATCCCCTCGTACTCAGGGCGGCCCCCGGCCCTGATCCAGGGGTTTTGGTGCCGGTACTGGTGGTCGTCCAGCCACAGCGAGCCGGGCAGCGCCGCGGGCCCCGGGTGCAGGATGTACTCCTCCTCGTACAGCCCGCCGTACAACTCCTCAGGGACACCGCGCCGTTCGAACAGCGCGACCGTCTCCGCCCATGTCTGGTAGATCGTCTCCATGGACGGCACAGTAGGCCCCGCCACTGACAGCCGCTCCCACCGCGTCCGCCCCGCCCCCGCCACCCACTACGCCCCCCACCCCTCTCGTCCCGTCACCCGTTCCGCACCTGCGTGCGCGCCGCGCCGCGCCGTGTGCCCCGGCCGAAGGCAGTCCGCCATGTCCAGCAGCACGGAAACCCCGCACCGCCCGCCCGCTCGTGCCGTCGTCGTCGGCGGCAGCATCGCCGGGATGCTCGCCGCGGCGGCCCTGCGGGAGCACGTCGGCTCGGTCGTCGTCGTGGAGGCCCATGAGCTGCCCGAGGGGCCGGTGCCGCGCGCCGGGGTCCCGCAGGCCGCGCACATCCACCTCCTCCAGACCGGCGGCATCGACGCCGTGGAGGATCTGCTGCCCGGCACCGTCGGCCTGCTGCTGGCCGCGGGCGCCCACCGGATACCGGTGACCACCGACATGATCGTGTACTCCCCTCAGGGCTGGTACCGGCGCTGGAGACGCGCCACCCACCAGGTGATCACCGCAGGGCGCGACCTCACCGACTCCGTCGTCCGCGACCAGGTCCTCAAGGACCCCCGCATCAGCGTCCTCCCGCACACCAGGGCCGTCGCCCTGCGCGGCGACCGCCACCGGATCACCGGCATACGGGTGCGCGCCGCCGACGGCACGGAACGCGAACTCGCCGCGGACCTGGTCGTCGACGCCTCCGGCCGCGCCACCCGGACTCCCCGGTGGCTCGACGGCCTGGGCGTCACCGGGCTCGTCCAGGACGACATCACCTCCGGTCTCGCCTACGCCAGCCGCTTCTACCACGCCCCCGTCCCCACCTCCGGCTGGCCCGTCGTCGCCGTGCAGGCCGATCCCGGGCGGCCCGGACCGGCGGGCTCCGGCGGCATCCTGCCCGTCGAGGGCGACCGCTGGCACGTCAGCCTGATGGGCGGCCCCGGCGCCCACCCCACCACCGACCCCGACGCCTTCGAGCCCTACGCCCGCACCCTGCGCCACCCCGTGATAGCCGACCTGATCCGGCACGCCGAACCCCTCACCGAGGTCAGCGTCACCCACAGCACCACCAACCGCCGGTACTACTACGAACGTCTCCCCTCCTGGCCGGACGGCCTCGTCGTGCTCGGCGACGCCGTCGCCGCCTTCAACCCGCTGTACGGGCAGGGCATGTCGGCCGCCGCGCAGGGCGCCGTCGCCCTGCGGGACGAGCTGCGCGCCACCGGCCCGGTGCCCGGCCTCGCCCGCCGCGTCCAGCGGGCCGTCGGCGCCCGGGTCGGCAACGCCTGGGACCTCGCGGTGGGCACCGACATCCACTTCGCCACCACCACCGGCCGCACCCCGACCCTCGCCGACCGGCTGCTGCACCGCTACGTCAGCCGCCTCTCCCGCACGGCCACCGGCTCCTTCCACGCCGCGACGGCCCTGACCGACGTCCTGTCGCTCCAGGCGCCGCCCGCCTCCCTGGTGGGCCCGCGCGCCCTCCTGACCGCCCTCGCCGGACCACACCGCCGCCCCCTGGACCGCCCGCCCTTCACCCCCGCCGAACGCGAGCTGCTGAGGGATCTGGGAGAGCCGTCCCCCTGGTAGCGGGGCGGGCTGGTAGCGGGGCGGGTCAGAGGCGGTGCACCGAGCGCAGGGCCCCCGCGTAGAGGCCGTCGCCGTCGAGGGTGGAGGGGCCGCCGAGGTCGGCCATGGTCGGACCGTCGGCGGTCTTGCGGCTGGACAGGAACCGGGGGCGTCCCGTGCGGTCGGTGCCCAGATGGATGCCGACGTGGTCGATCTCCCCGGCGTCCGCGCTGTCCGCGTCGAAGAACAGCAGGTCGCCCGGCTGGAGCAGGGCCAGGTCCGGGGGAGCGGTGGCGGACCGGGCGAGGGTGACGCCCGGCGCGTGCAGGGACTGGTCGTGGGAGCGCCGGGGCAGGGCGGTCCGCGCGGGGTCGTCGCCCGCGGCGAGGGGCACCCCGCCGTGATGGCCGTACACCATCCGGACATAGCCCGAGCAGTCCAGATGGCCGGGCCACAGGGCGCTCGGGGCGGGGCGGGTGCCGCCGACCGGGAAGGTCCAGGGCAGGCCCATGTACTCATGGAAGTCGGCGCCCTCGCGCCGGGTGCCGTCGGCCGCCGCCGGTCCGTACCCCGCCTCCCCGAGGACCCGCGCCCCGTCCAGCGCCACCGACCGCACCTCCGGGGCGCCCGCCACGAACATGAAGGCGTGCGCGAGGACATCCGGCGCCGTCGACCCGGCCCAGGTCCGGACGGTCTGCTCCAGGGCGGTGGTCCAGGTGCCGTCGAAGGGCGCGGGCAGGACGCGGATCCACTCCCGGTGGGTGACGGCGGGCGGCTCGGTCCAGCGCGCGGCGGAGACGGCGAAGCGGGTGACGCGCAACCGGACGGGAAGGTTGTCGCTTCCGGTGGACGCCACCGCCCGCACCCCCACCCGTCCCTGCCGGAACACGGTGTCGGTCGCCTCGGCGGTCCAGGCGGCGGGCTCCGCCGACGCCGTCGGCCAGGCCCGGACCTGCGTGAGGTCGCCGGTGCGGCGCACCCGGATCGACCAGGGGGTGGTGCCGGGGCCGCTCGGCAGGGGGACGGCAGGGGTCAACTGGGTGACCGTGTCGGCCTGTTCGCGTTCCAGGCGGAGTTCGGCGGCGCCGCCGGGGTGGAGGAGGAGCCGGGCCCGGTAGTGGTTCCTGGTGTCCTGGTAGCCGAAGGACACCGCGAACGACAGCGCCGCGCCCGACGGGGCCGACTCGAAGGAGCCGTCCGCGCGGACCTCGACATCGGCGATCGGGTCGTCGCGGAGGGTGGCGTGGCGGCTGAGGTTGGCGCTGCTCAGCACGATGGTCCCGGTGCCGGGCTGGACGGAGTAGTCGGTGGCCGCGCCGTTGACGGTCGACCAGGAGCCGCCGGCGGGCGAACTGCCCCAGTCGTCGGTTCTCTCCCGGTCGAAGAGATCGGTGAAGGGCTTCTTGTTCTCGGTGAACGTCCGCTCCGCCCCGGTCAGCCGCACGGTCCGCGCCCCGGTGGTCAGCAGCGCGATCTCCACGTCGTCCTGCTGTCGTACGGAGACCCGCCCGGGGGTGCCCGGCAGCGGTACGGCGGTCAGGGCGCCGAGACTCAGCGCGGCGTACAGCGAGGCGTCGTTGGCGGCGAGGGTGACCCCGGTGACGGAGCCACCGCCCGACGCGGAGGCGACGGCATCGGAGGCGGTGACGGCCCGCGCGGCGGACCGGGGCGCGACGAACGGCAGCGCCACCCCGGCCCCGAGGGAGGCGACGAGCCCGCGCCGCGAGAGACGACCGGAACCGGCGGGCGGGGAGGAAGGGGAGGGTGTCGGGGGACCAACGGGATTCGACATGAAGTCATGGTCACATCAAAAGCGGCACCGCATCTCGGCTTCGCCGTCCAGCACTTCGTAGCGCACCCCGGGGAAGTCGACCAGGCCGAAGTGGACGGACGGGTCAGTCGACGGCGAGGGCGAGGCCGCCGGGCGTCACCACCCCCGCCGGTCGCACGAAGTCCCCGAGCCCCAGCCGCCCCACCACGCTGTCCGTCCCCCTCCCCGCCCCCACCCCCGCTTCCCTCTACCCTGCGTCACGTGATGACTTCCGACGACGTCCTGTCCGTCCTGTCCCTTGCCCGTGGCGCGGGCGCCGATGTCTGGATCGCCGGTGGCTGGGGGATCGACGCGCTGATCGGTGAGCAGACCCGCGATCACCGCGATCTGGATCTGGCGCACCGCGAGGACCAGGAACCGGCGCTGCTGGCCGCGCTCGCCGCCGCGGGCTTTCTGGAGACCCTCGACTGGCGCCCGGCCCGCTTCGTCGTCTCGGACCCGGGCGGCCGGGACATCGATCTGCACCCGGTGACGTTCCGCCCGGACGGCTCGGCCGTGCAGAAGTCACTCGACCCGGCGAACCCGTATCTCTACCCGGCGGACTGCTTCACCACCGGCACGATCGGTGGCGCCACCGTGCCCTGCCTCTCCGTGAACCAGCAGATCGCCTTCCACCAGGGCTACGCCCCGACCGACCGCGACCGCGCCGACATGGCCCGACTCCGCCAGGCCTTCGGGGCGGACGCGGGCTACTGAGACCGGCAGACGTCCTCCGGGAGGGCCCCCTACTGGACGGCCCCCACCTGGCCGACCCTCCTCCGGTACGGCCCCCCTCCGGTACGGCCCCCTCCGGAACGTCCGGGACACTCAGCCGCGCGCCGCCACACCACGAACCACCAAAAACACCGCACCCCGAACCACACATCCACCCCACCCCGAACCCCCCAAACCCCCCCACCTTCGGACCATCTCACCCATACCGCTCCACCAGCGCCCCACCGATCGACGCCAGATGCTCCCGCACCCCCTCCGGGCCGGTCACATCGAGCCATTCGACCAGCCCGGCCAGCTCACTGGCGAGCGTGTACTCGCTGTGGCCGCGGATCGCGACCTCGATACGGCCGTCGTCCGTGGGGCCTCCCACCTCCAGCCGGCCGCCGAGCGTCACCCGGAGGGTGCCGATCACCTGGGGCGCGCACACCGCCCGCACCGTCACGGGCGTTCGCCTGCGGTCGACCTCGTCGGCGATCTCGCGCCAGCTCTCGGCGAGGTCGAAGTCCTCGGGCCGGTGCACGGGGTCGCCGGTCGGGTCGGCGGACGACACCCGGTCGATCCGGAAGATCCGCCGTCCGGCCCCCGTGTGGGAGACGAGGTACCACGACGGACCCTTGGCGACGATGCCCAGCGGGTGGACGGTCCGCTTGGTCCCGGCGCCCGTGCCGTCGACATAGCCGAGCCGCACCTGCACACCGCGGATCACCGCGTCCTGGAGCACGTCCAGGAAGCGGGGCGGCGGGCGGTGCTCGACCGGACTCGACCCCCAGCGCTGGGGGTCCATGACCAGCGACGACGCCGCCGCCTCGGCCTGTGCCCGGAAGGGCTCCGGCAGGGCCTGGACGAGCTTGCGCAGCGCCGCTTTCACGGCCGGGGTCGTGGCCGAGGCCGGTCCGGCGACCAGGAACAGGGCGCGGGCCTCGCTCGCGGTCAGCCCGGACAGATCGGTCCGGGCGCCGCCCACGAGGCGCCAGCCGCCGCCCCGGCCCTGCACGGAGTACACGGGCACCCCGGCCATGGCCAGGGCGTCGAGGTCGCGGCGGGCGGTGCGCTCGGAGACCTCCAGTTCCCGGGCGACCTCCGCCGCCGTCACCTGCTCGCGCCGCTGGAGGAGCAGGAGAAGGGCCACCAGCCGGTCGGTTCGCACATCGGCAACATTTTCATGGAAACCGGTCATGGGGTGACCGGTTTCATCGAAAGGATGGCACAGCAGAGATCGAGAAAGACCGAAAAAGAGATCGCGAGGAAAGCGCATGTTCCATCCGGCCGAATTTCCCGAGCCCACCCTCATCTCCGTCAACGGCGTCGAGCTGGAAGTCTTCGAAGCGGGCCGGCGAAACGGCGCCAAGCCCATCGTGCTCTGCCACGGCTGGCCGGAGCACGCCTTCTCCTGGCGCCACCAGATCCCCGCCCTGGCCGCCGCGGGCCACCATGTCATCGTGCCGAACCAGCGGGGTTACGGGAACTCGTCCCGACCGGCCGACGTCACGGCCTACGACATCGAGCATCTCTCGGGTGACCTGGTCGCACTCCTCGATCGCTACGGCTACGACGACGCCACCTTCGTCGGTCACGACTGGGGCGCGATGGTCGTCTGGGGGCTGGCCCTGCTGCACCCGGACCGGGTGAACAAGGTGATCAATCTGAGCCTGCCCTACCAGGAGCGCGGGGAGCGGCCCTGGATCGAGGTCATGGAAGAGATGCTGGGCGGCGATTTCTATTTCGTCCACTTCAATCGGCAGCCGGGTGTGGCGGACGCCGTGTTCGAGGAGAACACCTTCCAGTTCCTGCGCAATCTGTACCGCAAGAACGAGCCGCCCGTGGAGCCCCGGCCGGGAATGGCGCTGATCGAACTCGCCAGAGCGGAAAAGCCGCTCGGCGATCCCGTCATGAGCGACAGCGAACTGGCCGTCTTCGTCTCGGCCTTCACGTCGTCGGGATTCACGGGCGGTGTCAACTGGTACCGGAACCTCGACCGCAACTGGCAGCTGCTGGCGGACGTCGACCCGGTCGTCCGGCACCCGGCGCTCATGATCTACGGCGACCGGGATGTGATCCGCAGGTCCGAGCGGCTGGCGGAGTCCGTGCCGCGGGTGGAAGTGGTCGGTCTGGACTGCGGTCACTGGATCCAGCAGGAGAAGCCGGACGAGACGAACCGGGTGATCCTGGAATGGCTGGAGCGGCAGGACGCCCGGTAGGGGTGCGTGCTCATCCATGAGCCGGTCACGGGCCGGGCGGCGGCAGACCGTTCGCCGCCGCCCGGCACCGACCCGTGACCGTCACCCTGACCGGATGAGAGCGCGCACACAGAACCCAGCACATGACCTCTCCGCGCCCATGTACTAGAGTTATCTCGACATCGAGATATCTGCCGAGGCGTGCCGCAGCCGCCCACCCCGGTGAGGAGTACCGGTAAGGGTTACCTAACTTAGCCTTACCTTAGCGGATTGGCCAAGTCTGCGTGGCGGCAGGATGCGGTGGTACGCGCACATGAATGAAGGAGACTGTCGTGTCGGCGAACAGCTTCGACGCCCGCAGCACGCTGCAGGTGGGCGACGAGTCGTACGAGATCTTCCGGCTGGACAAGGTCGAGGGCTCCGCGCGCCTTCCCTACAGCCTGAAGGTGCTGCTGGAGAACCTGCTCCGTACCGAGGACGGCGCGAACATCACCGCCGACCACATCCGCGCCCTCGGCGGCTGGGACTCCCAGGCGCAGCCCAGCCAGGAGATCCAGTTCACGCCCGCCCGTGTGATCATGCAGGACTTCACCGGCGTGCCCTGTGTCGTGGACCTCGCCACCATGCGTGAGGCCGTGAAGGAGCTGGGCGGCGACCCCGCGAAGATCAACCCCCTCGCCCCCGCCGAGCTGGTCATCGACCACTCCGTCATCGCCGACAAGTTCGGCACCAACGACGCCTTCAAGCTGAACGTCGACCTGGAGTACGGCCGCAACAAGGAGCGCTACCAGTTCCTGCGCTGGGGCCAGACCGCGTTCGACGAGTTCAAGGTCGTACCCCCCGGCACCGGCATCGTCCACCAGGTGAACATCGAGCACCTGGCCCGCGTCGTCATGGTCCGCGAGGGCAAGGCGTACCCGGACACCCTGGTCGGCACCGACTCGCACACCACCATGGTCAACGGCCTCGGCGTGCTCGGCTGGGGCGTCGGCGGCATCGAGGCCGAGGCCGCGATGCTGGGCCAGCCGGTCTCCATGCTCATCCCGCGCGTCGTCGGCTTCAAGCTGACCGGCGAGCTGACCCCCGGCACCACCGCCACCGACCTGGTGCTCACCATCACCGAGATGCTCCGCAAGCATGGTGTGGTCGGCAAGTTCGTGGAGTTCTACGGTGAGGGCGTGGCCGCCACCAGCCTCGCCAACCGCGCCACCATCGGCAATATGTCCCCGGAGTTCGGCTCCACCGCCGCCATCTTCCCGATCGACGGCGAGACCCTGAACTACCTGCGGCTGACCGGCCGCAGCGAGCAGCAGGTCGCCCTGGTCGAGGCGTACGCCAAGGAGCAGGGGCTGTGGCTGGACCCGGCCGCCGAGCCGGACTTCTCCGAGAAGCTGGAGCTGGACCTCGCCACCGTCGTCCCGTCCATCGCCGGGCCCAAGCGCCCGCAGGACCGGATCGTCCTGGCGAACGCCGCCGAGCAGTTCAAGCGCGATGTCCTCAACTACGTCGACACCGCCGACGAGGCCGGCCAGGAGTCCTTCCCCGCCTCCGACGCCCCGGCCGCCACCAACGGCGTGCCCAGCAACCCGGTCACCGTCACCGCCCCCGACGGCACGACGTACGAGATCGACCACGGTGCCGTGACCGTCGCCGCGATCACCTCCTGCACCAACACCTCCAACCCGTACGTCATGGTCGCCGCCGCGCTGGTCGCGAAGAAGGCCGTCGAGAAGGGTCTGACCCGCAAGCCCTGGGTCAAGACCACCCTCGCCCCGGGCTCCAAGGTCGTCACCGACTACTTCGACAAGTCGGGCCTCACCCCGTACCTGGACAAGGTCGGCTTCAACCTCGTCGGCTACGGCTGCACCACCTGCATCGGCAACTCCGGCCCGCTGCCCGACGAGGTCTCCCAGGCGGTCAACGACCACGACCTCGCCGTCACCTCGGTCCTCTCCGGCAACCGCAACTTCGAGGGCCGGATCAACCCCGACGTCAAGATGAACTACCTGGCCTCCCCGCCGCTGGTCGTCGCCTACGCCCTCGCCGGCTCCATGAAGGTCGACATCACCCGCGACGCCCTCGGCACCGACCAGGACGGCAAGCCGGTCTTCCTGACCGACATCTGGCCCACCGAGGCCGAGGTCAACGAGGTCGTCGCGAGCGCCATCGGCGAGGACATGTTCAACAAGTCCTACGCCGATGTCTTCGCCGGTGACGCCCAGTGGCAGGCGCTGCCCATCCCCACCGGCAACACCTTCGAGTGGGACGCCCAGTCCACCTACGTCCGCAAGCCCCCCTACTTCGAGGGCATGCAGATGGACCCGGCGCCGGTCACCGACATCTCCGGCGCCCGCGTCCTCGCCAAGCTCGGCGACTCGGTCACCACCGACCACATCTCCCCGGCCGGTGCCATCAAGGCCGACACCCCGGCCGGCAAGTACCTCACCGGGCACGGCGTGGAGCGCCGCGACTTCAACAGCTACGGCTCGCGCCGCGGCAACCACGAGGTCATGATCCGCGGCACCTTCGCCAACATCCGGCTGCGCAACCAGATCGCGCCGGGCACCGAGGGCGGCTACACCCGCGACTTCACCCAGGCCGACGCCCCGGTCTCCTTCATCTACGACGCCTCCCGCAACTACATCGAGCAGGGCATCCCGCTCGTCGTCCTCGCGGGCAAGGAGTACGGCTCCGGCTCGTCCCGCGACTGGGCCGCCAAGGGCACCGCCCTGCTCGGCGTCAAGGCCGTCATCGCCGAGTCCTACGAGCGCATCCACCGCTCCAACCTGATCGGCATGGGCGTGCTCCCGCTCCAGTTCCCGGAGGGGCAGTCCGCCGCGTCCCTCGGCCTGACCGGCGAGGAGACCTTCTCCTTCACGGGCGTCACCGAACTGAACGACGGCACGACCCCGGCCACCGTCAAGGTCACCACCGACACGGGCGTCGACTTCGACGCGGTCGTCCGTATCGACACCCCCGGTGAGGCCGACTACTACCGCAACGGCGGCATCATGCAGTACGTGCTGCGCAACCTGATCCGCGGCTGACACTCCGCGCGGAGACAGGACAGGGCCGCACCCCGGGCGACCGGGGCGCGGCCCTTCGCGCGCTAGGGCGTGTCTTCAATTGATCTTGCGTGGTGGATCATGGTCGGGTGATACGTCGTCATGAGCTGTCTGATGAGGAGTGGGAGTTCCTCCGTCC